>MWEZ01000018.1 GCA_002071335.1 Verrucomicrobia bacterium ADurb.Bin018
TGATCTCGCGCGGGAATCGTCACTTGTCGTTCTTGCCGCCCATCGCCAAACGCCAGCTTCCATTCACGGTTGCTCAGTTCCATCGCCAGGTATAGAGTAGGATCGCTATGTGGGTTTTGTTTCATGTCTTGTGATTCCTTTCTTGTGGTTGATCCACATCACCATGATGCATGAACGAAACCCCATAGCATCTACAAGGACGCTGTTTCTGTAGCCGCGGGCGGTGAACGCGGGAGGAGAGGTCAGAGGTCTGAGGTCAGAGGTCAGGAGAAAACCAGCAGCCAACAGCCCCGGCCTCAGCGAGGCCGGCTACAGGGTTCTTGGTTCGTGGTGCTTGGTTTTTGGTGCTTGGTTGAGCAGCCGAACAGCCCGCCGGGGATGCAACCCCGGCCTACAAGGACGCTGTTTCTGTAGCCGCGGGCGGTGACCGCGGGAGGAGAGGTCAGAGGTCTGAGGTCAGAGGTCAGGAGAAAACCAGCAGCCAACAGCCCCGGCCTCAGCGAGGCCGGCTACAGGGGGAAGATGGTTACAGGTTAAAGGTTGCAGGTTTCAGGGGAACAGCCAGAACAGCCGAACAGCCCGCCGGGGATGCAACCCCGGCCTACAAAGGCGTGGCTGTTTCCTGAACTCTGACCTCTGACCTCTGCCGCCGAGCGTCCGGCGAGGCGGCTAGGCATGTGGGAAGCGGCAACGGACGCGGAGGCCGCCGGCGGGAACGGGTTCGATGAATAATTCGCCGCCGAACACTTCGGCACGATGCCGCATGATGCGTAGTCCGCTGCCGCCGAGATCATCGGCCGGCGCGGCGGCGGAGAGTCCGCGGCCGTTGTCTTCGATGGTCAATTCACCGCCGCGTTCGTCGTAGTCGAGCGTGATGACAATGCGCGTGGCGCCGCTATGGCGGGCGGCATTGTTCACGGCTTCCTGCGCGATTAAGTACAAGTGCTCGGCGGTGCCGGCGTTTTGCGGCTGGCCTTCGCGTTCGGCAAAAAACTCCACGTTTTTCTGGAAGAGCGCCTGTGATTCGCCGGCCAGATGGCGCAAGGCGTCGGGCAAGCCGTTTTCCGTCAGGGCTACGGGCGCGAGGCCGCGGGCGATGCGGCGCACCTGGGTGACGGCATCTTTGAGGGTGGCGGCGATTTGGGCGGCATCGGCGGCGGCGGCATCGTCCGGTGCGCCGACGCGCTGGCGGTAGGCACCGAAAAGGTACATGGCGCCGGTTAGTTTTTGGCCGAGCGAATCGTGCAGATCACTGCCGATGCGCGCTTTTTCGCGGCCGGAAATGCGCAGGACTTCGTCTTCCAATTTGCGGCGGTCTTCCATGGCGGCTTGCAGCGCGCGGTTGGCGGCAGCGAGTTCAACGGTGCGCTGGCTGACCAGCGCTTCAATGCGCCGCGTACGGCCGGCCATGCGCAGCAGGAGCGCGGCGAACAACAGAGCCGCCGCGGCCAGCAGGGCGGCGCTGAGTTCCGGCGCGCGGGAGCGCACGGCAGTGGCATAGGTGGAATCCGCTGTCACCACAAATCGCCATTCCTGATTGGCGAGGCTGAATTCCTTGCTGAAGTGCAGGCCGCCGACGGGGGCGGCCGGGACGCGATTTTCTTCGAGCCGCGCGTGGAGGCCGGGGGGCAGATCCCCGCGCGCGGTGGCCAGAATATGCGCGGGCTGGAAGAGGCCGATGGCGTAACCGACCGTCACCAACGATTGCGGAGCGTCGCTATACATGATGGGCGCGAACATATAGGCCTCGCCGCTGCCGGCCGCGCCGAACACCGGCCCACCCAGCGCGAACACGCCGAGGCGCTCAGCGGCGGCGATGGCGGCGGCATCAGCCGGGCGCGCGCCGAAGTCATAGCCCAGTTGCACCCCGAGCCCGCCCGGCGGGGTTTGGTAGGTCAACGGAAAATATTCCGGACGCGAAGCCATGGGGACGAAGTTGCCGCGGTCATCGGCCTGCACAATGGGATGGCCCGCGCCGCCGGGGGTTTCATAGCCGGCGCGCATGGAGTGCGGAATGCGTTGCACAAATCCATAGGCGCCCAGAATGCGCCGCTGGTAGATCATGCCCTTGCGTACGATTTCCTCAAACGCGGCAGGCGAAACCTGGTCCGACAGGCTGTGCAGTTGACGGATGGAATCCAACACTTCCATGAACAGTTGCACTTCGCGCAAAGTGCGGCCGAAGAACGTCTCGGCGGCCTGCTGGAAGCCGCGCGCCACACGCGCATCCTCCTGCCGTTGCAGCGCGCGATATAGCCCGCCCGCGCCCCCCAGCCCCAGCGCCAGCACCACCACCGCGGCAATCGTGAGCGCGGTGGCCACGCGCGGACCGCGGCCCTTTTCGGGTGCGGGCGCGGCGAGTTGGCGGGCAGTCATCACGCGGGCAAGATTACACCCGCGCCCGCGGCGGGGCGACACGAAAAACGCGGCGAGAACAAGGTTGCCCCTCCGGCGCGCCCGTGCCACATTGGGGTGTGCCAATGAAATCGCCCCGTGCCCAATGTCTTGTTGCCGGCTTTACGCTGCTGGAAGTGCTGGCCGCGCTGGGACTGTGCGCGCTGCTGGCCACGGCGGCCGCCGGCGCGGTGGCTTTTTCTTTGCGCGCCGAACGCGCGGCCCAACGCTATGGCGAGGCCACGCTCCTTTTGCCCGCACTGTATGCCGCGCAGCAACTGCACCCCGACGATGCACCGCCCGCGCCGCGGGGGTGGCGGTTGCAACACAACACCGACATTGTGAAAATCCCGGACGACCTGCTGCAAGAGTGGCACCGCTACACGCTGCAGCCCGACGGCCGCGAGATTCCGGCCATTACGTTTTTTATTTTGGATGACAACCCATGAGCGCCGCCCCCTCCCGGACATTGGTGATTTTGGCCGCCGGCTTCGGCTGGAATCTGGTGGAGTTGCACAAGCCGGTCACGCGGCTCCAGTTGCGGCCCATCGCGCCGGGGGCGCTGGCGCTGACATGCCCCGCGCAGGCCACGCTGCGCACGGCGCTGCCGCCGTCGCGCCACGGCGTGGTGGCCAGCGGCTGGTTCCACCACGATTTGGCGCGGCCGTTTTTCTGGGAGCAATCCGCCGCGCTGGTGCAGGGCCGGCGCGTATGGGCCGATGCCCGGCAGGCCGGCGAAACCGTCGGCATGGCGTTCTGGCAGCAGAGCCTCGGCGAAGAAGTGGACATGGTGATTTCGCCCAAGCCGATTCACCGGCATCACGGGGGGATTGTCATGGATTGCTACTCGCGGCCGGAGCCGCTCTATGCGGAGTTGAGCGCGCAACTGCGCCGCAAGTTTGACTTGTATCATTACTGGGGCCCCCTCGCCCGCGCGAAGGTGGGCCGCTGGATTGCCGCCGCCGCGCGGTATCTGCTGTCACGCGCGGGTGCGCCGGACCACCTGCTGGTGTATTTGCCGACGCTCGACTACGACTTGCAGCGCTATGGCCCCGCCTCGCCGCAGGCGGCCGCCGCGTTGGCGGAGGTGTTGGCGCAAATCGAGCCGCTGGTAGCCGCTGCCGAAATACAAGGGCGCGAGTGGTTGCTCACCGGCGATTACGCCATTGAGCCCGTAACCGCGCGTGATGGCGCCATCTTCCCCAACCGGGCGCTGCGCGCGGCGGGGTTCTTCCACACGCGCACCACGGCCAAAATGGCGTATCCCGATTTCTTCACCGCGCGCGCGTTCGCGGTGGTGGACCACCAGATTGCTCACATCCATGTGCGCAATCCCGCTGACCTGCCGGCGGTGCGTGAGCGGTTGGCAACGCTGGACGGCGTGGCGGAGATTCTTGACCGCGGCGCGCAAGTCGAGCGCGATCTTTATTTCCCCGCGCGTTCCGGCGATCTGCTGCTGGTGGCGGCACCGGGCCGCTGGTTTGCCTATCCGTGGTGGACCGCGCCACGAGAGGCCCCCGACTATGCACGGCAAATGGACATCCACAACAAACCCGGCTTCGACCCCTGCGAGCTATTCTTCGGTTTTCCGCCCCCGCACACCTCCCAGCGCACCGAAAAAATCCGCGGCACGCACGGCCGTTCCGGCCCCGGTTACGAAGTGGCCACCGCCGGCCTGTTCCCTGAAGCTCGCTCGTTCTTGGAGTTGGCGCAGGGCCTGCAGCGCCGCTGGGCCGCCCGGTAAAACGTGCTGCGCGCGCGGGTGGGTTCAGATTTGATTTTTGCCGGCCGGATTGCGTATGATTCGCGCTTATTGTGATGTCAAACAACCAGAGAAGGAAAACCAAATGAGCAGAGCATTCAACTTCAACGCCGGTCCGGCGGCCCTCCCGCTGGAAGTCCTCGAAATCGCCCAAAAGGAGCTGATTGATTTCAACGGCACGGGCATGTCCATCATGGAGCATAGCCACCGCGGCAAGGCCTATGATGCCGTCCATGCCGAAGCCGTGGCCAACATAGGCAAACTGCTGGGCGTGACCGACGACTATCAGGTGCTGTTCCTGCAGGGCGGCGCCAGCTTGCAGTTCGCGCAGGTTCCCTTGAACCTGCTGGGCGAAGGCCAAACCGCCGACTATGTGAACACCGGCGCGTGGGCCAGCAAGGCCATCAAGGAGGCCCAGAAGGTCGGCAAGGTCAACATTCTGGCAGACACTTCGAAGGAAATTCCGACGAACATGCCGGACTTCGACGCGCTGGCCTATACGCCGGGCGCCGCCTACGTGCACGTGACTTCCAACGAAACCATCGCCGGCACGCAGATCCAGAAATTCCCCAACACCGCCTCGCCGCTGGTGTGCGACATGTCCAGCGACATTCTCTCGCGCGCGTTCGACCTCAAGCAATTCGGCCTGATTTATGCCGGCGCGCAGAAGAACCTCGGCCCTTCGGGCGTAACCCTGGTGGTGATCCGCAAGGACTTGCTGGAACGCGCTCCAACCACGCTGCCGACGATGCTGCAATACCGCACACAGGCGAAAGAAAACTCGCTCTACAACACGCCGCCCACCTTCGGCATCTATATCCTGATGCTGGTGTCGCGCTGGCTGCTGGCCAAGGGCGGCGCCGCCGGCATTGAGAAAATCAACCGCGCCAAGGCGGACAAGCTTTACGCCGCGTTTGATAACTCCGGCGGCTACTACCGCGGCAGCGCGGTGAAGCATCTGCGCTCCATCATGAACGTCACTTGGCGCCTCCCCAGCGAAGAGCTGGAAGAGAAGTTCATCAAGGAAGCCACCGCGCTGAAGATGATCGGCCTGAAGGGCCATCGCTCCGTCGGCGGCTGCCGCGCCAGCATCTACAACGCCGTGGGCATGGATGCCATTGATGCGCTGACTTCATTCATGAAGGACTTCCAAGCCAAGAACGGCTAAGCCACGCAACGGCAAAAAATGCCAACCGCGCCGCGGATTTTCGCGGTGCGTTTTTTTATGCCGTGGGAGGCGGCGCGGGGAAACGCGGCGGGATGGCCACCGCCGGATGCAGATAGATGGGCTCGGGCGCGGCGCTGGGCCGCCCGGTGGCGTGCAGCCGCCCCACCCAGGCCGCGTGCGGCACGCGCCCGGCAGCCACCCACGGCACACCCGGCCACCCGGCACCGCGCGCGGCATCCGGCAGCAATTGCCAGTCGCCGATTTGCGTCACCAAATAGGCGGGATCGCGCGCGAACAGTCCGGCCCAAATCGTACCGCGCCGCGCTTCACCGGCAATAACCACCTGCGCCAGCGACGTATCTTCCGCCAACGTTTCCGCGGCGAGCGCCGCCGCGCTGGCGACGGTCCAGACCGGACGGCCGGTGGGCAGCGCCCAGCCGTTGGCGGCCGTCAGGCTGACGCGCAAGCCGGTATAAGCCCCCGGCCCGCAACCCACGGCAAAGGCATCCATCTCCCGTAAGTGCCAGCTGGCTCCGGCCAACAGCTCATCCGCGGCCGCGAATAATTCCTGGCTGCGCCGGTGGGTGGCGGCCACCGCGCGCGTGGCGATCACCTCGCCCGCCGCGAGCAGCGCCAGGCTGGCCTGCGCAGTCGAAAATTCCAATGCCAGCACCTTGTTCATGCGTCAACGGGCCAGGCTGATCCAATGCACGCGGAAGCCCTCGAGGATTTGGCGAGCCTCTTCCAGATAAAGCTGGGCGATTTCGCGGTGGTTCACCACCACGAGCAAATCGTGGGAGAGCGTGGAAGTGTTGTACCAGTTGAAGCTGCCATCGAGCACGATTTGTTCGTCAATCACGCACTGCTTGGAATGCACCGGCGAATACGGCACAGCGCGGTCATGCACACCATAGACGAGGGCGATGGCGATGCCGGCCTCTTGCAGACGGCGCACGGCGGGCAGCAGGCGACGCTGGTAGAGCTCCTCATGCATGGAGCGTTCGCGGGCGGGGTCGCCCTCCCACGCGAGGTGGCCGTTAAGAATCAGCCGCACGTACACCCCGCGGTGCTTGGCGGCAATGAGCGCATCCACCACGCTGTCGCCATGTTCGCCACGCAGCTCGCCAATCAAGAACAGGCAGAGCTGGATAGAGTGCCGCGCGCGCGACACCTCCGCCAAAATGGCCTGGTGCGGGCGGTAATATTTGCCATTGAGCATGGCCGTGCGGCCAAAGGTATAGAGCAAATTGAACGGCGCCAGCGGGTCAATGCCGTAGCGCTGGATCACGCCGCCGCGGCATGCTTGAAAAATATTGTCCAGCAGCCGCGTCACGCCGTAGGAGTGGAACGTCATGCCCGATTCCCAATTACTGCCCCAGCGGTCGAAGGTGATGTTGAACGAGCCGACAATGGCATCTTCATCGCCGAAGATGATGAACTTGTTGTGCATGTCGGTGGCGACTTCGGCCAGCGGGTCGCGGGTGGTACAGACTTCGCCGATCAGCTCGATGCCGGAACGCTTGAGGGCCAGATAGTTGGCGCTGTTGGTCAGGGTCATCTTGCGCCAATCCACGATGCACTGCACGGGCACACCATTGCCGTGGGCATGAATCAGGTGGCGGATAAAGTCGGCATCGTCAATGCAGTCCACGCATACCTTGATGGCGCAGGCCCGGCCCGGCTGGGTCTGGCGCCGCCAAATCATGGTGTCAATCTGGTCGTGGATGTAGCGCTTGGGGTGGTAGGGGTGCCACGCCTGCCCCTTGGTGAACTTGGGAATCAGGCCCAGCGCATCGAAGTGGTGGTTGAGCCAGTCCACATCGCGCTGGAGCTGGCCGGCATCCACTTCGTAGGTGCGGTACGGATTCGGCGTGGCCCATTGCTCGGTGACGTGCCGGCGCACCTCGCCATCCTGCTGCACGTCGGGACCGTCCATGAAAATGTAATCCAGCCGCGAGGGGATCGAGCGGCCCTGATGATGCAGCAGATAGGCGAACTTGACGCACGTGATCCGCCCCTGGTGCAACGCCTGCGGATGGATGAAGATGTCGCGCGTTTCGCGCCAATGGCGGTTCCATTCCGCGCCGCACACATCCGTGTGCACCAGAAATTGCTCCATGGTGCCGTCCTCGCGGAACACCTTGAGGACCACCTTCACGTTCATGTCCACGCCCCACTCCACGCGGAAGCGAATCCGCCCCCAGCGCAGGTAGAACAGCTCCTTGAACTCGTTGCGCCGCGGATAATAGCGGCTCAAATAAGCGTCGGTTGGCGCGGCATATTGTTCGGCAAATTCCATACGGTCCACTTCCCGGCTAGCGGGGCTCGAACTCCACCAGATAGCCGCTGTGATCGGAAACCCGGCCGTAGCAATGGTCGGTGAACAATTCCTCCGCGCCGATGGCCCGCAGCCGGTTTCCTTGGCGCAGCCAAATGTAATCTATGCGTCCGTCACGCGCCAACAAGTCCAGCGCGTTGGGTGCGCGCTCACGGAAAATTTTGTGGAATACGCGGCCGGACATCACCTTCAGGAACTGGTCTTCGTAGTCGCCGGTGTCCACGATGGCCCGGTAGGCCTCGCTGCCGGCGGGAATGTTGAAGTCGCCGCACAGCAGGGTGCCCATGACATCGGGCGTTTGCTTTTCCGCGGCCCATTGGTGCAGGCGCTCAAACTGCGGATAAAAACCGCCGCTGGGCCAGCTCAGGTGCGCGCTGAACACGTTGAGTCGCCCGAAGTACGGCGCCTGCACTTGCGCCATGACCACCTTGCGAGCGTGGATGTCGTACGGGTCGCGGCTATCCGAAATGTAGCCGGAATCGGTATAAACAAACGGATAGCGGCTCAGGATGGCCACGCCTTCGCGGTAGGCCTCAAACCCCAGATGCGCCCAGTCGGTGTGCAAATGATAGGGCTCGGGCAGGTGGCTGTTGATGATGCGCGCCGCGTTGCTGGCCCAATCGCCGGCGCCATCGTTCCAGTTTTCGCCCACTTCCTGCAGGCACACGATGCCAATATCGCGCTCGCGAATCGCCCGGGCCACCCGCGCAAATTTCCGCAATTGATCCTCTTCCTGATAGGTGTGGAGATTCAGCGTCAACACCTTCAGCGTACCGCGGCGTGCGGCATAGTTGCGCCCGCTGCGGTTGTCCCAGAACTGCCCGGCGCGTGCGCGGCATTCCACAGCGATTTCCACGCGATAGGCGTGCTGGAGCGGAATTCGCGCGGCCCACACCTCCCAGCCGTAGCGGTTGGGATTGCGCGCATTGCTGCCCACCGTGCGGTCCCAATGGTCGCGGCGGTAATGGGCTTGCGTGGCATGCTGTGTGGCCCAGCCGTCCGTGGTCCAATGCACCGTCACGGCCTCCGGTCCGACGGCGCTGCGGACCGCCACTTCGATGGGCAGCGCCACCATGCCTGGCGCCAGCCGCGGGCGGCACCCCACCACGCGCATATCCACCGGCTCCAGCACCACGATGCCTGAATCCGCGTCCAGCGTGTAGTTCTGCCCCTGCCGGCTGTCCCAATGCGAAATTCCATCGTGCGTCAGCCGCGCCGCAAATTGGATATTGCCCGGAATGGCCGATTGCCGCGTCAGCGGAATGGCCGTTTCCGCCACCCAGACCTCCTCCCCATCCGGCAGTTCGCTGCGGAACTCGGCCGGGGTGACCTGCCACACCCCGTTTTCGCCGGCCCAATGCACCTCCACCTGCTTGCCAAACCCCACATTCCGCACCCGCACGGCAAACGACAGCTCCTGAAAGGTGCCGCCCACCGTCCGTGAAATGATGTTTTTTACATAAATAAGGTGAATCATGGTCAATCCGCCGCGGGCATCCGCCGGCGGACACCCGCACTCTAGGGGAGGCCCGCCAACCCCCGCAAGGCTTTATTCGGCCCGGCTTCGCTTCCGGCGCGATTCATGTGACAAACCCGCCCCCCTGTGTTAGGCTACCCCCAATGAAACGCCGTGCCCCGGGGGCGCGGCCACAATAGCACGGACAACCCAAAGGAGCTCACATGATCAGCAAAAAAATGGCCAAGGAAATCAACGCGCAGATCAACCGCGAATTCTTTTCCGCATTCCTCTATTTGGCGATGGCCAATGACGCCCTCGACAAAGGCTACAACGGCACTTACCGCTGGATGACCCTCCAGTTCCAGGAGGAGCAGGAACACGCACTCAAGTTTTCCAAGTATCTTCAGGATCAGGGCGTGAAGGTGGAACTCGCCGCCATGGAGGCCCCCAAGACCTCTTGGAAAGGCATTCTGGAAATGTACGAGGACGCCCTCGCCCACGAAAAGAAGGTCACCGCCTGGATCTATGGCCTCAACTCGCTGGCCATCGCCGAGAAGGATTACGCCACGCAGAGCATGCTTAAGTGGTTCATTGACGAGCAGGTTGAAGAAGAAGCCAGCGTCAGCGAAGCCATCAGCGCCATCAGCATGGCCGGCAACTCCAGCGGCGCGCTTTACATGGTGGACCACCGCCTCGGCAAACGCGAAGATTAAACCAACGGACAAACCGTTTGTCCCACCGCGGGAGGCCCTTGCCCCCCGCGTTTTCTTTGCCGCGCCCCCCCGCTCGCGATTAACGTCGGGCCGGCCGCGCCTTGACCCACTCCCGGATGTCCGCCACCGTACTCTGCCACTTACGCGCTTCCACCCGCACCGCCAAAAACGCATCGAACAAATCCAGGAAAATCTCGCGCCACTGCTCCAACTGTTCCATGCGCTGCAAGAAGCGGCTGGCGGCGTCCAGCCGCCCCTCGCCCGCCGGCAGTTTTAGATTGCGGATCAAAAACTCATCCGCCTCCAAGCCGAATTTCCATTGATTCTGCTCATCCAGCGCCAACGTGATGGTCGCTTCCTTCAACTTTTTGCCACTCAGCAGGCACGCCTTGGCCTCCATGCTGGTTTCGGGCATGCCCTTCTTAAGCACGCTCAAATAGGCCCCCTGCCCCTCGTGCCAGAATGTCAGCGGCCCTTCCACCAACACCCCGACCGCCTGCCCGGCCGACAACGCCAACCGACCCTCTTGCGTTTCCGCCTTGAACCAGAGCCACGTCAGGAACTCGCGGCCCGGCGCCACCGCCATGGCCTCGCGCTCCATCTCGGGCGAAAAGCTCGACCCGGGCAGGTCGCGCAAATCCGTTTTCCGCAATCGGTGCCCCAGCACTTCGGGCGTCGCCGGTTCACCGGCGAAGCCCAACGCTGACTGCATCGCCGCCATGAACACATCCAGTTGCGGCACCGGCAGGGCCGACACATAAAAATGCTTGGCGCCCGGCCGGTACACAAATGGCAGCGCCCGCAGTTGCGGCGGCATGGATGGCAGCAAACGGTCGAGCACCCCTTGGCGGATTTCCGCGCGCGCCTGCGCCTTGAGGTAGGCCTTGCCCTCCGCCGCCATCAGGGCCAACTCCTCCAAGCGGCACTCCGCTTTGAGCAGGGCGGCGGGTACTTTGCGTTCCGCCCGGCGCAGCGCCAGGCGTACCCACCCCGCCAGCATGGCGGTCTCTTCCGTAATCTGCGTATCCAGCAAATGGCGACCGGTCACCCAGCCGCGTTGCTCCCCAGTGGTCAGCCGATCGAGCGATCCCGCCCGATGCGCCGCAAACCGCGCCGCCCAATCCTCCGGGAATACCCGCGGCATCTCCACCATCCGAAAACTAATTGAACCACTCTCGAACGACATAACACTCTCCTTACGCAGCCGCCGACTCTGCCATCCCCGCCCCCGCCCCGCAAGCCCGTTGACCCCCAAAGGTGAGAAAAGGGGGCAGTCCGATGATTTCATGTTTTTATTTTTTCACCGCGTGCGCACCCGGCTGATTTTTGGGGTTGCCTTTTGCTGATTATGGGCATATGTTCATTTCCAGATTGAACATATCGGAGGAAACCCACCCATGCCGCGACCCTATTCCCGACGTTTTGTAGGTTGGCAGCCGACTGCCTCGCTCTTCAAGCCCGCCGGCATTCCGCACGGGGCTTTGGAACACGTGGACCTGAGCCTGGAAGAGGTCGAGGCGCTGCGCCTCGCCGACCTCAATGGCCAGTATCAGGAAGAAGCCGCCGGCCACATGAAAATTTCGCGGGCTACATTTGCCCGGCTATGCGAGTCCGCCCGCCGCAAAGTGGCCGACGCCTTGGTGCACGGCAAAGCGCTGCGTATCCAGACGGAACCCGGCGCCCAACCGCCCCCTCCCGCCCTCGCTCCCGGCGCGTGCCGCCGCCGCGGGTGCGGTTGCCGCGGTCGCGGGCGCGGTCGCTATATCGAATACCCCCCACGAAAGGAACAACCATGAAAGTCGTCATTACCGCCAGCGGGCCCACCTTGGCGGAGCCCATTGATCTGCATTTCGGCCGCGCCAAATATTTTATTTTGGCCGATACCGAAACCGGCCGCGCGAAGGCCCACGACAACACCCCGAATCTCCAAGCTCGCCAGGGCGCGGGCGTGCAGTCGGCGGAAACCGTGGCCAACCTCGGCGCGGAAGTGGTCGTGACCGGCAGTGTCGGCCCCAAAGCCTACCGCGCATTGCAGGCGGCCGGCATCAAGATTGCCTTGGTGGAAGCGGTCTGCCCGGGCACAGAAGCTCTGCGGCGTTTCAAGGATAACGAACTGCCCGTGCTCGATAAGCCGAACTCCGAAGGCCATTGGGTCTAAAGCCGCGTTGTGCGGGAGTCGCAACTGTCATGCCACTCACCATCGCCATTGCCAGTGGCAAGGGAGGCACGGGAAAAACCACCGTAGCCGTCCATCTGGCGGCGTGGTTGGCAGAACAGGGCCGGCCGGTGCATTACTTGGATTGCGATGTGGAAGAACCCAACGGCCATCTCTTCCTGCGGCCCAAATGGACGGTCGAAGAAGAGGTCAGCATCCCCGTGCCAGCGGTGGACCACGATCGTTGCACCCGTTGCGGCAAGTGCGCGGCCGTGTGCGAGTTCAACGCCATCGCCATGCTCAACAAGCCCTTGGTTTTCCCTGAACTCTGCCACGGGTGCGGCGGCTGCACTCTGGTTTGCCCGGTGCAAGCGATCCGCGAAGTGCCCCGGGTCATCGGCACGATGGCCACGGGGCGCGCGGGCAAAATCCAGTTCACCCAAGGTCGCTTGAATGTCGGTGAGCCGTTGGCGCCGCCGGTCATTCGTGCGGTTCAAGCCCGGCGCGCGCCGGACGCCATTGCTTTGCTGGATGCGCCGCCGGGCGCTGCGTGTCCGGCGGTTGCCACCGCGCGGGGCGCGGATGTCATCATCCTGGTGACCGAGCCCACGCCCTTTGGTTTGCACGATCTGGAGTTGGCTATTGCCACGTTTCGCCCGTTACAGAAACCGCTGGGGGTGGTGGTGAACCGGGCTGACGCGGATCGCCGTGTGCAGGAGTATTGCGCCGGCGCCGGCATCCCCATTCTGGCCGAACTGCCCGCCGAGCGTCGTGTGGCCGAACTCTATGCGCGTGGTGAATTGCTCTTCGCCGCGCTGCCGCCCTGGCGAGACATGTTCGCCAAGCTCTGGCAACAGATAAAGGCCCTCCAATGAAAGAGCTGGTGATCATCAGCGGCAAGGGCGGAACCGGCAAGACCAGCTTGACTGCGTCGTTTGCGGCTCTCTATCCGTCGGCGGTGTTGGCCGATTGCGACGTGGACGCCGCCGACCTGCATCTGATCTTGCAACCGAAAATTCGCCGCCGCGAAAAGTTCCGCAGCGGCCACGCAGCGGTAATCTGCGCGGAAGCATGCACCGGCTGTGGGCGTTGCGCGGAAGTCTGTCGCTTTGGGGCTATCGCTGTCGCGGAACCTGATGAAACCGGCCGCCGACTGCATTCCGTGGCCCCCACCGCCTGCGAGGGGTGCGGGGTTTGCGTTTGGAATTGCCCCGCGCAGGCGATTGATTTTCCCGAGCAAGAATGCGGCGAATGGTTTTTATCCGGCACGCGCCACGGGCCGTTGGTTCATGCCCGCCTCGTGCCGGGCTCGGAAAATTCCGGCAAGTTGGTCTCGTTGGTCCGTGAACAAGCGCGGCAACTGGCGCAGCAGGAAGACCGCGAAGTGGTCTTGGTGGATGGCCCGCCGGGCGTCGGCTGCCCGGTCATTGCGGCCCTGACCGGCGCGCAGGGGGTGTTGGTGGTGACGGAACCCACCGTGGCCGGGGAACATGACCTGCACCGCGTTTTACAGTTGGCCGATCACTTCCGAATTCCGGCCGCGGTTTGCCTCAACAAATGGGATTTGCACCCGGAGCAAGCGGCGCGCATGGAAAAAGCCGCGCGAGCCGCCGGCGCAACACCGGTAGGACGCATTCGCTACGACGATGCCTTCACCGCAGCCCAACGCCAAGGCCGTGCCGTGGTTGAGACCGAGGCCAGCGCACTGGGTGACGACATCCGCGCGGTGTGGACCAATTGGTGCGCCATAACCGGAGTGACCCCATGAAGGCCGTCCGCTTAACCGTGCTGGCTGACAATTATGTCACGGCCCGTAACTTGCGCGGCGAACACGGGCTGGCGTTTCATTTGGCCGCCGACAATCGGCAGATCTTGTTTGATACCGGTCAAGGATTGGTGCTGGCGGATAACGCCCGCGCCTTGGGTATTGATTTGGGTGCGGTGGACACGGTGGTGTTGAGCCACGGCCACTACGATCACACGGAGGGCCTGCCCCATGTGCTGGGCGTCGCGCGCGCGCCGGTGACCATCCATCTACATCCACAGGCGTTGCAGCCCAAGTATCGCGTCACGGGCAGCGAAGCCCGTTCCATCGGCCTGCCCCAAGAAGCGCTTGACGCACTCTCCCGGCCACCCGCCCGGGTGATGACGGCCACCACCCCCACCGAAGTAGCGCCCGGTATTTTTTGCACCGGTGAAATTCCGCGCCCAGCCGACGGGCCCCCGCCAACAGATATCTTTCATCTGGACCCTGCCGGCACCCAGCCTGACCCGTTGCTGGATGACCAAGCGTTATATTTCTCCACCACGAAAGGCGTAGTGGTCTTGCTGGGGTGCGCGCATTCGGGAGTGATCCCCACGTTGGACTATATTCGCCGGCTCACCGGCCAGCCCATCCGCGCGGTGCTGGGTGGCCTGCATTTGGGCAAAGCGCCACCCGCCGAAATTCAACGTGTTGCGGACTATCTCCGCGCGTTGGAATTGACCTGCCTTGTGCCAATGCACTGCACTGGAACCAGGGCCACGGCGGCTTTATGGGCGACCTTGCCGAATATTTGCCGTGAGGGCGGTGTGGGCGCACGTTTTGAATTTGAAAAAGAAAACTGAAAGGACTCCGTTATGAAAATCGCCATACCTGTTGCCGACGGCCAACTGTGCTTGCACTTTGGCCACTGCGCTCATTTTGCTTTGGTCGAGGTGGATGACGCCACCAAGAAAATCACCACCAACCGGTTGGTCGAGCCCCCGCCGCATGAACCCGGTGTCCTCCCCCGCTGGCTGCACGAACAGGGGGTGGAGGTGATTCTGGCCGGTGGCATGGGCTCGCGCGCGCAACAACTGTTCGCGCAACATGGCATCCGCACGGTGGTGGGATGCGCCCCGGCCGCGCCGGCGGACTTGGTGGCCGCCTTTTTGGCCGGCGATCTCGTCACCGGCCAAAATGCCTGTGATCATTAGCAGGAGGCCAACATGAAACTGGGCCTGGTTATTTATTCCACCGATGCGGAGACCGTCTGGAATGCGCTGCGGCTGGGGATCTTCGCCCGACAACAGGGCGACGAGGTGCGGGCGTTTCTATTGGCCAACGGGGTGGAGTGTACTCAGCACAATACCCCGCCTTTTGCGGTAACCGACCAGTTGCAGGCCTTCGCCGATGCCGGGGGCCGGATTCTGGCGTGCGGCACGTGCCTGCAAATCCGGCAGCAAACAGGCTCCGAACTGTGCCCGCTCTCCACCATGCGCGATCTGTACGAATTGGTGCGAGATTGCGACAAGGTGCTGACGTTTTAGGCGACTGCTTGACAAAGTCGCGTAATGAGCATATGTTCATTATGTGGAATAGGCGGCTGGTAACGGCCGCGCAACAAGAGGAGACATGACATGCCAAGAGGAGATCGAACAGGACCACAAGGCGCGGGGCCCATGACCGGGCGCGGCGCGGGATATTGCGCGGGATTTGCCACACCGGGCTTTGCCCGTGGCGGCCGCGGCGGCTGGGGTGCCGGCCGGGGATACGGGATGGGCCGGGGAATGGGCCGCGGTTTTGGCCGGGGCTTTGGTCGCGGACGGGGATGGCCTTGGGCCGCACCGGAAATGCCCGCCCCAGCTACCGAGCTGGCCACGCTCCAGCAGCAAGCCAAGCAACTGCAACAAGACTTGGAACTGATCCAGTCCCGGATCAAGGAATTGGAAACCCCGCCTGACGCCACCTGATGCTGACCCAGTTGCAGTTGTGCGCCACCCACCGCTGGCGGGTGAAGCGTTACCGGACACTGCGTTTTCAACCGGGCTTGAATTTGCTAATTGGCCCCAACGGCACCGGCAAAAGCACGGTGCTGCGCGCCATCGCCAATTGCCCGGACTGCTGCCGACGTGAGGATGGGCCGACGGAATACCTGCTGTTCGACGCGGAGCAAATGAACCCTCGGCACAGCGTCGGCCACATCCACACGCCGACGGAGATGACGCTGCACCTGCGGGCGCAGTTTTCGTCGCACGGCGAAATCCTGCAAGCTGCGTTCACCACGCTGCAGGCCGCGCCGGGCACCTGCCTGCTGCTGGATGAACCCGAATCCGCACAGGATTTCGACCATATCCTCGCCCTGCGCGCGGCCATGCGGCGCGCCGCGGCGCGGGGCGTACAATTGATTGTGGCCACGCACGAAGTCCTGTTCTGGGAGCCGGCGCACATTCTGGAACTGCGCCGCGGTTACCGGGAGCGGGTCACGCGCACCCTTTGCCAAATGAAGTGCCTCCATCCTGAACACTCGCCGGCGCGGGCGCCCAAGCGTATTTCCGGCGTGGACAAATGAACGGTTTTTCTATTCACTGCAACAACCCATGAAGCACCGTGATTTGATTTTCAAGGAACTGCGCGCACACGCCCCGTTCACCGCGTTGGGCTCGTTGGCCGGCATCGTCTTGCTGCTGGGCTTGGTGTGGAGCCAGGTACCCGCCGGGTTTTCCCATCAGCTTTTCGGCATTCTGCACCCCTTGCACGTATTGCTGAGCGCGCAAGCTACCATTGCCACCTACCGGCGGGCAGGTGGCGCGGGATTCTGGCGCATTTTGCTGATCGGCTACGTGGGCGGGGTGGGCATCGGCACATTGAGCGACTGCCTCATCCCGTATCTGGGCGAATGGCTGCTGGGCCTGCCCAATCGGGGTTATCACATCGGTTTCATTGAAGAATGGTGGCTGGTGAATCCGCTGGCGCTGGTGGGCATCGCGCTGGGGGTGTGGAGCGTACGCACCCGCGTGCCGCACGGGCTGCACGTATTGATCAGCACCGGGGCCTCACTCTTCCACATCGCATTGGCCATGGACGGCACTCCCTCCCTGCCGGTGTTGGGCGGGATTGCCGTCTTCCTGTTTTTGTCGGTGTGGATACCCTGCTGCACCAGCGACATTGTTTTCCCGTTGTTGTTCGCCCCCAACAAGGATGCCATCACCGGCTGTTGCCACCATCACCACTAGCCCCACTCTGCGCCAAATGTCCCCTACCCGCCCAGCATTGACTCCCCAAGCGGCGCACCGGCTGCTACGCGGCGAAATCATGCCCGTGGTGGGCTGCACCGAGCCCGCGGCCATCGGCTACGCGTTGCGCTTGCTGACGCAACACCTGCCTCATCCCGTACAGCCGGGGCGCTGGCGCGTGATCTTGCGAATCTCGCGGGAGGCCCTGCGCAACGCCTCAACGGCGGTTGTGCCGCACTTGCGAGTGCGGGGGGTGCGCGCCGCGGCAGCGGCGGGCATCGCTTCAAGCGCCAATGATTTCAACATTTTTGCCGCGGTGGATTTGCGCCGTGCGCGGGCTTTTCTGCGCGCATCCGACTGGCTGGAGATTGTGCCGGTGCGCCGCTGCGGGCTTTATGTGCAAGCGCGACTGGTTGGCCAGCGGACCAGCGTCACGTTGGCCGGGCGACACGACCACATCAAACAATGGATGGTGGCCGGACGCGACCGTACCCCCGTCGCCAACCAAATGCCACGTCCGCCGACATTGGCCGATATTTTCCGCTTGGCCCGCGCGTGGAATCCCCGGCTGGAAAATCTGGCGCGCGATTTTCTCTTGCGGCAAGTGCCGGCTGAGCCCGGGCACAAGCTGGAAACCCAGATTGCGCGGCGCATCACTGGCCGCATGACCGGCTTTGCCCATCCGGTGATGACCATTACCGGCTCGGGCAACCAAGGAATTTTCATTGCCCTGCCCTATCGCGCGCTGTTGGCGAAAATGGGGGACGCCATTCTGCCGGCCGTGGTGTTCACGCTGTTGGCGCAGGTGTATTTGACAGCCAAGCACAAGCGGCTGTCGGCGGAATGCGGTATCGCCACCAAAGCAGCGCCGGCGCTTGCGGCGGGGCTGGCTTTTGCACGGGGTGCCGGGCCGGCGGAAGTCCGGCGCATCTTCCGCGACATCCCCGCGCAGCTTGCGGGACTGACGTGCGAAGGCGCGGAGCCGGCCTGCGGCCGCAAGGCCCGGCAAGCCTTTCGCGCAGTTGCGCCGTGGCTGGCGGCGCTGTAAACCGCGCCATGCGCGCGGGCATCAGGCCCGGCGTAACAGCAGCACGCGCGGATTCGGATTCGGGATTTCCGCCAGCCCCCACCGTGCTTTGATCCAGGCGAAAGTCTCGCGGTGGTAAAAAGCCACGTGGGTTTCATCGCTGGCGTAGCCCCACGTGCGGAAGTCGGTTTGCTCGTCCCACGGGGCCGTCATTACAATGAGCAGGCCAGCGGGTTTCAACAGGCTCAGCAGCTTGGGCCACTCGCGCGCCGGACGGTGAAAATGCTCGACCACTTCCGTGGCGAAAACATAATCGAACGTCTCGCCGGGCCAATCGGGAAAAAAGAACGGGTCGTAATTGGCGCAGGCGAAGCCCGCCTGCTGCAAAAGCAGATGGAGAGTGGGCGTATGGCCGCAGCCGTAGTCCAGCCCCCGCGCGCCGGGGGGCAACAAGGGCAGAGCCGGCGTAACGGCCTGCTGCAGGAAGGCAACATAGCCGGCATCCTCCGGGCCGTTGCGGTGGGTCGCGTAGCGTTCTTTTTCGGCGGCGGGGGCGGGCCAATCGCGCGGATCGGCGAAAACGAGCCGACACGTTGGGCAGGAATGCAAGGTCCGTTTGCGCATATCGCGCACCGGCGCAAATGGCCCGGCGGCGGAACACAGTGGGCAAGTCAGCGAAGGCGCGGTTTGTTGGGTTGAAACCATGTCGCCCACTGTAGCAGGTGAGAACTCCCGCCGCTACTGCGGCGCGCAGTTGCGCCGCGTGGCATTTCGGACTAGGCTGGAAGGAATGAATGACCACGGAATTACGTCCCTGACCGGCGGCGAGTCGCTGGACAAATCCGCACCCATCATTTGCGCGGTGGGCAGCATGGATGAACTCAACGCGGCGCTGGGTTTGCTGCGGGCCATTTTGCCGGCGGGGCCCGATGCGGAACAGGTGGCCGAGTGGCAGCGCCAGACGCTGCGCATTGGCGCCGAGTTGGCGACCGGGCGCGCACAGTTGCCTGCAGAAGCGGTGGCCGCGCTAGACCGGCAACTGGTTGAACGTGAAGCCGCCTTGCCTCCGCCGGACGGATTTGTGCTGCCGGGCAACAACGAAACCACGGCGCGGGCCCACTGGGCACGCGTGATGTGCCGACGCGCCGAACGCACGGTGGTTGCCGTGCGCGCCACCCATCCGGAGCGCGTATTCCCCGCCACCCTCGCTTGGCTTAACCGACTTTCGAGCTGCCTCTTTGCCTTGGCCCGCGCCTACGAGCCACAATAGAATACGGCTCTTTTCTGTCGGCGGCCGCCACGGCGCTGACCGCACATAAGAAAGGCCGTCCGGTGGGCCGGACGGCCTTGGGGTCGCAACCTACCGTATTGTTTAGAATGTATAGCGCACGGCCACTTGCACGCGATCGTTGGTGGCATCGTCGCGGCCAAGGTAATCGGTGACCATGTGGGCATATTCCGCCATGCCGGTGACGGCGGGGGTGAACTTGTAGAACACGTTGGCGAAGACCTGTGAGTTCTTCGCGCGCATTCCTGCGTTCAAGTCTTCGTTATCCGGATCATCCACGGAATAGCCAACGCCGAAGCACAGTTTGTCGGTCGGGTCATACAGCAATTGCGCGTAACCGCCGACGGCCTTGATTTCGCGGCCCAGGGCCATGTTCACACCTTGGCCGATGCCGCCGAAATAGGTATCCAGATTGGCGCCCTTCCAGATGTTCGCCTGCGCGGCGAGCGTCTTGCAAAGCGGCAAGTAGAGCGAGCCCTGCACGGACCAGGTATCAAAATCCTGCACGTCATTGGCGATCACCACCTTGTTGCTATCCACCGCGTCCACGGTTTCGGTGCCGTAGTGGCCGGCGAAGGACAAGCGCGCGGTTTTGCCGGCCCACACTTTCTGGTGGAGGGTGACATTCCACTGGGCCGTCGGATAATCGGCATCGGTGCCATCCTCGGTGCCGCCACCGTCGAGGTCCTCACCGACGGTTTGCGCCACTGCGGCCTTTAAGACCAGCTTGGTGTTCTCCGAGAACTTCAGCTCCTGCGTTGCGCGGGCTTGGGGCCTGCGCAGGCCGAGCGCGCCGATATCCGCCAAAAAGGCAAAGTTGACGATGCGCGGCTGAATCTCGCAGAAGGTATCCCAATCCTGGCCGAAGCGCAGCGAGAAGCCAGAATCATGGGCCACATCCACATAAGCAAGACGCATCCGCGGGTTGTAGGAATTGGGCTTTTCGCCGCCGTAGAAATCCATTTCGAACTTGCCAGTGGTTTTCCAGGCGCCGACATCCGGCCCAAAGATATTTACCCCAAGGCGGCTTTCACGCGCGCCCAGGTGGGTCTGGCCGTCTTTTTTCCCATCCAGTTCGGGGAGTACAAAGAAGGCAAAATCGCCTTTTGGAGCGGTGGCCTGGCTATCATAAGAATAATCGGCTTTGAGATAGCCGTAGATTTGCAGGCGAATGTCGCCCGCGTCTTTCAGGGTCACTTCGACCGCGAGAGCCGGGAGCGCGCAACAGAACACCAAAATCAGGACAAGCCAACGTGTCTTCATGGGCAGGGGTCTCCTTGAGGTTTCTTTATATTCTCCGGTTATTTTTGGGGAGAATAGGAGCAAGGTCAACCTTGTTTCTCGGGAAAATGCAAATATTTCGCCACTTCGCCAGTGACGGCGGGGGGCGGGTCGTGTTAAGCTGGCCTGTTTTTCAACAAATCAAACCAAAGGAGAAAACCATGAGCGAATTCAGCAGCACCATTCAGAACGCCGATTGGAAAATCGAGAAACACGCCCCTGTGATTGAAGCGCCGGACAGCGTGAAGGCCGACGAGTTTTTCACGATTAGCGCCGGCCTCGGCAAGGCCGTGGCCCACCCGAACACCGCCCAGCACTACATTGCGTGGATTTCGATTTATTTCCTGCCCGACGGCGGCAAGTTCCCGATTCAGCTTGCGCACGCCGAGTTCAAGGCCCACGGTGATTCCACCACGGATGTCCCCGGCCCGGCGCTGACGAACCCCAGCATGACCGCCAGCGTCAAACTGGCCAAGTCCGGCACGCTGCAAGCGTTGGCCTATTGCAACATCCATGGCGTTTGGCAGTCGGCCAAGGCCATCCGGGTCGAGGGTTAACCTGCGCCCCACCCGCCGCGGCACACTTTTCCACAGTGTGGAAAACTTTTTTCCACACTGTGGAAAATGGGCGGGCGCGCTGCTGGCCGCGCTGTTGTGCGCCACGCCCGCCCCGGCCCAAACCAACCCGTTTCACGCCCCGCTTTATTGGAGCGTGTACGAAAACCTGTTCCGCAAGGAACAGGCCGGCCAGCCTGAGCCGTACATCACGGAAGCGGAGTGGCTGGCCAACATCAACTGGGTGGAGGCCAACCTCAAACCCTTCGGCTATGATATGGTGTGCGTGGATGGCTGGGGCGATGTTTCCCGGCTGAATCAGAACGGCTACCGCCTGACCCACTCCCGCCATTGGGAGCATGATTACGCGTGGTGGGCGGCCTACTTGCGCGAGCGCGGCCTCGCCATGGGCATGTATGGCAATCCGCTCTGGGTGCACGTGAACGATGATGACACGGAGCGGCGGATTGTCGGCACGGATATTCTGGTGGCTTCGCTCAAAGACCCGGCGGAAGACGCCCGCTTCCCGTGGGTGCAGGTGGAGCGCCCCGGCGCGGAGCAGTATGTCAAGGGCTGGATTCATTTTTATGCCGACATGGGCATCCGGTTCTTCCGCATTGATTTTTTGTCGTGGTACGAAGACGGCCAGGACCGCTGGTTGGGGCGCGTGGGCCCGGCGCGGCCCCGCGCGCATTACGAGACCGCGCTGCGCTGGATGCGCGAAGCCGCTGATGAGCGCGGAATGCTCCTGAGCTTCGTGATGCCCCACTTGAATCACGATGCCGCCGCGGAACGGCGCTACGGCCACATGATGCGCGTCAATGAAGACACCGGCGAAGGCGGCTGGAACAAATGGAGCGAATGGTTCCGCGGCCAAAAACGCGAGGGCTGGTCGGTGTATGGCAATGCCGCCGATGGCCTCGCCTATTGGTCGCGTTTCGCCGGGCGCGGCCGGATCATTTTGGACCCCGACTTCATTCGCCTGAACACGTTTGCCACCGATGATGAAAAACGCAGCGTGATTGCCCAATGCCTGCTGGCCGGCGCCCCCATCGCCGTGGCTGATCAGCACGACACCATCGGGGACAACCTGCGTTTTTACACGAACAACGAATTGCTGGAACTGAACCGCGACGGCTTTGTGGGCCAACCGCTGTCGTGGGACCCCACGCAAGAGGAAAGCCAAATCTGGTTTGGGCAGCTTTCCGGCGGCGATTGGGTGATCGGGTTATTCAATCGCGAGAATGAACCCCGGTCGCGCCGGCTCAATTTTGCGGCGCTGGGTTTAGCCGAAGCGGCCAGAGTCCGCGACCTTTGGACGCATGAAGACCTTGGCGAGATGGAATCGTTTGCGGCGGAAATTCCGCCGCACGGATGCCGCGTGTTGCGCCTTTCCCCGCCGCAGGAGTGAAGCCCCAGCCCCGCCGCATTTCCCGTTTGCTTGGCGGGGGCCTGTGCTATGATGACGGGCCATGAACATGCCCAATGTCCGTGTGTTTGATGCCGACTTTCTTGACCGGCTGACCGCCGAAGCTGCCGCCACCCCGCGGCGGCGCAAGAACTTCAATTTGCACGCGAGCGACGATTATCCCTGCCACCGGTTTTTCAATGCCATGTGCGCGGATACGTATGTGGCGCCGCACCGTCATGCGGATGCCGCCAAAGATGAGTCACTGGTGCTGTTGCGCGGGACATTGGGCGTGGTTATTTTTGATGAGCAGGGCCAAGTGGTGTTGGCCCGCCGGCTGCAAGCTGGACAGGTGGCAGATGTTCCACACAACACCTACCACGCCTGGGTGGCGCTGGAAGATGGCACCGTGTTCTTTGAAGCAAAGGCCGGCCCGTATGTACCGTTGCGGCCGATTGAAAAAGCGCCCTTTGCCCCACCGGAAGGCGATCCGCGCGCGCCGGAATATCTGGCTTGGCTCAAGTCACTTTGCCGCGAGCCATGACCTTTCCGC
>MWEZ01000019.1 GCA_002071335.1 Verrucomicrobia bacterium ADurb.Bin018
ACTGCCCTTGGCGAATCAACGGAGTGGTGATCTGGTCAATCACCAGCAGTTCGTCCTGGGTGATGTTGGCTCCGCGGCGCGATTCGGCCAATGTGTGCCGATAATCCGCTTGGGCGGTTTTGTGGAGATAGAAGCGTTTGCGCAGGATGCAGCGGTGCTCGTCGGCACAACCATTGCACACATAGGGAGCCGTCAGCAGCTTCGCGCAGCGTTCCTCGACAAAGTCCGCACAGACCTTGTTGCACCGGGAACATGTGCTGCAATGCCGCAGACAATCGGGCCTGTCCATGCACAATTGAACCTTGTGGCAGGTGTGCCGATGAATGCACCGGTTGCGAATCCGTCCGACCGCTCCCTTCTCGCTGTGCACGGAGCGGGTTCTGATTTCCCTTGAGATGCAGGAGCGGGATTTGCCGAGGCGGGCGGCAATCAGCCGTATGGAATGTCCCTGCCGTAGAGAGACTTCAATTTCGATCCGATCCTCATGCGTGAGGTGTTGATGTTTGCTCATTGGGTTCTCCTTATGTTGCTGGGTTGCCCCAGGGTTGGTCAGGAGAATGACCCAAAAACTTGGCAGACTAAATGCCCCCCCCTCCCCCGGGGGAGGGGGGGGAAGAGGAGTTGCGGATTCCCTCCCTCATCAACCCCGGAGGGGTTGGCAGACTAAATGCACCCCCGCCATTTGGTAGACTAAACGCACCCCCAAGAGACCCTGGGGGGTGCATTTACTTTGTCAATTGACCCCCTTATTTTTTCCTAATATTTAGCTGATTAAAACGCTTGATTTCACTTATAATTATAAGTGAAATAATCTTAAACTTCCGAAGGAGTTTTTCCCCTGGGCAATGAGATATGGGTGGTGCTGCTTGTAAAGCGCGGGTCGCGGAAGTTTCGAGGGCAGAAATGGCGTTATGGGCTGAGTTGCCGCCGATGGCCGGGGGAATGTTTTGGGCAGAGGGGGTGTGGAGCACTCGATTGGCGGGCGATCAAGTAAAGCGTTTTTAGTTGCAATATAAAGCGTTTCGATTATGGTGGGGTCTTGGTTGTGAAGAAAAGAGCCTTACAGCGAGTCATTTCCCGTTTGGAAGAGCGGGCACAGGCGCCGTCGCCGGCCTATCTGGTGCCCGGTCTCTGGCTGGACCCGCATGGTTCATTGTCAACGCAATCAGTCGTTCCGGAAGAGTATTTCCTGCAAAGCCTGCGCAGGATTGTGAGGAGTCCGAGGCGCAAGCGGGTGACGGATGGCGATATGCCGGGCGATTGGGGCAAAAATGCCATTGCATATAACTTGCTGGTGCGCTACGGCGCGGCGTTTGATCACAACGGCGATGGACGCATTGCCTGCGATCCGCTGGCGTCCGGCTGGCGCGAGACGGGCACGTTTCTCAAGGCGATCACGATGTTGCCCTATATCCGCTCGCTCGGGTGCAACACCATTCACCTGCTACCGATTACGGCCATTGGGCAGGACGGCAACAAGGGGGACATGGGCAGCGCGTTTGCCATCCGCGACCCCTACGCGTTGGATGAGCATCTGACCGAGCCGGCGCTGGGGCTGGGGGTGGAGACCGAGTTTGCGGCGTTTGTCGAGGCGGCGCATCATCTGGGGCTGCGGATCGTGGTGGAGTTCGTATTTCGCACGGCAGCCAAAGATGTAGCGTGGGCCAAGGAGCACCCGGAGTGGCTGTACTGGATCCGCGCGGATGTGCCCGACCGGCAGCCGGGCGAGAAATCCGAGAACACCTATGGCGCGCCGCTGTTCACGCCGGACGAGTTGCGGCAGATTTATGACGCGGTGGGCAATGGGCGCTTTGGCGAGTTGCTGCCGCCGCACCAGATTTATCGCGACATGTTCACAGCCCCGCCCCACCCGGACACGGTGCGGATGGAAAACGGCGCGTGGCGCGGCACGGCGCCCGACCCGCGCACCGGCGAGATGGTGACCGTCCGCATTCCCGGCGCGTTTTGCGATTGGGGGCCGGATTCCGAGCAGCCGCCGTGGACGGATGTGACGTATCTGCGGCTCTATGACCACCCGGATTTCAACTATATTGCCTACAACACGGTACGGATGTATGCCGCGCAGTTGGCGCGTCCGGAAAACATCGTGCGGCCGCTGTGGGACAAAATCACGGAAGTCATCCCACACTACCAAACGCACTACGGGGTGGATGGCGTGATGATTGACATGGGTCACGCGCTGCCGGCCGAACTCAAGCGCGGCCTCGTGGCGCGGGCGCGTCAGGTGGACCCGGACTTCGCGCTGTGGGCGGAGGAATTCAACCTGACGCCGCACGCCCGCGAAGAGGGGTACAACGTCTGCGTGGGCCCCTTCATGCAAACCGTGCGCGACACCGAGCGCTTCCGCGGCTGGCTGCGGTGGATTCACGGCGCGGGGTTACCGGTACCGTTCATGGCGATGGCGGAAAATCACAACTGCCCGCGCGCGGTGCATTGGCCCGGCGGGCGCGCCTATGCGCTTTATGCCCAAGCCATGGGCGCGTTCCTGCCCGGCGTGCCGTATCTGCACAACGGCATCGAGCTGGCGGAGCCAACGCCCGTCAACACTGGCTTTGATTTCACCAACGAAGAAGTGGCGCAATTGCCGCCGGCGGTGCTGCCGCTGTTCAGCGCAGCGGCGATGGACTGGACGCGCGCAGAGAACCTCATTGAGCCGTTGCGCCGCGTGCATGCCGTGCGCGCCAAATATGCCGAACTTCTGGCAGACGCCACGCCGGGCACGGTCATTCCGCTGGAAACGGCCAACCGCGCCATTTTGGGCTATCTGCGCCAGCAACCCGGCGGCAAAAAAGCGCTGGCGGTGCTGGGCAACAGCGACTGGCACCAGCCACAGCCGCTCACCCTGCCCCACCCCAACGCCAAGCGCGACCTGCTGACCAACGGCCCACTGCCGGCGGTTTTGCAGCCGGGGCAAGTCGTGGTGTACGCCATCGGCTGAACGCGCCGCGCTTTTACCGGTTGAATTGGCTTGCCGGTTGGCCTAGCATGGCCGCCAATTATGAGCAAAACATTCGACCACCTCCGCCAGAGTTACCAGGCCCGCGTGCAAGCCGCCGGCGCCTTCACCCAAAACAAGTTCGTGGCCAAGGAGAACGCCTTTGCGCTGCTGAATGCCGTGCTGCGCAGCGGCGACCGCGTCTGCATCGAGGGCGACAACCAAAAGCAGGCCGACTTCTTCGCCCGGGAGCTGACCAAGCTGGACCCGGGGCGGATCAACCGCCTGCACATGATTCAATCGGCGCTGGTGCTGGACGCGCATTTGGATGTATTCCGCCGCGGTATTGCCGACCGGCTGGACTTCGCCTATTCCGGGCCGCAGTCGCGCGCGCTCTACCAATTGGCCGCTGAGAAAAAGGTAAGCATCGGCGCCATCCACACCTATCTGGAATTGTTCGGCCGCTACTTTGTGGATTTGTATCCTCAGGTGGCCATTCTGGTGGCGGAAGCGTGTGACGAAGCGGGCAACATCTACACCGGCAGCAACACGGAGGACTCGCCGCTGATTGCCGAAGCCACGCGCTTCAAGATGGGCGTGGTGATTGTGCAAGCCAAGCAAAAACTGGCGCAATTGCCGCGGGTGGACATCCCAGCCTCGTGGGTGGACTTCATTGTGGTGACAGACGAGGACTACCACTTGCAGCCGCTCTTCACGCGCAACCCGGCCAAGATCACGAACCAACAGGTGCTGATGGCGATGATGGCGCTGAAAGGCATTTATCAGCCGTACGGCGTGCAGGCGCTGAACCACGGCCTCGGCTACGCCACGGCAGCCATCGAACTGTTGCTGCCCACCTACGGCGCGCAACTGGGCCTGAAGGGCAAGGTGGCCACGCGCTGGGTGCTCAACCCCCACCCCACGCTGATCCCGGCCATCGAGGCCGGTTTCGTCGAGCACGTCTATGCCTTCGGCGGCGAGCCGGGCATGGAGGATTACGTGCGCGCACGGCCCGACATTTTTGCGGTGGGTCCCGATGGCACCATGCGCTCCAACCGCTGCTACGCGCACATCGCCGGCCTTTACGCCATTGATCTGTTCATCGGCGCCACGCTGCAGATTGACCGCTGGGGCAACTCCTCCACCGCCATCAAGGGCATGATTGCCGGCTTTGGCGGCGCGCCCAACCTCGGCGGCACGCCCCCGGGCCGTCGGCATAACTCGCCCGCCACCACTACCGCCGGCTGCATGCGCGAGCAAGCCTTCCGCGGCCGCAAACTGGTGGTGCAAATGACCCCCACCCGCTCCGAGAAGAAAAACATCCCTGTGTTTGTCGAAGAACTCGACGCCCAACAACTCTACAAGGATGGCGTATTTGCCGAGCCGCCGGTGATGATTGCCGGCGATCAGGTGACGCACATCGTCACGGAAGTCGGCATTGCCTACCTCGACAAGTGCATTGACAGCGCCACGCGCCAGCAGGCCGTGGCCGCAGTCGCCGGCGACACCCCCGTGGGCCAGACCAGCACACCCGCCCAGCGCGACGCGCTCCGCGCCGCGGGCCTCGTCAAGACGGTGGCTGATCTGGGGCTGGACCCCGCCGCCGCCACCACCGACCTGCTGCCGGTTCATTCATTGGATGACCTTGTGGCCGCCTCCGGTGGGTTGTATCGTATTCCTACCGGCTGCACCGGCTGACCAGAGCCCCCCGCATGAAAGGGAACGCCATGAAAAAAGGAAAGAAAGCCTCGCCCGCCACAACCCGCCGCGTGGTGGTGGCCGCCGCGCAATTTGCGGTGGTGCCCAATGACATCGCCGCCAATGTGGAACGCATCATTCACTATCTGCGCCGCGCCGCGCGCGAGGTCAACGCCAAGCTGCTCGTGCTGCCGGAATCCATCACCACCGGCTACAACCCGGCCATGCCCGCGGCGGAGCTGTACGACTTTTTGCCGCGCACGGCGGCGCTGCTGGCGCCCATCCAGGCCGCCTGCCGCGAGCTGCGCATCCACTGCGTGGTGCCCACCTATGAGCGCGGGCCCAAGCGCGGCGTGGTCTATAACTCCGCCTTCCTGATTGATTCGCGCGGCGAAAACCTGGGGGCGTACCGCAAGACGCACCTTTTCCCGACCGAGCGGCTGGAAAACAACGGCTGGGCCACCCCCGGGCGCGACTTTCCCGTCTTCCGCACCGAGATCGGGACCATCGGCATCCATATATGCTACGACGGCGACTTTCCGGAAATCTCCCGCATACTGGCGGTGAAGGGCGCGCGGATTCTGTGCCGGCCTTCGGCGCTGATGCGCAGCTTCGAGATTTGGGAAGGCACCAACCAGATGCGCGCCTATGAAAACCACCTGTATCACATCGCGGCCAACGCGGTGGGCGCGGACGCCGCCGGCACGACCTATTTTGGGCATTCGATGATTGTCTCGCCGCTGGCGCAAACCGTGGCGCTGGCGCGGGCGGTGGATGACCTGATCTACGCCGAGCTGGACCCCCACCCCCGCCGGCGGGTCAGCTTTGGTTCCGACATGCCCATGCTCTTCGACCATCTGGCCGACCGCAACGTGCGCAGCTACACGCGCGACTTGTTCCGGCCGTCGCAGACCCCGTCTTGAGCAGAAACGGGCGCGCCCCCTCCCCTCCGGCGTGGGCACGGAAAAGCGGCGCGGCGCGGCGGATGGGCCGCGCCGGTTCGCCGTGTAAAACGCAAAACTTATCCGCCTAAAAAAAGGCGTGATTTCCCGTTGCGCATCCCGTAGATTTTTCCACGCATGATGCCAAGCGCCACCAAACGGTTGTCAACCCTCCTGACGTCAGTGGCCCTGGCGTCCCTGCTGCACCTTCCTGCCCTCGCCCAGCAAAGCCAGCAGGGGCCGGATGATTCCCCCGAAGCCCTCTACCAAAGCGGCATGAGCCGTTTCGTGGCGGGCAACTATGAGCAATCCGTCGAATTCCTCGAACAGCTGGTCAAGGTGTTCGGCAAGGAGCCCGAGCTGCGCACGCAGATTGATTTGGCCATGTACGCGCGGGCGTGCGCGCTCTACAACCTGAGCCGCTGGGCGGACTCCATCAAGGCATTCGAGGAATACATCGCGCAATATCCCGAATCCAAATTCGCCGACGAGGCCATGTTCCGGATTGCCTCCGCCCAGCAGCAATTGGAGGAATACGAGCTGGCCGTGGCGGCCTACCAGAAGCTGCGCTCCGCCTATCCGCGCTCGCCCTACTCCGAGGACGCGCTCTACCAAACTGGCATCTGCCGGCTGATCCAGGAAAACCACGCGCTGGCCGCCGCCGCGTTTGCGGACTTTATGCGGCTCTATGAAAACAGCCCGCTGTGGGGCCAGGCCGGCGCGTTCTGCGCGCGCGCCACGTTTGATGACGGCAAGGGCAAAGAGGCCATCGCGCTGCTGGAGACCATCGAGAAGCGCCCGCGCTCGTGGTCGGTCATCACCTACTGCAATTTCCTGGCGTTTGAAATCGGCGACTACATGTTTAACGACACCGAATATGAGCTGGCGCTGAAAGCCTACCGCCGGGTGAAGACCCGCCGCGCGCTGCAAACGCACATGCAAAATTATGTGCGCACGCTCGAAGCGCAACTGGCTGCCACGCAATCGGGCCGCATGGACATGCGCAACCTGCGCTCCCACTTCCAGGAGGAGCGCCGCCTCGCCAACGAACTCGCCCAAGCCAAGGAAATGGCCACCAAGCTCGACGAACTGCCGGACTATGACGCCAACCTGTTCCACCGCATCGGCCGCTGCTTCTTCAACACCGACCGCTACTGGGAGGCCCGCGCCGCCTTCACCCGCGTGGTCGCCATTGCCACGGAAGACACCGTGCGCGAGGCCGGCCACTTCGATTTGATCCTCGCCATCTCGCGCCTGCGCCGCTTCAACGATTTGGTCATCGAGTGCGACCACTATTTGTCCACCTATGATCCGGAGGGCAAATGGGAATGAACACCATGCGCCCCCCCCGGTTGACCATGCGCGCGCTGGCTGGCGGCCTGCTGGCCGGCCTGCTGCTCGGCGCGCTCCCCGCCCACGCCGCCGCCGGCAAGTGGGAAAAGCTGGAGGACTGCGTTCTTGCCGATGGCTACATGGACGGTGACAGCTTCCACATCCGCCACAAGAATCGCGACCTGATCATCCGGCTTTACTATGTGGACTGCCCCGAAACCAACAAGGAATTCGAGGACCGCAACAAGGACCAGGCCGGCTACTTCAACATCTCCGACACGCAGGTGGTGCCGCTGGGCAACCTCGGCAAAAAGTTCACCCGCAAGACTCTGGCCGGCCAGAAGTTCGTGGTCTGGACCCGGTGGGAAGACGCCATGGGCAGCAGCCAGCAGAAGCGGTTCTTCGGCCTCGTGCAGGTGGGCAAGGATGACTTGGGCGAATTGCTCGTGGCCAACGGCCTCGCCCGCGTTTATGGCGCATCCACCGTACTGCCCAACGGCAACTCCGTGGACTCGCAATTCGAGCGCCTGCGCCACTTGGAGCGGCGCGCCAAGGCCAAGCGCCTCGGCGGCTGGGCCGGCAAAAAGAAACTGGCCAAGGATGGCGATGTGGTCAAAGCCGACAGCGCCGAAGGAATGTTTGATCTGGGCGAAGACCTCAGCGGCGGCGCCACCGCCGGCGGCCAGCCCGCCTGGGCGCTGGAAGATGAAGAGGTTGGCGTCTATTCCAACCGCTGGATCAACGTGCCTACGGTGGCCTTCTTGCGCGCGGAATCGTTCATCAACACCGAGCAATTCGAAGATGCCGAAATCGAGATGCGCAAGCTCGTGCGCCGTTTTCCGGAGCATCCGCAGCGCGCGCGGATTGATTTTTATCTGGCGCTGTCCATCGCCATGCAGGAGCGGTTTGATGAAGCCATCAAGCGCTTCCAGGCCTGGCTGCAGGCCTACCCCACGCACAACCTCGCGCCGGATGTGCAATACTGGCTGCCCATTTCCTATTATTACAACGGCCAATACGCCGAGGCGCTCCCGCTGTTCCTGGACTACGCCAAGAACAACCCCATGAACAACTACGCCCCCGAGGCCCTCTACCGCGCCGCCTGCTGCCGCTACGCGCTCGAAGAATACCAGCAGTGCGCCGACGATGTCGCCGCCTGGCTGGTGCAAACCCCCAACCACTACTTCCGCCACGAAGCCGCCATCATGCGCGGCGACGCCCTCGCCGCCCTTGGCGAACTCGACGCCGCCAAGGAGTCCTATCACCAGGCCATGGTCCCCGACGCCGGCCCGTTCTACTACATGGCCCTCACCCAGATTGCCCGCGTCTACAAGGCCCTCGCCGAAACCAACGAATATGTCGCGATGTCGCGCGACTACGTCCAATTCATCAAGGACATGCCCAACGATGGCAACATCATTGACGCCGCCTACAACGCCGGCTGGGCCCTCAAACAAATCAAGCAACCCGACAAGGCGCGTGACTTGTACTGGCAGATGATCGAGCGCCACGGCAACACCCCCGCCTGGGAAGGCTTTGACCTGATGCTCAGCGACCTCGCCGGCATGTACCCGCGCGGCAGCGATGCCTACGCCAACGAGCTGCGCACCCGCTACGACAAGGCCCTTGCCGCCCAGCGCCTGACCCTCGCCGCGCGCCTTGCCTGGGCGCAGGCCCAAACCCTCCCCGCCGACCAGCAGGCCCGCCAGCTCGCCATTTTCTCCGGCCGCTTCAAGCCCGAATATCTTGGCGCGGAAACCCTGCTCTGGCTGGGCCGTTCGTGGATCGAAAACGGCATGCCCGACTCCGGCATCCCCAACCTCGAAATGCTCCTGGAAAAATATCCCGACTCGCGCCACGTCCCCGCCGCGCAATCGCTCCTGGCCCAGCAGGCGCTCCAGCACAAGGACTACACCACTGCGCTGCTCTACAGCGACTCCGTCCTCAACAACGCCGCCGAAGTGGACATCCTGCTCGAATCCACCTTCACGCGCGCTGAAGCGCTCCTTGGCCTCCAGCGCTACGGCGAGGCCATCAGCGACTTCAACACCATCCTCGCCAACCGCGCCGCGCCGCGCCGCCTCAAGCCCGACGCGCTTCTCGGCATTGCCGCCTGCATGGCCGCGCAGCAGGAATACCGCCAGGCCATCGCCTACTATCAGCGCATCTACGTCCTCTACGGCGCCTACAAAAAAGCCGTCATCGAGGCCTACCTGCGCAGCGGCGACTGCTTCGAGAAACTCGGCGACAAAACCGCCGCCCTCAACACCTATCAGGAATTCCTCAACAGCGACTACGCCCCCGGCACCGCTGCCGCCGCGTTCGCCCGCCAGCGCATCGCCCAACTGGCCGGAGGTGCCCCATGACCCGCCTGCAGCAACTTTTCCACACTGTGGAAAAATCACCGCAAAGTTTGCCGCAGCGCTCGCTACGGCTCGCTTGCTCGCCCGGCTGCGCCGGTCGCTATAGAGCTCGCGTTCGCCCGGCGTCCTTCGGACTTGGGCTCGGCACTCGCCTATTTTCCATTGTGTGGAAAAATCCGTCAAAGTTTTTCCATTGTGTGGAAAATTTCGCCAAAGTTTTTCCATTGCGTGGAAAAATTCCGCAAAGTTTTTCCATAGCGTGGAAAAAACGGGCCGTGCGCGCGCCAATTTTTCCACACTGTGGAAAACTTTTTTCCACAGTGTGGAAAACCGCGGTGTGGCTGCTGGTCGGCCTGCCGCTGGTGGCCTCCGCGCAGTTGGGCCCGTGGCCCATCCAGACCAAACAGGCCGCGTTTGAAGCCGCCATTTACAAGCGCGAAAAAGACATCCTCTGGGTGGAGCGTAAAACAGCCGATGGTTCGCGCGCGCCGCAGGTGGGCATTGCCTTGGCCGATATTGTCCAAATCCGCATGCCGCGCCCGGCGCTGCTGGACCAGGTGGAAAAAGTCCGGCTGGCCCCCAACGCGCCGGACAGCGCGTTTGCGCAGGCCCACACCGCGCTGGACAAACTGATCTTGCAGCTCAAGCCGCTGCGCGACATCCCCGGCATTTATGCCAACGACGCCATGCTCGCCAAGGGCCGCCTCTACGACGCCAAGAACCTCTGGCGCGAGTCCGTGCGCATCTATGAGGACATCATCAGCAAGGCGCCCGGCACCGCCGTGGCCACCAACGCGCAAATCCTCGCGGGCATCGCCTATGCCAAGGGCGGCGAATACAACTTCGCCATCGAATATCTCGGCGGCATGCCCCTGCCCGAGGAAGACGAGGAGCTGCTTTCCAAACTCCTCTTTGCGCTGGGCGACTCGTTCTACGCGCTCGAAAATTACGACAACGCCCTGCTCTCCTATCTGCCGTTGGTGGTGTTTTATCCTTATGTGTACAACAACGAGCCGCGCGGGCTGGCCGCCGCCCTCGGCTGCTACGCCAAGCTCAAGGAGTGGGAGCCGCTCTACCGCACCATTCAGGAAATCAAGGCCAGCTATCCCGGCACCCCCGCCGCCAAGGCCGCGGACGACATTCTCGCCGAGTACAAGACCGAACTCATCAACGCCGGCCAGTTCGTGGATGCGGCCAAAATCACCAGCACCGATGGCCCCGCGGCTCCGAAGAGCGAATGACCCATGCGCGCCCGTTGTTCCATTTTGTTTGTCGTTGCAAGACCCCCAGCCATAAGGAAACCGTCATGAAAAAACAATTCCTCGCCCTGCTGATTCTGCTTGCCATGCTGGCGCCAGTGGCCATCGCCCTCGCCCAGGATGCGCCGCCCCCCGCGCCGCCGGCGGACAACACCCCGCCGCCGCAAAAGAAAACGCTGTGGGAGGAATGGATTCGCCCGCTGGGCTGGTGCGGCTGGCCGCTGGCGGCGTGCTCCATCGGCGTGGTGACCATGATCATCCTCAACTCGCGCATGGTCACGCGCAAGAACCTGCTGCCGATGGCCGTGGTGATTCCGCTGCGCACCGCCGCCGAACAGCGCGACGTGGGCCAGATGTATTCGCTCTGCCGCGCCACGCCCAACCTCTTTACCAAGGGGCTGCTGCCCGGCCTGCGTAAAATCAACCCCGATGACCCCGCCGCCTCCAAGGAGGCCATGGAAAGCGCCATTGCCGAGTCCGTCGGGCGCGAGGAAGCGCAGGTGAGTTTCTGGATTAACTTCTTGTCGCTCTTCGCGAGCATCTCGCCGATGATCGGGCTGCTGGGCACCGTCTCGGGCATGATCGGCGCGTTTGGCAAGATCGGCCTCGGCGGCATGGGCCGCCCTGAACAGTTGGCCGAAAACATCAAGGAAGCGCTCTTCACCACCGCCGCGGGCCTAATGATTGCCATCCCGGCCATCTTTGCGTTCTTCCTTTTCCGCAATAACCTCTCGCGCATCATCCGCGAGGCCGAAGCTCTTTATTCCGAAATCATGGACGCGCTGACCGGCAGCGGCAACCTGTTCGCCGAGGCCGACCAGCAGGCGCCCGGAACCGAAGGATAAGCCCCGCCCCGAGGAGCCGCCCCATGAAACTGCGCAAACCAGACGAGCCGGAAGCTGTCGTGGACATGACGCCCATGATTGACTGCGTCTTCCAGTTGCTCATCTTTTTCATGGTGTGCGCCACGATGAGCAAGGTGGACCAAACGCCGGAAGTCTCGCTGCCCATCGCGCCCAAGGCCGCGCTGCAGGAAGACCTGCGCGGGCGCGGCGTGGTCAACATTGTGCCGCTGGGCACGCCCGTCGGCGGCACGGCCACCTCCGAAGACCAGCCATTCATCATCGCCAGCCAGGTCACCGATGAACCCGGCCTGGTCAAGGCCATCAGCGAGCGCCTGCAAGCCGAGCCCAACCTGCGCATCTATATGCGCGTGGACCGCAACGCCGAGTTCAAGATCGTCAAGCGCGCCATCCGCGCCTGCGCCAATGCCGGCGTGTTCGACATCATCTTCGGCGCCTTCCAAAGCGAATCGCCCGGGGGAGGCACCTGATGAAGCTCAAGCATAAAACCGAGGTGAAGGCCGAAGTGGACATGACGCCCATGATTGACTGCGTCTTCCTGCTGCTGGTCTTCTTCATGGTCTCGAGCACCTTCGTCAAAAAGGAGGCCGATATCTCCTTCGCGCTGCCCGGCACCGCCGAGCAGTCCGATTCCGTGGACATCCCCGACGAGCAGATCATCCAGATCACCGAGAACGGCAACGTATTCCTCAATGATTTGGAATACGACGCGCCCACCAGCTCCGACATGCCCGAGCTGATCAAAACGCTGATCCTCTTCAAGCAAACTGCCGATGCCAACAAGGTGCCGGCCATGATCACCATTGCCCCCGAAGACAACGTCAAGCAGCAGCGCGTGGTGGATGTGCTCAACGCCTGCACCGCCGCCAAAATCGGCAACGTGACGTTCGCCGTCGGCAGCGAAGACGAGGACGGCTGATGCCCCGCCCCCGCTCAACGGAACGGCGCGGCGCCGGGTGGACAACACGGAGCGCGTGGGGAATAGTTGGAGTGGACGGGTGCCCGCCGCCCGCCGAATGGTTCCGCCGGAGGCCGTCATGAAAGTTTTTGCCGTTTGGAGCGCTTTTTCGCAAAACCGCGATGTGGACCCCGCCACCCGCAAGCGCACCATCAACGCCATCCTTATCTCGCTGGGCATCCACGTGGTACTGGTGGTGCTGGCGGTGTCGCTGACCATTCTGGTGATTTATCCCAAACCCAAAATGATGTTCGAGGGCAAGAAGTCGCCCTCCCTCCCCGCGCGCAAGCTGGAGCACGCCATCCGCGTCAAGCAAATGCAAAAACAAACCCGCAAACCGCAGTTGCTCCAGCGGCTCGTGACCGAAGCGCCCTCCAAGGTGGCCCTGCCCGAAATGCCGCAGATGACCACCCCCGATGTCAAAAACCTGCGCGACACCCCCCTGATGAACTCGCGCGCCGGCTCCATCGGCGGCGTCGGTAGCGGCGGCGGCGGGGCCGGGCGCGGCCTCACCGGCGGCATGGGCTATTCCGACACCAAGTTCTTCGGCGAAAACATCCGCACCCGCGCCATCACCATCTGCATGGATATTTCACCCTCCATGATCGCCAAAGGCGTCACCCGCGACGTGCTCGATGAATCCATCAAGATGCTCGAAAACATGAACGTGGGCACCAAGTTCAACATCGTGGTGTTCGTGGATGGCGGCGAGGCCTTCGCGCCGCAAATGGTGTATGCCACGCAGGAAAACAAGCAGAAGGCGCTCGATTGGCTCAAGCAGCCGTTCGACGGCCGCCGGCAGGGCAACTTGCGCGGCTTCTCCGGTTCCACCCCGCACATGGCCATCAAAATGGCCGTCGAAATGGGCGCCGACACCGTCTTTGTGCTCTCCGACGACCCGCCCTACCTCAAGCAGGGCGACATGAACACCGGCGTGGAAATCCCCACCCACATGCAGGATATCGAAAAATATGTGCGCGGCATCGAAAGCTCTACCGGCCGCTCCGTGCGCTTTTATCCCATCCTTTACAAGCCCTTCGAGAACGACCGCGGCAAACAAGCCATTGAGTATTACAAGACTCTCGCCCGCGCCACCGGCGGCAAATGCCGCGTGATTCCGCGCACCCCGTAGGCGCCACCGGCGCCATGCTGAAATTCCCCTCCGCCCTGCCCTGGCTGCTTGTTTTGGCGGTTGCGGCCGGCGTGTGGCTGGGCCGCGCCGGCGTTCTGCCGCGGCTCTTCGGCGGCAGGAAAACCATCCGCGATCGCCTCGCCCAATATGGCGGGGGCGCCCGCGCGCGCCTGGCGCCTTATTTCGCCGTGGCCAATCTGCCGTATCCGCCGCGCCGCCTCGCGCTGGTGGGCCTCAAGGCCGAGCGCCAACTGCAAGTGTGGGCCGCCGCCGCCAACGGCCCCTGGGTGCACTTGCGCGACTACCCCATCCGCGGCATGAGCGGCACGCTGGGCCCCAAGCTGCGCGAGGGCGACCGGCAAGTGCCCGAGGGCCTCTACCGCGTGGAATCGCTAAACCCCAACAGCCGCTACCACCTGGCCCTGCGCGTGAACTATCCCAACGATCACGACCGCCGGCGCGGCCGTGAAGATGGCCGGACCGCGCTGGGCTCCGACATCATGATCCACGGCAACACCTGCTCCATCGGCTGCCTCGCCATGGGTAATGAGGCCGCGGAAGATTTGTTCGTCCTCGCCGCGGAAACCGGGGTGGAAAACATCGCCGTGATTTTGTCGCCGGTGGATTTCCGCGCGCGCGACTTGCCCGCGGACACCCCCCTCCTGCCGCCGTGGGCGGGTGAATTGTATGCCGCCATCCGGCAGGAATTGCACGCGCTGGGTGGTGCCGCCCTCAACGGGCCATCGCTACCGCCAACGCATACGCCCCCCCCAGCACCCGCCGCGACCAAATCGTCAGCCCCGTGACCGGCTCCACCTGTTGCGCGGCCACCGTCAACTGCGTCCGGCGCACCAAACGGCCATCCGCCCACCCGCAGCCCAGCGCCTTGAGCAGCGCCTCTTTCTGGCTCCATAGCGTGAAGAACACCTCGCGCCCCCCCGCCCACACCAACTCCTGCTCTGTGGGCGAAAAAACCCGGCGTGCCAGCAGCTCGATTTCCGCCGGCCGGGTCATGGACTCCAAATCCACGCCGATCGCCGCATCCTTCACCAGCGCCGCCACCACGTAGTCGCCCGCATGCGATAAATTGAACCCCCACCCCGCCGCCGCGCCGGTCAGGTGCGGCTTGCCATGCTCCGCCGTTTGCCACTCCACGCGCGGCAGGCCCAACTCGTGCGCCAGCCAACCCGTCTTGAACCACTCCGCCGCCCCCGCCCGCGCCGCGGCTTGCGGATCCGTGAACCGCGCCGCGCGCTCCTGCGCCGCGGCCGGCAGCCAGCGCGGCCAATCCGCGGCATGGATATTCACCGCCCGCAGGCGAAACGGCTCGCCCGCCAACGCCCAATCCTGCACGGCAATGGCCGGATTCTGACTCATGGCCGCATCCTGCCACAAACCCCCGCCGGGAATAAATCTATTTGTCAATTGCCTGCGTCTAGGCCATGGTGAACGCACCATCATGCAGGGTAAGTTTGTCATCTTGTTGCTGGCGCTGCTGGCGGTGTGCATCTTGGGCGGCTGCACCATGTTTTTCCTGGACCAGGGTCCCGGCAGCGGACGTCGGGTGCGCATGGAAGTCACCGCCTATTGCCCCTGCGGCAAATGCTGCTCTTGGACGCTCGACAAAAACGGGCGGCCGGTCATTTCCGCCGGCAAAAGCAAAGGCAAACCCAAGGCCGTGGGCATCACGGCCAGCGGCAAGCGCGCGCACCCCGGCACCATCGCCGCCGACACCCGCTACTACCCCATGGGCACCGTGCTCTACGTCCCCGGCTACGGCTACGGCGTGGTCGAAGACCGCGGCGGCGACATCAAGGGCCGCCACCGCCTCGACCTGTACTACAACACTCACAACGAGGCCCGGCAATGGGGCCGCCGCCGCGTGGATGTCACCATCTTCCCCCCCGGCACCGCCCCCATCCCCCAAAACGCCCGCCCCCCCTCCTTGTAGAGCCCGAGCGGGAATCATTGACCCGCCAGGAACGGCTGAAAGGCCTGCGAGCATTTCAGAACATTCGCCGATTTCAGCGAGGATCGTGGGATTGGTTCCTTCCATGCGGGAACGAACCGCACGGAGAAAAGCGCATAAAATCACCCACCCAAAATCTGTCCAGAGTTTATAAAGTGTGGACAACTCCCTGAAAATGGATGATTAAAAATAAACCGCAAATTAGATGTATTACATTGTGTATAATTGAGATAGAAATATTATAACATCTGTCCAGAGTTTATAAAGTGTGGACAGCATGGTTCAAATGAAAAAACGAAGAGGGCCCGATAAGGGCTCCTTCCACATCCCCAGCGAGACGCTCCATACACTGAAAACAGCGATGTCTCCCATTCCAAGGTCCGCGCCCGTTCATGCCCAACAAGCCAAGCGGCAGAATCTTTCTTGATTGCGGGTAGAATGGGGAGATATTGCGTGGAGGTGGAAGCGGTTGCCGAGTATGCTGTACAAATAGGCGAGCCATAAGATGCGGATGAACGAGAGTCAATTGAAGACAAAAATGGTTGTGCGCATGTTCCTGACCCTCGGGCTCGCGTGGACTGCGCGCGCCGCGACATTCAGCCCCGCACCCACGACCAATGACCTGAATAATCCGCACAAAGGCTTCATGCTTTGGGGCACGGACTACGCCAACGGCGCACCGGACAACCATTATGGCGCGACGATCTACCACATCTATGTCCCGTGGCGCGAGATCGAGACAAGCGATCAAGTGTTCGAGTGGGGCCGATTCGAGACCAATCATCTTTTGCCGATTCTGAACGATCATCCGGACGCGACATTTGTGCTGCGCCCCGTCGCCGACTATCCCGACGGCGAGAATAGTGGAATCACGCTGTTTTATTCTGGCGGCGAATTAGCCCGCGATTTCCCCGCGTTTTTGACAAATGCGCCGTTCTCGATTCCGGCCTATCCCTACACGAGTTGCGATGGCGATGGCCCCGGCATCACGCCGGATTGGAACCATCCAGCGATGATCACCCAGTTGGTCCAATTCGTGGAGGCTTTCGCCGCGCGTTATGACGGGGACCCGCGTCTCACTGCGGTGCAGGTGGGCCTGCTCGGTCTCTGGGGCGAGTGGCATCAATCGGGCTGCGATGACCGGGCGCCATCCAACGCCGTGAAGATTGCCGTGCGTGATGCGTACGCGGCCTCATTCACGAACACACCCATCCAAACGCGGTACCCCGGCAACCCGGACGCGGTCGGCGTTGAGTTCGGTTTTCACGAGGACTATTTTCCATCGTTTACTGCGCCTTGTATCTACGGGTTCCCCGAGTGCAGCGACGACGGGCCGTGGAATATGGATTATTGTTTCCGGCACGTCACGCCGGGCTCAGCCGACAACTGGAAATCGAATCCAATCTCCGGAGAGAGCCCGCTAAACGGCCAGAAGAAAACCTGGTCAAATGATGTCGCCGACGTCATGACGGTGCTGCGCGACTACCATTTTTCGTTTCTCGGCCCGGCCGGTGGACACGAGCGCAAGGGGAATCAGGCGAATCTGAATCCGATGAAACGCCTGCTCGGCTATAACTATCATATCGTGCGCGCGGACTGGCCCGACGCGGTTGCCGCCGGCTATCCGTTCGCGATCACGCTGGCCATGACGAACAGCGGCGCAGCGCCGTGTTATCATCCGTTCATGCTGGAAGTCGCGCTCTGCGCCACGAATGGCACGCCAGCGTGGCGCGGGACATTCGCATACAATCTGCGTGAACTGCTGCCCGGCCAACCGGTCGAAATAACCGAATCGTTCACCGCCACCAGCCTCACGCCGGGGACGTACTCGCTGCGAATCGGCATTCTCGACCCGCGCACGGGCGAACCGGGGGTGCGGATTCAGTCAACCGGGGAAGATGGAAATCGCCGGATTACCCTTGGCGCCATTCAGGTCAACGACCCGTGGACAACGGACTCCGATGGCGACGGGCTACCCGATGCGTGGGAGCATCAATACTTCGGCGGGTTTACGAATGCCGACCCGAATGCCGACTCCGATGGCGACGGGCAGTTGAACTGGGAGCACTACATCAGCGGAACGGACCCGACCAATCCTGCGTCATATTTTCGCCTCGAGTACGTCGGCCGCGATTCCGGTTTTGCCGTCCGCTTGGATTCAGTCACGAATCGCGTCTATGCCATTCAGCGGGCGGCTGACCTCGAACTTGCCGATTGGATCAACTGGCATACCGGCGTCGCCGGCAATGGCGCGCCGCTGGAATTTCCGGAAACAAATCCCGTTTCACCCGGCTTCTTTCGCGCCGGCGTTCGGCTGGCGCCCTTTTAACGCAAACGCGTATACGGCGCGACGGCCGAAGGCCTCACCTGTCGAACTATCCGGTCGGTTTATGCCCTAACGTGTTGCGGCGGAATTTTCAGTTTTCTGAACGCTGGTACGAGCAGCCATGCGCGCACTAATAATATCAGGTATACCGTTTCTTAACACAATCTTAACATTTGGTTTTTTGGTTATTTATTTATTTGCAACTCACAGTTGTTTCTAATCTGTGTTAACGCAGTGATCCTGTCGTTTTCTTAACACATTTTTAACACTATATTTCTTGCTTCTACCGCATAGATTTCCGATTCTTGTGTATTAGTAGATCTATATTCATCTGCAGAAAAGCGCGCCCGGGTGGGCACGGCTCTGAACGCAGAAGAAACAGGGGTTGGAATGAAGTTTGGCAAACATATAGCCATAGTTGGCATTCTCGCAACGGCGCTCGCGCCGGTGCGGGGGTTTGCTGCCGAAATTTCCGGCCAGGTGACCAGCCGGGCTGATGGTATGCCTCTGCACAATATCTATGCCTCGGCCTATCGCCAGAATGGCAATTCATGGCAACTCATGAATGGCGCCTATACCGACAGCGCCGGTAATTATACGATCAAGTGGCTGAGCGCCGGCACCTACCGCGTACAGTTCACCCACTGGGGCGGCGCGTATTTGCAAACGCATTACACCAACGCACTGGATCTGGCCGATGCCACCGATGTGCCCGTCAATTCTGAAACCTCAAAGGTCAACGGCATCAATGTGACCATGCGCACGATTCCCACGTTCACTGGGCGTGTGACCGGGCCCGATGGCGAAACCCCGCTCGCCGGAATTCAAGTGACCGCTTACCTGCGCACGGGAGGTGGCTGGCAGGAAAAAAGCTGCGCCTTCACCGATACCTATGGGGAATACTCTATTCTTTGGTTGGACCCGGGAACCTATCGCGTGTACTTCGCTGACTGGAGCGGCCCCTACCTGAACGAATATTACAATCGGGCGGATGATTTGAATTCCGCACAGGATATTGTGTTCCCCCGCGACGAGGATGTGGCCAATATCAACGCCGCCCTGCGCTACAAGCCGACCATTTCCGGCCGGGTGACCGGGCCGGATGGCGTCACCCCGCTGGCGGGGATTTATGCGGCGGCCTTCCAATGGACAGGCACCGCGTGGCAGGAAATATCCAGTTGCACCACCGATGCCGCCGGTAATTATACGATCAAGTGGTTGGGTCTGGGGACGTACCGCGTGCAGTTCTTCGAGTGGAGCGGCAAATACCTTGGCGAATGCTATCCCCATGCCGATACACTCGCTGATGCAGCGGACATCGTCATGGGCACGAACACGGTTTATACGGGAATTGATGCGGCGCTTCGGCCAGTGCGTTCCATCTCCGGACGGGTGACTGACCGGCAGAATCAGGCCGCCTTGTCTGGTATTGCCGTTACGGCGTACAAGTCCGCGGGCGCGTCGTGGCAAAGCGTGAGCAACCGGCTGACGGATGCCGACGGTTTCTATGTTTTTTCCAATCTGGTGGCGGGCACATATCGCGTGCAGTTTGCCGATCCCGCCGGCGCACACCACGGCGAATATTATTGCCAGGCGCCGGATCTCGCCGCGGCCAATGACATTGTGCTGAATGCCACCTCGGCCGTGCGAAATGTGGACGCCGCGCTCCGGCCGCTGGCTTCCATTTCGGGCCGGGTCAAGGCCGCGGGTAACGAGGCGCCCGTGCCGGGGATTCGCGTGGTGGCGCTCCGGCAATGTGAGAACTGCTGGCATGAGGCGAGTTCCGGCTACTCGGATGAAGCAGGCACTTACGCGCTGAGCGGCCTGGAAGCGGGTGCGTACCGCGTGGCGTTCGAGGACCCCGCCGGCCACTTTGTCGGCGAGTATTACGACTGCTCGGACGACATCTCCGAAGCGCAGGATGTGATTGTGGCACAGGGCGCAGAAACCACGGGCGTGGATGCCATCCTAGAAGCAGCGTCCGGCGTGTCCGGGCGGATCACCGCACTGGCCAGTGGCGAGCCGTTGCCGAATATCACCGTCACGCTCACGCTGGTTGGCGAATGGGGCCCCGGCTTCTACCAGATCACAAGCACCGACGATAACGGCGAATATGAGTTCCAGGGGGTGGAAGCCGGAACGTACCGCCTCGAATTCCGCGACAACAATCTGGATTACATCGGGCAATTTTATGACCAGCAAACGGATTGGTTCTCTGCCACGCTGATTGATGTGCCGGAGAGTACACTGGTCACCGGCCTCAACGCGGCGCTAGTCGAAGGCGCCAAGTTGTCCGGCACAGTGACGGATACGCAGGGCGCACCGGCGCCGGGCATCAATGTCAGTTGTGAGCGCTGGACAGGCTCCTATTGGCAATGGATGACCGGCACGCTGTCGGACGATGATGGCCAATACACGCTCCGCGGCCTGCCGGCAGGCGATTACAGAGTGTGGTTTTGGGATCCCAACGGCCAGTTCATTAGCGAGTATTACGACGACCAGATAGACTGGAACGAAGCCACTTCGGTGGCCGTTGCCACGGCGACGCACGTGACGGGCGTTGACGCGACGCTGGCCAAGGCCGGCACCATTTCTGGCACGGTGACCGGGCAAGCCGGCGCGCCGCTGGCCGACATCGCGGTGACGGTTTATCGCCAACAGGGTGGCCAATGGTGGTGGCAGGAAAACGCCATGACCGACGAAAACGGGCACTACACCATCGGCCGGCTGCCGGGTGGCTTGTATCATGTCTACTTCACCGACTGGCAAAACGATTATCTGCCCGAATATTACAACGATGCCACCGAATATGATGATGCCGAGATTTTGATGCTGCCGGCGGAGGGCGCACTGACGGGCATTGATGCCGAGCTAACCAAGGGCGCCACCATTTCGGGCATGTTGACCGGCCCGGACGGCCAGACACCGGCGGGCGGAGTCACGGTGACCGCCTATATGTACACCAACCACTATTGGTACTGGGTCGGCTCCAGCTCCTCCGCGCAGAACGGCATGTTCACCATCAAGAGCCTGCGCGCCGGCACCTACCGCCTGCAATTTAACGATTACAACGAAACCTATTTGGCGCAGGTGTATGCGCAGGGCAACACGCTGGACGATGGCACCGACATTCCAGTGGCCACCGGCGAGGATGTTACGGGCATTGACGCCTCGCTGCGGCTGGCCGCCAGGATTTCCGGCACGGTCACCGCGGAAGATGGCGTAACACCGCTGGCGAATATCGCCGTCATTGTCGGCAGCCGGAACGGCATGGGCATGAATTTCCAGGGCAATACCGACGACAATGGGCAATACACCATTCGCGGGCTGCCGGCCGGCTCTTATATTGTCCAATTTGTGGATTACCAGAATGCGTATCTGCGCGAGTTCTACGATGACGCCCAAACGCGGGATGCGGCCACCGAGTTCACTCTGGCATCGGGCGACTGGCTCACGGGCATTGACGCCACCTTGGGGCCGGGCAGCCGGTTGTCTGGCCGGGTCACGGCTGCGGCCACGCAATCGCCGGTGGCTGGAATCTCCGTCTCTGCGCTGCACTGGAATGGGTCGTGGTGGGACACGTGGGGCTCGGCCACCACTGATGACAACGGTGAGTATTCGCTGGGCGGCTTGATGCCCGGTTCCTACAAAGTCCAGTTCCAGGACTGGAGCCACACTTATCTCCCCGAGTTTTACAATCAGGCCTGGACAATGGAGCAAGCCACCGTGGTTCAGGTGTCGGCGGATGAAGACGTGGCAGAAATTGATGCCGCGCTATCCGTCGCCGCGCAACTGTCCGGCCGGGTGACTTCTGCCGCCACCCAGCAGCCGCTGGCGGGTATTTCCGTCACCGCCGTGCTGTGGATCAATTCCTCGTGGGGTGCTTCGCAGCACGCCACCACGGACAGCAACGGCGAATACACAATTGCTGGCTTAATGCCGGGCACCTACCGCGTGTTCTTCACGGACTACACTCAAACCCATTCCACCGAGTATTACGACAACGCACCGAGCATCGCGAGCGCCACTGACATTCCGGTGGCGTCGCAAGCGCACATCACCGGCATTGATGCCGCGCTGGAAAGCGCCTCCTCCATCGCGGGTACCGTCACCGCCTTGGGCGGCTCCCCGGTCCTCGCGAATATTTCCGTGCAGGCATTCCGGTGGGATGGCGCCAAGTGGGCTTGGGCCGGCTGGGCTGAAACCGATGCCGCCGGAAACTACACTTTCAACGGGCTGGCCGCGGGGGAATACCGCTTGCAATTCCATGACCAGAGCGGCAACTACGCCGGGGCTTGCTATTCCAACGCGCCTGTCCTCGACGATGCCAACAGCATCGCGCTGGCCGCCGGGCAGCAGCTCACTGGCATCAATATGCATCTCGGGCCGGCGGCCTGGATTTCCGGGTGCGTGACGGGGCCGGACGGCAGCACGCCGCTGCGCAACATCGAGGTGAACGTCGGCCGCTGGACGCGCCACGGCTGGCAGTTGGTGAACGGCACCTACACTGATCAAAATGGGGAGTATTCCCTCGGCGGGCTGCGCGCCGGTGAATACCGCGTGCAATTCTTCGACCACGAGGGCGTTTATGCCACGGAATATTTCAACGATAAGCGCCTGCTGGACGAAGCGGAAGATATTGTCTTGGCTGTCGCGGCCCACCTGTCGGGCCTCAATGCCTCGCTGGCCTATGCCGGCAGCATTTCCGGCCAAGTGACCGCCCAAGATTCCGGCCTGCCCATGCCCTCTCTGTGGGTCACCGCCTACACCTGGACCTGCGAGGGCTGGCAGGAAGTGGCTTGGACCGGCACCGATGAAAACGGTGCTTATACCGTCGGCAGCCTGACACCCGGCACCTATCGTCTCGGATTCCGCGACCCCAGCGAAACGTATGCCACCGAGTTCTACAACAATGCACCCAGCGTGGAATCCGCCGGCAACATCACGCTGACCAACTACGACCACCTTACTGGCTACAACGTGGCGCTGGAACGCGGGGCGAGCATCGCCGGTCGGGTCACGGGCCCCGACGGCGAAACCCCACTAGTAAATATCGAGGTGGAAGCCCACTACTGGACCGGCAACAACTGGGCGCCGGCTGCACGCGATTTCACCGCTGCTGATGGCACCTATCAGATTGTCAACCTGCTGCCGGGCACCTACCGTGTGCAGTTCCTCGACCACAGCCTGACCCAC
>MWEZ01000020.1 GCA_002071335.1 Verrucomicrobia bacterium ADurb.Bin018
CGGCTTCGGCGCCACGCAGGCGTTCTTCGCCATGGAGTCCGTCATTGATAAAATGGCCGAAGCCATCGGCATGGACCCGCTCAAGTTCCGCCAACTCAACCACATCAAGACCGGTGAAGGTTCCCCCGTGTTCGAAGCTCTCGGCGAAGGCAAGGAAGGCGTCGCGATGACCGTTGGCTCCTGCGCTCTCGGTGAGTGTATCACGCAAGGCGCTGCCGCCATCGGCTGGGAACGCCGTACCGATTGGCGCGGCAAGACCGGGCGCTACCGCCGCGGCCTAGGCATGGCCGCGCTCATGCAGGGCTCCTCCATCCCGCACATTGACATGGGCGGCGCCTCCATCAAGATGAACGAGGACGGTTCCTTCAACCTCCTCGTCGGCGCGACAGACCTCGGCACCGGTTCCGACACCGTGCTGGCCCAGATTGCCGCGGAGGAACTCTGTACGACCACCGACAAGATGATCGTGTATTCGTCCGACACCGATATGACCCCCTTCGATGTCGGTGCCTACGCCTCGTCCACCACGTATCTCTCCGGCGAAGCCGCCCGCAAGGCTGCCGCCGATGCCAAGCGCCAAATCCTGCACACCGGCGCCGAGATGCTCAACCTGCCCGAAGACCAGGTCATCTGTAAAGATGCCCACGTCCAGAGCAAGGACGGCAAACAGCAAGTCTCCTATGGCGACATCTGCTGCTATGCGCTCTACCAGAAAAACCAGTACCAGATCATCGGCACCGCGTCGCACATCACTCAGAAGTCGCCCCCGCCCTTCGCCGCGCACTTTGCGGAAATCGAAGTGGACACGTGGACCGGCAACATCAAGGTGCTCAATTACGTCGCCACGGTGGACTGCGGCACGCCCATCAATCCGGCCCTCTGCGAAGGCCAGACCGAAGGCGGCACCCTCAACGGCATTTCCTATGCCCTGACGGAGCAGTACCTGTTCAACAAGAACGGACGCATGACCAACGCCTCCTTCGCCGACTACCACATCTTTTCGATGCGCGACAAGCCGCCGATCAAATCCATCCTCGTGCCATCGTATGAGGATACCGGCCCCTTCGGCGCCAAGTCCGTTTCGGAAATTTGCATCAACGGCCCCGCGCCCGCCATTGGCAATGCGCTTTATAACGCCACTGGCGTGCGTCTCCACGAGTTCCCGTTCACTCCCGAACGGGTCCTCAACGCCCTGCGCGCCGCCGGCAACCCCTAAGCGCCCCCCTCCCCCGCCCCCACCCTCCCGGTGGGGGCTTTTTTATGCCCGCCGCCGACACAGCGGCGGCCTACAATTCCACAAACCGGATTTTGTAGGCCGGGGTTGTAATCCCCGGCGGGCTGTTTGGCCGTTCTGACCGTTAACCCTAGTGGGAAAAATCAGTACGTCAACAGCAGGCGGTCATGGACCACCTCGTCCTCAAGTGACTCGCCCTCGCGCTGGAAACGTCGAAGCATACTGCGCCCGCAATCCACATACACCTCGCGCTCAAAGAGTCCGTCTGGAATATCTAGATCGCATTCGACACGACCCGATTTCTTCTTGCCGTCAATACTGAGCGCAACACGAACACCCCGCGTCTTGCAGTCGGCAATCGTATTCATCAGACGGCCTAACGAGAAATCTTGCCCGCGATACAGGATTGTCTGACTACAGACGTACGGCGGATCACAGTAAACCAAGTCACCCGACTGCGCCATCGCCATCGATTCTTCAAAGTCCACGTTGAGAAAGCGTGCCCCGGCTGTTCGCCGGCGCCATATCTGAACTCTTTCAGCGAATGCGGTCGGCGAAATGGGGTCATGAATCCCGCAGGGCGTTGAAATATACCCATCCCTTTTACGGAAACGTACAACGCCCCCATAACAACTGCGGCAGATGAAAAGCAGATCCGCACCGTTGGGAGACGCATTATATCGGGCCTTGATACGCTCGTAGCCATCAGGCTTGCCGTGCTGCTCATACTCTTTATGTCTGGCACGATACCACCGAACCAGCAGGTCAGGATCATTGTTCAGGGTTTGCCATATCTCCATCAATGGCCCGCAAGCGTCAGAGGCAATGGCCCGAGGCGGTTGAAGCGCCCCAAGGACCGCTCCACTACCCAAGAAGGGCTCAAAATAAGTCTGAATATCGGCAGGGAAGAAGGATGCAATATTGTGGGCGAAACGCTGCTTGTTTCCGATCCATTTCAGTAGCTGGGTCCTAAATGGGGCAACGTGCTGGAACTCAGTTCCGTAAAATAGGTCCAGCGTATCTTCTTTCACCTTCATATCCACAAAATATCCCGTTTTGGGATTCGCGTCAAGAGTATCCTATATTCGGATACATGAAACATAACCGATATGATAAGAACGAGGAGTCATTGCGCCGACTGTTACGCCAAAAGCGCACCGAAATGGGGCTTACACAAGAAGCCCTTGCAGCAATTCTCGATAAGCCCCAGTCATTCGTCAGTAAATACGAGTCTGGCGAACGGCTGCTCTCTTTTGTCGAAACCGTCACTGTATGTCGCGCGCTGGGTATTCCGCCACACGCCCTACTGAAGGAGTATCTGCCCAATCATGACACCTGACAAGAGATTCATCCAACTGCCCAAGAGCTTCTGGGCTCTTGTGCGGCTAATCGGTCAAGAATGCGGCTACGCAGCTGGCGGCCAAATCACTGTCGCGAGCAAAGCAGAAGTTCAGGCTGCACTTGCAAAACTCAAACTGGACCCAAAATCGCTGGATACCGCGCTCCCCGACGGACGACCCGTCTGGAAAACACTTGTTGCCTATTTCACCCATCGACGAGATACCCTTCATGGGCAGGTAGAACCGAACCTGATGGATTCGAAACAGGCCAAGATCGAGTTCACCAAGCTCAAGCGCCAACTCAAGCCAACATGCCCACTCCCCATGAATAAGCAAAAGGGGATGAAGAAGGCGCCCGCCTATCTCACTGGCATGGTCAACATGCTTGTCGAAGCCAACGCGGGCGAGCACCAATGTGACTACGATCCCCGAGCACTTGCCACAATCGCTACAAATGGATTACCCCTGCGCACCTTTGCCCGACGCATGGATGGCGCATTCCCATCCGTCATCAACCCAATCGCCGTGTGGGAGGTGAAGGAGTACTACTACACAACCACCTTTGGGAGCCGAGTCGCCGATGGCGTGTACGAGACTCTCCTCGATGGCATGGAAATTGAGGAACTTCTTTTGACAGAAAAGATGAACGTCCTCCATTATTTGATCATCGACGCACACTACACGTGGTGGGACTGCGGGAAGTCGTATCTTTGCAGAATTGTAGACATGCTTCACATGGGCTACGTCGATGAGGTGCTCGTCGGCAAGGAAGTAATTTCTCGAATACCAGAGCTCGTGAAGACATGGGTTAAAAAGATGGCCTAACAATCGGCTCCTCATGTACCCGGCCCTTGCGGGGGTGTCGCACCGGAAAGTTAGGGCGTTAGACTGTAGCCCTTTCTGCGGCTGTGCGCGGTGAACACGATATTCCTTCTTCGCAATACCGGCCTCAGCGAGGCCGGCTACAGTTTGGCGTCCTCTGTCTTCCTTTGCGCTCTTGGCGTCTTGGCGAGAGTCCTTCCCTGGTCTCTTGTCTATAGTCTGTAGTCTGTCGTCTGTCGTCTCTAGTCTTTCTTCAGTACCGCCTGCATTGAGGGTTTGAACGAGGGTTTTCTTGCGTGGGGGGCGGGGTTTGGTACTATGCGGTCACCATGAAGGAGCAGGAAACCGAGGCCTTGGTCAAGGCCGCCAATGCCACGGATACGGTGGCCATCGAGGATTTGGTGAACAAGGGGGTGCCGATTGATTCCCCCAACAAAACCGGGTGGACGGCGCTCATGGCAGTGGCCAACAAGGGCCACTTGGAGCTGGTGCAGTTCCTGACGGAGCGCGGGGCCAACGTCAATGCCCGGAATCAAAACGGTTGGACCCCGCTCATGTGGGCCACGCTCAAGGGTTACACGGCTATCGTCCAGTTTCTCGCCGATCACGGCGCGGAGCTGGACACGCGCGGCGAAGACGGCAATCCCCCCATCCATTTGGCGGCCAGCGGCGGCTTCGTGGAAATTGTGGATTTTCTGCTCGCCCGCGGCATTGCGGTGAACACCGAAAACAAAAACGGACAATTGCCGTTGATGGCCGCCGCGCGTAATGGCCGGTTGGAGGTGGTGCAAACCCTGCTGGCGCACGGTGCTGGAACGAATGACGGCGGCCATGAAAATAATCCACCGCTCGTGTTGGCGAGCATTGGCGGGCACCTGGAGATTATCCAACTGTTGCTGGAAAAAGATGCGGATGTGAATGCCAAAGGCCGTACTGGGCGCTCGCCGCTGATGGCTGCCGCCCAACGCGGCGACCTCGATATTGTGCGCTTTTTGCTCGAGCGCGGGGCCGACATCAACGCCCGCAACGATTACGGCAAAACCGCCTGCCGGCTTGCGGCAGCGGACCATCGCGACGAAGTCGTGGCCTTCCTGCGCGAGCAGGGCGGCGAAATGTAAGTTCCACCCTTTCGGCATTGCGCCGGCGGGGCCGGCTGCCTATGGTTCAACAAAACAGATGAATCACATAAAATTCGTTTCATGGCTTCTGATCCTGCATATTGGGATTTCCGCTATGGGCGGTATTCTGGGCATTGCACTTGGCATCTGGCATAGCCCATTATCAAGTTACGTGGCAGGGGCCGGAATGCTCGGACCTGTTGCCCTGACAATCGCGTTGTGGATAGCAAAGCAAAAGACTCAACCAAGGACACCAGTTTTCGTCTCAGCGGTGATAATTTGCGGCATCTGGGTTGGCCTTCTCTTTCTGGTGATGTTCCCCGCACCACCTGAGGGCAAATTTATTTTCAAACCGGACATTGATACCCGTTTTGCGGATGGCTACAGCGATGCTGCCTTTGCCACTGTTGCAATCGGGATGAACGTGTCGGATGTCTTGGCGCTGCTCGGAGAACCCATATCCACTTACGAGAGCGCCAACTGGTCTTTTCCGGGCGATGCAAAAACCCTCTGGTGGTATGCGTCCGACGGTGCCTGCGCGTGGGGCGATTTCGCGTGGCGTGCACCCATTATTGGCATTCGAGACGGCGTGGTTGTCAGTAAATGGACGCAGTGGTGCTATGACTGAAATGCAGGTGTCGAAAAAGGCGCTTCAGGCTATTGGCGGTAAACCACCTCAGCCTCATCGCTATCGTTGAGCCCATGTGTGGACGCTACGTCACTCCGGACAAAGAGGCCGTGCTGCTGCGCTGGCCCAAAATCCGGTGCGACGTCCAAACCACTTGGCAACCCGGCACCAACGTGGCGCCCACCCGGACGGTGCCCATCCTCATTCAGGCGCCGGATGGCGGTCTGGCGGTGCAGGCGGCGCGGTGGGGATTTATCCCGCCGTGGTGGAGCAAACCCAAACCGCCGGGCCTGACGTTCAACGCGCGGGTGGAAGAGGCAGCGACCAAACCAATGTGGTGCGATGGTTTCCGCGGGCAACGCTGCCTGCTGCCCGCCCGCGGCTGGTATGAATGGAACAACGCAGAGCGAATTCTTGATCCCGCCGGACGCGACACCGGCCAACCCTACTTCATTTATCAGCCCGCGGAACCGATCATGGTGATTGCGGGGCTGTGGTCGGTTCGTGCGGACACGGGGCAACCGTCGTACACCAGCGCCATGCTGACCCGCGCCGCCGTGCCAGACATTGCGTTCATTCATCCGCGGATGCCGGTCGTGCTACCGATGGAAAGCATCGCAGAATGGCTGGACCCCGCCACTCCCGCCACGCGCGTGAACGAAATCCTCGCCATGCCCGGCGCCGGATTCGCGGCGCACCCGGTTTCGCCACGAGTGAACCAAGTGCGTAACGAGGGCGCGGACCTGATGCAGAAAGTCCAAACCCCGCCGGCCAGCCTGTTCGGCCCCGACGATTGATGTCCCGCGGGCGCAGGCGGGGCGTCAGCGCGCCAAACCGGGCAGGTTGGGCAGCGCGCCGCCGGGGAGCGGTGCCAGCGGCCGCATTCCGCCGCTGCCCGGCCGCGTGAAGAGCGCGCGGAATTCGCGATTGGTGGCCAGCGGTTGGAAGCGCGGGTCGTGCAGAATGGCATCGCGCGCCTGATCGCCGCCCAACTGGATGCTCTGGCGTGTGGCGCGGATGGCGTCAGCATCGCGCCGCACAAAAGCGTAGCCCGCGGCCAAATCCAACCAGGCATCCAGGTTGTTGGGGTCGCGCTGGGTATATTGTTCCAGCGCATAAATCAACGCATTCACCCGCTGGTCTTGCGCAAAGAAGTTGGCCAGCGCCAACACGTGCTGCAGCGGCAGATTGGGATCTGCCACGAGACGCATAGCAAGGTTCTGGTAGGCATTCTGCATGCCGGAGGCGCGATAGATCGAGGTCAGCTCCAGCGCCTCATCCAGTGTCAGAGTGCCCGTTTCCTGCTGACGTTTTTCAATTTCGCGCCGGCGGTTCAGCATGCGCTTCGCGCTTTCGATCTGGCGTAAGAATCCTTTGGCGCTTTCATTGAGCGGATCCGCGTTGGCAAACCCGCGGATCAATTGTTCGGCGTCGTCGTAGCGCATCATGTTCATGTACATCTGCGCGAGGCGGAAGTTGGCTTCGGGCGAGAGCGGATAGAGATCAATGGACTGCTTGAAGGCATATTCCGCCTCGGTATACATCCGGCGGTAGTCATAGATGCCGGCGATGGCGCTGCGCAGCTTGGAGAACGATTTGCGCGCGCAAATATCGCGCTTGAACTTGGATTGGTCCAACAGCCACTGCGTGTACCAGCCCCAGAACTTGTGGTCGTTTTCGACCAGCTTGGGGTCCAACTCCATCACCGGATCCCGGTTCAGCTTGAGCATGATGCCGTTCGGCGTGAGGTAGGGATACATCCACTGGATCACGTAGCTTTCTTCCACGTAGAAATCGTGCTTGGCCTTGTTTTCCTTGAAGATCAACTCGGCCAGAATGCCGTTGATGGTCATAACGCCACCAACACCCTGCACGCTGACCTTGCCGTTTTCGATCTTGATGTCGGCGCCGGCCTGAATGCGGCCGGAGTTGACATCGTCCACGTACTTGCGGAACGCCTCGTTGCTGTCCTCCAGCGACGGAATGTAAATGGTGTCGCCATAGAGGTCGCGGGTGATGTTCATGAAGGTGTTGTCGGCCAGCGCGTTCTGGGTGATGAGATAGACATCCGGCCGAACGTTGGCGGAATAGATCATATAGGTCGGCACAAAACGCCCCGGATCGGTGCCGCCGTAGAAGATGGCGTTGGGCGTCATCGGCGGCGGGTAATCCGGCTCGGCCATGCCCAGCGCGTTGGTCAGCGCGCCCCATTCGCGTTCAAAATCGGCCGCCTTGGGGAACCAGTATTGGAAATCTTCCTTGATGCCCTTGATGCCTTCGAGCCCCCAGTTGCCGAATTGCCAGCCGTAGCTGTGGCCGTTTTGCTCCGCGCCGCCGACAATGCGGATTTGCTCTTCGTCATACGCGTTTTGCCACAGCAGGATGCCCGGCAGCAGCAGCACGGCCAGCAGTCCCGGCATCAATGCGCGCCGCCCCAGCAGTCGCTCGATCCACGCCACCGAAAGCAGGCTGCCATAACCCAGCCACAACGCGTAGAACGCGTGGCTTTGGATGAATTGCACCCGGCCGATAAACAGGTTCTGAATGTCCAACGACGGATTTTGGAAAATCAGGAAGATCACGCTTACGGAAATGAATCCCACCACGGAGGTCAGCAGCCAACGCTGCTGCGATACGCCCAGTTCAAAGTCCAACTCCAGCGGCGAGCGGTTGAGCGCCCACGCCACAGCCACCGCCAGCGGCGGACCAACCACGAGGCCCAAATAGAACAACCGACCCACGCCGGAGAGATAACCGGGTTCGGAAATCTCCTTCACGCCAAACGAGTGGAACACCGCGCGCAGGCTCATCACGTCCACAAACAGCACACCGATGGCCACCACCGCGAGGAAGCCCCAGATCATGATGGTCGTGCTCAACGTGTAACCGCGCATGTCGGCCACTTGCTTCTTGAGGTACAACGCCAACAGCGTCAGGAATCCCCAGCCGGCCACCAGCAGGATGGGCGCGATCATCAGCCGGTACAACCGCTCCAGCCAGCCCCAGCCCGTCAGCGTTTCCAGCACAATCATCACGGACGACGCCAACACCAGCCCCAGCGTGACCGGGAACACCGAGCGCCGCTGGCCGCCGAGCCGCAACCCCCACGCGCAGAACGGCAGGAAGCCCAGCACCGCCACTGGCAGCGAGAACTGGCCGCGCAAGTCGGACAAATACGCGCCCAACTGCTGGATGAATTTCTCGCTGAAAATATCAGTGGGCACAATGGCTTCATACTGGCCGCGGGTAACGGCGTGCATGAAACCCTCCCATGTCCGCGGATAGCCCCAATTCATCGGCGGGTTTTGTTCCGAGGCAAACGGCAGATACATGTAGAACGCCACGCCGATTTCCGCCAACAGGATCGTGGCGCAAACCGTCCGCCCGCGCGGCAGCACAAACGCCAGCACAATCGGGATGGCCAGGAACAGCACGTTGTAAATCCAGAATGGCGCGGTGGTGGGCCCGCGCGACCATTTCCACAGGTTGGCGTCGAAATCCGGCGCGGCCTTTTCGGCGGCGGAGGCAATCAGGCTGTAGCCCTTGGCGGCAAAGATGAATACAATGCCGATCAGCACGGCGGCAATCGCGAAATCACGGAACAGGTCGGCATCCTTCAAGAGGACGGCCACGGCCAGCGCGAGGCCGAGGAACAGCAGCGTCTGGTGGTTGGTCAGGCCCAGCCCGAACAGGAACGCCACCACGTAGAGCAGGTTGTCCTGCTTGGGGCGGCACATCCACATGTAGATCAACATCAGGATGGCCATTTGGAACAAGGCGTTGAGGCTATACACCTCCACGATCACGCTCTGCGACCACAGCACCGGGCTGAACGCCAACAGCAGGCCGCCGGAAATCCCCGCCACGAGGCACAGCAGGTTTTCCATGCGAAAACCGATCTTCTCCGTCAGCGCCGGAATGCTGCGCAACAAGTCCGCACCGGAACGACTAATCACCAGCGCCAGCAAGCCGCACGCCCCCGCCCCCGCCACGGCCGAGGCCAGCCCCACCGACCACGCCGGATTCGGATGGCCGTTATACTTCACCCAATGGAAAATCCACTGGAAGAACCACGTCACCAGCGTCCAGATCGGATAGCCCGGCGGGTGCGGTACGCCCAGATAATCTGACGCCACGGCCAACTCGCCGGAGTCTTCCAGCGTCAGCGTGGGCGCCAGCGTATAGACATATACGCCCAGCGTGGCCACCAGCACCACCCAGAACGCCGCCCAGTCAATGCGCCGGAAAAATGCGCCCGTCAGATTGTCGAGAAACCCCTCCTGCGCCTGCGTGGCCAGTTGGGCAACTTGTTTTTCCGTGGCTTTCGTCAATACCATGTCATCCATCCGTAGTTGCGGGGCCCGGGCGGGCCGCCTGTCCATCTACCCTGCTCCACGCCTCAATCCGTCACGGGCCGGGCGCGGATTTTTCCAGAGCCGCGACGCGCGCCGCGAGGCTCTTGAGTTGTTCCTTCAGTTTGGGCAGCCCCGCCACATGGGCGAGCGACTTGCCAAATTCCAATCGCGGCACCGCGGGCGCGCCAAGGTACATCTGGCCGCCGGGCAGATCGCCCGCCACGCCGGCCTGCGCGCCGATGACTGCGCCATCGCCAATCTTGAGATGCCCGGCCAAGCCCACCTGCCCGGCGCAAATCACGCGCTTGCCCAGCGTGGTGGAGCCCGCCATGCCCATCTGGCCGCACAACACGGAGTGCTCGCCAATGATGCAGTTATGGGCGATCTGCACCAGGTTATCCACCTTGGTCCCGCGGCACACCCGCGTCTCGCCGAAGCGCGCGCGGTCAATCGCCGTATTCGCGCCGATTTCCACATCGTCTTCCAGCACCACGATTCCCGTCTGCGGAATTTTGGTGCGCACGCCCTCGGCATCCACAGTATAGCCAAAGCCATCGCTGCCGACCACCGCGCCGCTATGCAAAATCACGCGGTCGCCCAGCACACAGCGCTCGCGCACGCCGGCAAACGGATAGAGCAGGCAATCGCGCCCGACGCGCGCCGCATGGCCCACATAGGTCTGCGGATACAGCGTGGTGCCGTCGCCAATTTCCGCCCCAGCCTCCACCACCGCGAATGCCCCCACCGCCACATTGGCGCCCAGCTTGGCCTCCGGTGAAACCCACGCCTGCGGGTGCACCCCGCGCGGCAGCACCACCGGCGGCGGGGCAAACAGCGCGCATGCCGCCGCGAACGCCGCATCGGCATCCGCCACGCGCAGCAACGACGGCTGCGGCGACTCAATCACGGCGTCCTGCGGCACAATCACCGCCGATGCCGCGCTGTCCGCCACCTGCCCCAGATATTTGGGATTCCCCGCAAACGAAACATGGCCCGCCCTCGCCCCGCGCAAATCCGCCACCCCCGTCAACGGCCGGTCCGCCGCCCCTTCGAGGGTGGCGCCCAGCTTGGCGGCCAACTCACCAGTCGTCAACGTGAACACCCCGCCACCTCCGGCTACTTCTTGGAAACCTCGCCCGACTTGGCCTCCAGAAAGACGATCAGTTGGGCAGTGACATCCAGCGCCGGGTCGGCATACAGCACCAGCGGGATGGCATTCATGGTCTGGCCGGAACGGTCCAGCACCAGGTCATATTCGCCCGCCGTAGCGAATTCCGTCACCGCCGCCATCAGCTCATCCACGATGGCCTGGCGCGACTTCAACACCTGCTCGCGCATTTGCTTGATCTTGGTTTCCTGCGTCCGCCGCGCGCGCAGCTCAAAATCTTGCAGCTCGTTGAGCTTGTCGTCGGCCGCGATGCTCTTTTCGCGGCGCGCTTCCTCGGTCAGCAACTGGTTTTTGGCCGCCGCGCGCAGCTTGGTGACTTCGTCGCGCAGCGCCTGGCCTTCGGCCATGATGCGTTCCATCTCGGCCTGCACTTCATCTTCCTGCTTCTTCAATTCGGCCTCGGCCGCCTTGGTCCGGGGGTGCGCATTGAAGACCTTGTCGAGGTCCACCGTCGCCACCCGCAGCTCCGCCGCCCAACCCACCGACGCCGCCAAAGCCAGCGCCACCGCCGCCATCAAAACCTTCATCCGTGTCATGTGGTCTTCCCTTTCTTTGTCTGGAAAATGACTCGCGCGGCATTCTCCCCCACCCCCCCGCGCTTGAAAAGCCGAAAAACGCGGCAAGGCGCCGCGCAATCCACGCGTTGTCCCCGCCGCGATTGGTTGCCGTTGGCTGGTCTCAGGCGGTGGCCGCCGCCATGATCCCCGCCGCCGCATCCACGATGCCCTGCAACCACGCCGTCCCCGCCGCCTTGGCTTCGGCCGGCAGCTTTTGGATTCGCGCCAGATAATCGCCTTCCGGCGCGGCGTGCCACGCCGCCACGAACGCCTCGCGCTCGGGGCCGGGCTGATCGCCCAGCGCCGCCAGTTGCTCGCGCGCCGTCGGCCACGCCGCACAAAATCGTTTGTCAGCCTCGGTGGCCGCTTCATCCGCCGCCAGCCAAGCCGTAACATCATCCAACCGTTTCAGGCGCTCCTGCCGAGCCCCCGCCAATTGCCGCAGCGCCCCGGTCAGGCACGCCACGCCGTAGGGCGTGCGATCCAGCAGCGGCCGCCGCGCCACGTCATACCACGCCGCCAACGCCGCCAAATTCCCCACAAAAATCGCATTGTTCTTTAACACGCGCCCCACCGCACGACCATTGCGCCGGAACGGACGCTCGGTTGCCGGAATGGGCGGCGGCACCACCAGTTGCCCACCCGTCAGCACATCGCGCCGCAACACATGGCCCGCCGCCAGCACCGTGCCATACTCCAATCGCAACGGCCCCGTCATCCCCCCCTGCCCGCCGAGAAAAATTGGCGTTTGGTCCAGCATCACCCCGCGCGGCACATCCCCCACCAGCGACGCCGTTGCCTTGTCGCCATAGGGCGTGAAATTGAAATGGATGAACGACGACCCAATCTCGCTATGCTCCCGCCGATTGCGCCCGCCCGCCATCAGCACATCGCAAAAATTGAGCAAGCTGCCCCCCACCACAAACGGCAGCATGATCGTCTGCTTCAAGCCCACCGCATGCGCCAGCTCCACGCCCTCTTCGAGGATGCACCCCGGCCGCACCTGCGCCGCGCTCCCCAGCACCGCGCCATCCAGAAATACCGCCCCGTGGCAAAAGCCGCCCTTCAACTGCACCCCCGAACCCAACTGACAATCCTCCAGCGTCAGCGGCGCCTCGCGTCCCAGCACGCAACCGGGGCCGATGCTCGTCTTGGCGCCATAAATCCGGCACCCCGGATGAATCACCACCCCCGGCGCGATCTGCTCCGGCACCACGTCATCGCCAATATCCACCGTTCCCGGCGCCGATATCCGCACGCCGCGCAGCAGCAATTCTTCCAGCGGCTTCATTTGCGCAGCAGCGCCCCCACCACCACGCCCACCCCCGCCGCCGCCAACAGCGCGTACGCCGCGGAAATCTTCCGGCCCCACGATCCCAACTGCACCACCACGTTGCCATCCGCCTTGAGCAGCAACAGGATAAACACCGCCAGAATCACCAGCCCCACGATCATGCTCTTGCTCATCTGCCACGCACCTCTTCGATTGACCGCCGCAGTCTGCCACACCCCGCAAAACTTTTCAGCATTTTTTGCGCCCCGCCCCACACTTTGCCCACGCGCCCCGCCATGGCGTGGCGGGGTTTTCCACGGTGTGGAAATAATGGCCCAAAGTTGTTCCATTGTGTGGAAAAATCGCCAAAACGTTGCCGCTGCGCTCGCTATGGCTCGCTGGCTCGCCCGGCTACGCCGGCCGCTATAGAACTCGCGTTCGCCCATCGCCCTTCGGGCTCGGGCTCGGCACTCGCCTATTTTCCATTGCGTGGAAAAAACAGGGCCGTGACGCGTGAATTTTTCCACAGTGTGGAAAAATAATTTCCACGGTGTGGAACTTTTGCCGCCGATTTGCCGCTGCGCTCGCTATGGCTCGCTTGCTCGGACGGCTGCGCCGCCGCTATAGAACTCGCGTTCACCCGGCGTCCTGCGGACTTGGGCTCGGCACTCGTCTATTTTCCACAGCGTGGAAAACCATCGAACCCAGCATGAAAACAAGAAACCCAGGAAAGCAGGAAAAAGCTTTGGCACGCCATATCATCGCCCCCATTACTAAACACGATGCGCCAAGCGTCTTGCGCACGGCGCAACACGCAACGCTTTTGTAGGCTGGGGCATCCCCGGCGGGCTATTTGGCCTGCTCCCAAAAATCAGGATTATAGGACCGGTCTCTTTTCGGCCTCTTTCTCATGCCTTTCAATCTCTTGGAAGGCCAAAGTGCGCATCAAAGCCTCATCCGACTGAAACAGGCTGTAATGCGTAATATTATGGGCTTGCAGATATTCCAAGGCCTCAAACCTGAGCTTTTTTGGGAGAACATATTTTATAAATATATCCTGATCGGGCCGTTTGAGTTTCAGAATGCTTTCGTGCGGCATGATCCACACGGTCTTCTGCTCAGGATCACATTTTGACGCGATCGTGTAGAAACACTGTTGAAGGAAATGGCGTTTATGGGTTGAAATATAAGGGCCTTGGGTATGCACCGCGCAAGAGGCCCCGTCGAGTAGTTTCCCCCCCTGTGGCCTTTCAATAAACACATATATTGCCGCATCAGCTTCAACGTTTGATTCCAAGGCAAAATAGGCAGCAATGTAAGGCGAGGTCGTCCAGTCCAGCAGTGGGGATGGGAAACCATGGTGCCTTAGGTAAACACAAAAATTATAGAGAGGCATTCTAACCCAATGGTTATCGTAAATATTTGATAGTGCTTTTTCAAATGTCTCCCATTTCGGCATATCCCAACTGCGGCCTGTCATGGCTTCAATTTGGGGAGCACATCTGTAGGCCAGTCTGGCATACCTTTCCAGCGACCATTGGCTTTGGCTAATTCTTTCCAGGGTAGTTGCCAGTGTCCATTCTGCATTCGCCTGCCCCCGATAGAGTATGGTGGGATGCTGAACGAAATCTCCTCGTTTAAAAGTGCCATATTGGTTTTGCGTGTGCTGAATGGCCTCCAGAAAATCAGGCCACGATGAAATCTGGATGGTGGTCAGCATGGGTTTTACATCGCGTTCAGGCGGTCGGAGAGGTGGTGTTTGAGGTTCCACTTTTTGGTGGTGTCGAGGGCGAGTTCGAGGCAGATGAAAAAGCTCTGTTTGTCGCCTTTGAAGTGGTCCACGGTCTCGGGGGCGATTTGGCGGTCCAGACAGACCAGCGCCTCTTTGTGCGCGTCCTTGGCGCGGAAAACTTCATTTTTCGTGAACTCGGGGCAAGGCGTCAGCGTGTAATCAAGCATGAAGCCGTTTTTTAGCAGCACTTCGTCGAGCACCGTGTCCTTGTTGAACTGGATGTCGAAAGTATTTTCCTTCTCGCGGATGTACTGTTCGAGCAGGGCGATGTTTTCAGCCTCGGTCTTGGCAGGATCCGGCGCGAATTCCACGCGCGGGAAATGCGACTTGGCGAGGGTATAAACCTTAAACCCAAGCGAGTCGGCAAATTCCCGTTGCGGATCGCCGGGCAACTTGTCGCTGGCTTCATCCTGAATGCGGGCAATCACCCGTTTGACGCGCTCAATTGTGATGTCGCTGATCTTTTTGAAGCCGGCTTTATGGGCAGCGCTTTTCTCGTCGGTCAATTCAGGGAGTTGGACGAGAATGAATTTCCGGTTGCCGCCATCGGCCTTGTTTAGCTCCATCACCGCTTGCGCCGTTGTTCCGCTGCCGCCGAAAAAGTCCAATACTACGTTGTCGCTTTCTGTGTCTGTGGACAACTGAAGCATATGCTGAATCAATTTTGATGGCTTGGGGGTGTCAAAAGGGACAACGCTGTCAAATAGTTGCTTGAGTTCTTCGTTCGCGTCTCGCGTCGTCCCAACTGTTTTGCCAAACCATATTGTTTCAGGGGTACGGCCCTCTACATTTTTTAGATATATCTTGCGAATGATTCGAGATTCATCATGCGAAAAGACTATTTCGCCCGATGCAATTTTCTGAGCAACGGTTTCCCTGCTCCATCGCCAACCATTTTGAGGCGGACTTATCTTTTTACCGGAGGGCGTATCGATGTCATAAATGAGATTTGGACGGTAAAGCGCGTTGCGGACATCTCCGGTGCGCCATGGCCCATTAGGATCGTTGTCGGGATTTGAATAATTCTGGTTGTGCTCTTCGGTTCTTTCGAGATTGGCCAATTCAAACACATCGGACCGCTGGTAACACAAAATGAAATTATGGTGAACAGAGAATTTTCCGCTGTAACCTTTGGGCTGTATGCTGTGCTGCCATATTACGCAGCCAAGGAAATTTTCTTCGCCAAAGACTTCATCCATTATTCGCCGCAAATTGCTTAATTCATTGTCGTCAATACTTACAAAGATAGCCCCGTCGGGCCGCAATAAATACCGCGCGACCAGCAGCCTGCTTTGCATCATGGAGAGCCAGTTGGAATGGAAGCGGCCGTCGCTGCTCGTATTGGTATCCACCTTGACGCCGTTTTGGGTGACGCCGGTTTGCTCCCAATAGGGCTTTTGGCCCTCGGCGAAGTTGTCGGAATAGACGAAATCGTTTCCGGTATTGTAGGGCGGGTCAATATAGATGCATTTGATGCGTTCGCGGTAGGCGGAAGTCAGGAGTTTGAGGACCTCGAGGTTTTCGCCTTCGATGATGAGGTTGCCATTGGCCTTGTCGGGGTTGACGGAGCGAGTGGAATCATGGACGAGAGCGGCGCGGCTGGGGGTGAAGGCGTTGCGTTTGGAGCGGGTTTTGCCGTACCAGCGGAAGTCGTAGCGTTCGGTTTCGGTGACGAGGGCGGGATCAACGACTTTTTTCAGTTCGTCGAGGTTGAGGCGGCCTTCGTTGGAGAACAGGTCGGGGAACAGCTTTTTGAGAGTGGCGAGCCGTTCACGGTTGAGGTCCGGCGACGAAACGGCGGCCAATGGATTTTTCGGGGATGGGCTCATGTGTTTTTCTTTTTGCCGGGTTTGAGGGCCTTGCGCTGTTTGGCTTCTAGCTTGAGAATGCTTTCGGCGGGCGGGAGGTCTTCGGGCATGGTGCCGCCGAGTTCCTTGATGGTTTGGCGAACTTTGGCGCCGACATCGCGGTGGGTTCGGTTGGCCTTGTCCTTGCCGATGATGCGGTCACGGCGGAGCTTTTCTTCGGTCTGGGTGGCGCGGAAAAGATTGGCGGCCAATTCGGTGCTGCCCATGTGGTCGAGTATCTGCTGGCGCGTTTTGAGTCCCTTGCGGGCGTGGATGTCCTTGGCGACGAGTCCACCGTAAAGTCCGGCATAGCCGTGGTTCTGGAAGATGGCGTAGTCAATGGGCTCCACGACGCCGGCCTGCTTGGCGGCATCAGCCAACTGGACATTGTGCTGCTTCATTTCCGCCCGGAGCAGCAGGCGGCGCTCTTCTTCGAGCTGCTGGTCGGTCATTTCCTGCCGCCGGGTCTGGACGGCAAAATAGGTTTGCCCCGTCGCTACGATTTCCTTGGCGGGGTCGGCGTTTTGAATGACCAGATAGCAGGCGTAGCGGGACATCATGACGGCTTGGAGTGCGCGCTGAGCACCGCTGCCGATTTCGACCATTTCGGTGATGTCAACGAAATGGTCTTCGGGCCGTTGGCCGCTGTTGAAACAGGCGGTGCGGGCTTTCTCAATCACGGCCTCGAAATTGCGGTAGTCCGTGTAGCCGAGGACCTTGGCGAAGTCGCGGCTGGACCAGAATTCGTTGCCGGCGGGATTGGTGCGGCGGATGAGTTCAAAAGGCGACGGGGTTGCGGTCATGATGGAAGGTCTTTCTTTGGCGTTGTGGCGCCGAAAAGCAAAGGCGCGGGGAAATATCCGACGATATGATCCGTGCTCATGTGGGCAGTGTCTCCTTGAAGTCCCCTTTGTATTCCTTGACGGGGGCTTTGTAGGGCAGATAAGTCAGCTTGGCTTCGATTTGAAGGGCTTGAAAGTGTTTGAGGGCGCACTTGATTTTGATGCGTTCGGATTCGGTAAGAGCGCGGGTGTCGTCGAGGTTGTTGGTGGATTTGGTTTCGATGACGAAATAGTAGTCGTTTTCAGTGCCATCGCGGAGGGCGCGGCGGCGCAGGACGAGGCCGAAGTCGGGGTGGTAACTGCCAATGGGGGTCGGGATTTCGTAAATTTCGGGGAGTTTGAGGAAGCAGACAACTTCGTTATCCCGGTCGGCATCGTGGGCAAAGTCGTGTTCCGGCTGACTGTGGCAAATGGCGTGGTCGTAGATGCCGCGGTTGGGGGTGGGTTCGAGATCGAGCGAAGTTTCCACCTCCGCCAGTAGTTCGGACAGGGAAATGGCGTCACCGGTGGGATGGTAGGACAGGCTGCGGAGCATTTCATCGAGCTCAATGCGCCGGATGGCGTCGAGCGCATGGGCGAGGAAACGGGGCGGGTTCTTGACAACGGCGGCACGGTTTTGGAAGCGCTGGACAATCTTGAAAACGGCGGGATACGAAAGGGCGGTGTTTTCGCTGATTTCTTCGACCAGATCGAGTGGGTTGAAAGTGGCCCGGCTGGCGTTGGTTTCGGTGCCGATGATTGTGCTTTGCAGGCCTTCGGCTTGGATTTCCTGAATACGCGTCAATGAGGTTTCGATTTCCTGGGCGGAAATAACGATGCGATCGAGGGCTTCAATAGCGCGACGGACGACTTCGTCCTCGCGGAATTGAACCGTGTAGTCGGTCTTGCGGGCGAGGCGGTCCCAAAACGCCTTGAATGCGGGATCATCGGCGAGCTTGGTTTTGCGGACGGTGCGCTTGACGGGGCGCCCCCTGTCATTTTGCCGCAGGCGGGCGGAGGCGGAAGTGCTGCCGTAGTCTTCGAGAATCTGCGCCTGATATTGGGTGGCAAAGGTTTCGTAGGTTTCGTTGGGGATGACGGTGAGCAGGTTGATTTCGCGGCCTTCGGGGGTGCCTTCGGCATCATAAACGCGGGCACCGTCCTGATTGCGGCAGATGCGCAGGCCGCGCCCGATTTCCTGGCGCTTTTTGATTTCGCTGTAGGACTGGTTGAGGGTGGCAATGTTAAAGATGTTGGGGTTGTCCCACCCAACGCCAAGGGCGGAGTGCGAGAAGATGAATTCCACGGGATTATCAAGGCGGAGCAGGCTCTCTTTGTCGCGCAAGATCAGGTCGAATATCTCGCGGTTTTTGAGCATGGCATTTTCGCTGTCGGTGTATTCGCCGCCGCCTGTTTTGGCGAAGTAGTAGCCTTGCACAGCGGCAATTTGCTCGTCCGTCGGTGTTTCCTTGAGGTATTCGCTGTGCAGGGCGCGGTATTCCTCGCGGAACAGGGTCTTGATGATGCCGTCATCCTTGATGTAGTTGTCCACCCGATCAATAAAGATCAGGGAAAGCGGCTTGATGCCGCGCGCGGGCAGGCCGGGCCCGACCGGCCTGTTGCGTTCGTCGAGACCCAATTTTTTCTGAAAGTGGCGGCGGATAAGCCAATGGAGTTGTTGGCGGAACAGGCCCGAGAAGTCGGCGGCGCGTTCCCTTGCCAGCAGCTCCACGCCATTCGTGAACTTCAGGCGCCATTGGCCATCGTGCAGGCTCTTGAAGATTCGCTCAATGACGTAGCCGCGATAGGACAGGTTGCCGGAGGCGCTTTCCAGGTCGTCGCCGACTTTGAGCCAGTTGGTGACTTTCCACTTGAAGCCGCCGCTTTGCGCGCGCCAAAGATTCAGCTTGGCCTTGGGCGGGCGGGTGGCGTGGGTTTGGATGTCGGCCAATTCGATCTTGTGGGTAGCCTCATCATTTTTTTCGGCCACCGACAAAACCTCAATTTTTTTGACCATTCCAAGCTGGTAGGCATCGAACGGGGTCAGGCGGTATAGCCGATTCTTGACGGTCTTGTGAGTGGCCGAATAGCGCAGTATGGCCAGCGGATTGAGCTGGGCGATTCGTTTTTTCGCCGCGTCCGTGTCCATGCCCTCTTGCGGCTCATCCATCACGATAATCGGTCGGCATTTGCTCAGCGCCGCGAGATATGTCTCGCCGCCATAGGAATCATCACGACCGGGACGATTGATGATGCAATCCTCCCCGATGATGGATTGAATGGTCATCAGCATGATTTGCGGGTGGGTGTCTTCGAGGAAGGCGCGCAGCCGCGAGAGTTTGGCGCTGTCATACTCGAAACAAGCGGGAGTCAAACCATAGCGGTTATTTAGTTGTTCTCGGAAATCCTCGAAGGCGGCCAGCGTTCCTTCCTTGATGGCGATGGAGGGCACCAAAACAATGAACTTGGTCAGGCCATATTCTTTGCAAAGCTCATACATTGTGCGGAAATAGACGAGCGTTTTGCCCGTGCCCGTTTCCATCTCGATGCAGATTTCCTGCTCGGACGTGAGCGCAGCGTCGGCCTCGGAGACCCCAGTTTTGGCGAGCACGGCCTTTTTGTTGGCCATGACCTGTTCGGAGGTCAGTGTGGATGTGTTGGTGTGGATACCGAGTAGATTGGAGTTGTCAAAGGTGTTGCGCATTTGGCCATCGAGCACTTTCACCACGGCGTCAATGGCTTCGCGCTGATATTCCAAATCCTCAAGTTGAATGCTCATCTTCCGAACGACAGGTTATGGGATAGACCGTAGCAGGAGCCCAAGGAAATAACCAGTAAAAGCACTCCGAAGATAGGATTGCCACACCTTACACTCCGCCCGAACTTTTCCTGATCCCATCTCCTGTCCGCTGTGCGCAGCACGTGCCTGTGGAGGATTTCTTGCGGATTTTGGCGGGACTGTTGCGCCGCCGCAAGGCGGCGAAGGGTTCAGGGGGCAGGGTTCAGATGTCAGGGGAAAAAATGCCGAGCCAACAGCCCCGGCCTCACCGAGGCCGGCTACAGGAATAGCCAACAGCCGAAACAGCCGACGACCCAACAGCCCCGTGCTCAGCGAGCACGGCTACAGAAAAACCTCTGAACTCTGAACCCTGAACCCTGACCTCTGCCACCGAGCGTTCCGCGAGGCGGCGGCGCCAGCGCGGGAAAGACGCCGGTTGGTTTTGGCGTCGCCAAAATCCGCAAGAAATCCTCCTGGCTAAACGCAGAAAGAAATGGGACAACCCGGGCCAACAGGCCGCCGGAGATTGCAACAACGGCCGACAAAGAATCTTGCCGGGGTACAGGGGCGGGCGGTAGGGTGCGGCGCAACGAAAGAGAGGTTGCGGTTTCATGAGTGCAGTGCTGTGGGTCGGTCTGGGCGGAGCGTTGGGATCCATCGGGCGCTATTTGCTTTCGGGCTGGGTAACGCAGCAGGTGACGGGGCGTTTTCCGGCGGGGACACTGACGGTGAATGTGCTGGGTTGCTTGGGGATTGGGATTCTCGCGGGGCTGGCGGTGAAAGAGGAATATTTCTCGCACGCAGCGCGGCTCTTTTTGTTCACGGGAGTGGCGGGTGGTTTCACTACGTTTTCGGCGTTCGGGCTGGAGACTTTCTATTTGCTGCAACGCGCGCAGTGGGGGTTGGCGGGGGGCTATGTGGCCGCCAGCGTGGCGGGTTGTTTGCTGGCGTTGGCGGCAGGGTTTGCAATAGTCCCGCGCTGAACGGCCCCAAAGAGAGGTCAGAGGTAAGGATTCAGAGGTCAGGTAAAAACCGCCGAGCCAACAGCCCCGGCCTCACCGAGGCCGGCTACAGGAATGACCAACAGCCCTGACGGCGGCGGTACGTGGCGCAATCATAAAGAGGCCTTGCCGGGCCTTGTCCGCTGTGCGCAGCACCTGCATGCGGAGGATTTCTTGCGGATTTTGGCGGGGCTGTAACGCCAAAATAACCGGCGGATTTTCCGATGATGGCGCGTTACGGACGACCCGAGCTGGACTCGTGTCCGCGAGCGGTCGGTCGCGGCGCGCCAGCGCGGAAAAGATGCCGGTTGGTTTTGGCGCCGCCAAAATCCGCAAGAAATCCTCCCGACTAAACCAACGCCGAGCCAGAACCCACAGGCCAAACCCACGGTAAAAATCACGAGCCAACAGCCCCGGCCTCACCGAGGCCGGCTACAGAAAAACCTCTGCACCCTCTTCTGTCCGCTGTGCGCAGCACGTGGCCGTTTCCTGAACTCTGAACCCTGACCTCTGCCGCCGCACGTCCCGCGCGCGGTCGGGCGCGGCGCGGGGCTAGGTCATGCCGCGGGCTTTTTTGATGGCGCTGTAGGCGGCGTTGATGCGCTGAAACTTTTCGGTGGCGGCACGTTGAAACTCAGGGCCGAGGGTGGCGACTTTGTCGGGGTGGTGTTTCATGGAGAGGCGGCGATAGGCCTTGCGGATTTCGTCATCGGTGGCATCGGGGGCTACTTCCAGCACGCGGTAGTCGGCGTATTTGTCGCCGCGCGGGGCGAACATGGCGGCGATGGAATCGCGGTCGGCGGGACGGATGCCCAGAGTGCGCGCGATGAGGTCGAGCAAGCGTTCTTCATTCGGGTGCAAGTGGCCGTCGGCGTAGGCAAGCGAATAGAGGTAGTGCAGGAGCGTGAGCCGCTGTGGGTTGCTCATGTTGGCGCGGATTTGGCGGCAAACGATTTCGACGGGGATTTCCTCGCGGAGCAGATCGCGCAGGATGGGCATGAGGGTTTGGGCCAGATTCCGCCCGAATTGTTGGATAAAGAATTTTTGCGCCACGATAAGTTCAGAGCGCATGGCACGGCCATCGGCCTGCATCATGGCGGCGGTGAGGGCGAGCAGGCTGACGGCGAAGTTGTGGCGGTCAGCGCCGGCGGATGCGCGGGGTGCCGGGCGCGGCGGGCGGGGCGGGGGCTTGGCGGCTTTGGTGGCATTCTCGGCGAGGGCGTTGATCAGTGTGCCGGCGGCATAGCCGATCAGCCCGCCAAGCGGCCCGCCAAATGCCCACCCCATTGCTCCGGTGACCCACGGATTAACCATCGGATTTCTCCTTGGCGGCAACCAACTGCCGCAAGCGTTTTTCAATTTCAGCCAAGCGGTCGTCCGGATCGTGCTGGTGCAGGCGGAGGTGCCGGCCCTTGACCATCAGATATTCATCGGCGCCGAGGCCCAGCAGCAGGCGGTTGCCGTCGGTGGCGACGCTCTTCACGCCGAGGGCCGCGGCCAGCAGGCGGATGCGTGCGCAGGCCAGCAGGCGGCGCACGGGGGCGGGCAACGGGCCGTAGCGGTCGCGAAACTCGGCTTGCAGGTCGCGCACTTCGCTGGCGTAGGCCACGCCGGCGAGCTTGCGGTAGAGGCCGATGCGCTGACTTTCGTCTTCGACATAGTTGCGCGGGATGACGGCGGCTTGCGCCTCGTGGGCGGGGTCGGGCGTGAGGTCCAGAAAATCGAGGTGCAGTTGCACATCAATCAGCGGGCGTTCGGGAGCACCTTTCAGGCGGGCGATGGTGCGGTTGAGCAACTGGCAGTAGAGATCAAATCCCACGGCGGCAATGTGGCCGCTTTGCGCCGCGCCGAGGACATTGCCGGCGCCGCGGATTTCGAGATCGCGCAGGGCGAGCTTGAAACCGGCGCCGAGGCTGGTGTGGCGGCGGATGGCGCTGATGCGCCGGCGGGCGGCGTTGAAAAGCGCGCCATGGCGCGGCAGCAGCAGATAGGCATAGGCCTGGTGCCGACTGCGCCCCACGCGCCCGCGCAACTGATACAGATCGGCCATGCCGAAGCGGTCGGCGCGGTCAATCAGGATGGTGTTGACGTTGGGGATATCCACGCCGCTCTCGATGATGGTGGTGCAGAGAAGCACATCGAATTCGCGCCGCACAAACCGGCGCATGATG
>MWEZ01000021.1 GCA_002071335.1 Verrucomicrobia bacterium ADurb.Bin018
CCTGTGGGACAGCCACTTGATCGTTTCGTCTGAATGTTGCAAGCCCCGGAATAAAAATCGTAAATGCTCATTCTAGAAATCGCGCCAGACCCCGCGAATTTACCAAGAATTTAGCAGGTCAATGCTTCATAACCTGCTTCTATGGGATGATAGTGTCCAGAGTTTATAAACTCTGGGCAGATGCCGAAATGTTTTCATCTCACTCATCTGCAATTTATTACATTTATTTTTTAGTCTATTTTTAATCGGTCATTTTACGAGCACTGTCCACACTTTATAAACTCTGGACATATTTAAGGGGGGGGTGGGGTTTTCGTTTTTATCCACGCGGTGCGATCCCCTAAGGCAGTTGCCGCTCCCAAGGCCCCCACTAAAATCGGTGGCCCCCCTGCAACTCTTTCACGCCCCCGCCTTCACACAAAACCCAATTCCCCGAAAAATGTACTTGCCGAGTCATGCTACCTTGTAGCACAAGGTACTTTGGATACCAAGGTACCTTGGATGACAAGGTAGCATGAAGCAACAAGTCGTGAGAAGGCGAGTTTGGGTGTGAGCGAGAATACTTCTTATATTGCCCAGTGGATGGGGCAAATGCGGCGGGGGTGGGTGGAGACATGCGTTTTTAATGTGCTGGCGAACCAGGAGCTGCATGGCTACGGCATCATGCTGCGCTTGCAGGATATTCCGGGGCTGGGCATCACGGAGGGGACCCTCTACCCGCTGCTGTCGCGGTTGCGGCTGCAGGGGCTGGTGACGGTGCGGCGGTGGGAGGAGTCGCCCGATGGGCCGGCGCGCAAAATCTACGGGTTGACTGCGCGCGGTCGGCAAATTTTGGAATTGATGAACGATCATTTTGAAGTCATGCGCCGTCAGCATCAGGCGGCACGGAAAGGAACCCGCCCATGATCCAGTGGAATCCCGACGCGCAACGTGTTTTTGATCTGCATTGCGAGGAACAACGCGCGGTGCTCTTGGCGGCCGGGGCCGATCCGGATGAGGTGTTTGGCGATTGGCGCGCGCTGGTGGAAACGCGCGCCGCGGCCGCCGGCGAAACCGAAGTGCAAGTGGCGCGGGTGCAAACGGAATTGGCCAAGTTGGCGGAAGCACTGGGCGCATTCGCAGCCTCGCGCCAGGAAGCGTCCGCGCCACTCGCGGCGTCCGCGCGCCCGGCTTGGCGGGTATGGTTCCGGCGTGGCGTGACGCTGCTGCTCTGGCTGTTGGGGGTGGCGTTGCCGCTGGGCGTGCTGGTCTTCGAGTTGATTGCCGGTTTCTGCGCGGAGTTGTTGTTTGATCCCATGCCGACTTGGCTGCATACCCTCTTGATTGCGCTGGTGCCGGCGGCGAATGCATGGGCGTTGTGGGCCGCGGCCGGCCGTTGCCAACCACGCCCCACGTTGCGCATCCTGAATGGCATGGCGGTCGGCATTGCCGCCTTTTATGCGCTGCAATTTGCCATTATTACGCCCTTCGCGGCCGTTGCCATTCTCTACTTTGGAATTGGCTTGGTACCACTGGCCCCCTTGCTCTCGCTGTGGGCCGCGATTGTTCTGCGCTTCCGGCTGCTCCGGTTGCCCGCGGAATCGCGGACCCAATTTCCCGGCTTGTGGCGCACGGCCCTCCCCGCGTTTCTGCTCCTGCTCGTGCTGACCGTGCCGCGGCTGGCCATCATCCGCTACACCCCGGACATCGAAAGCCCGGACCGCGCGGTGCAAATTCGCGCGGTGCGAATCCTGCGGGCGGTCGGCGACAGAGACCAACTGCTGCGCCAGTGCTACCGGCCGCTGGAAACCTTTGATCTGTTCGCGATGCTGGTGGGGCATCCCTTCTGGCTGGGCGGGGCCAACGGCATTTCCCGTGATACCGCGCAAGCCGCCTACTACCGCGTGACCGGTACGCCATACAACGCAGTGCCCCCGCCGCGGGTCAAGGGCTTCCGCGGCCAGGAGTTGCTCAATGCCGATTGGTTTGATCCGGCGCTCGGGAGCGACCGGATCGCGGCGCGGATCAAAAATCTGGCGTTGGCCCAGTCGCGGCTGGATGGCCGGGTGGATGCGGCATCCGGGATTGCCTACTTGGAATGGACGCTGGAGTTCCGCAATACATCGCCCGTGCAACGCGAAGCGCGCGCGTTGATCGAGCTGCCGCCCGGCGGCGTGGTGTCACGCGTGACGCTCTGGATAAACGACGAACCGCGCGAAGCGGCTTTTGGCGGACGCAGTCAAACTCGGCAGGCCTACCAAGAGGTTGCGGTGCAACAGCGGCGCGACCCGGTGCTGGTCACTACCGCCGGCCCGGACCGCGTGCTGGTGCAGTGCTTCCCTGTGCCGGTGGATGGCACGATAAAAACCCGCATCGGCATCACCGCGCCTTTGACGGTGTTGATGGCCACCGGGGCCGAGGCCATGCTACGCCTGCCCGCACTGGTCGAGCAGAACTTTGGCGTGGCCGCCAATGTGCAGACGACGGTTTGGCTGGAAAGCGATGTCCCAGCCAGTGCCAGCGCCGGGCTCAGCAGCAGCGTCGGTGAAGACAACGTGACCCTCCGGGGCAAACTGGCCGCGGATTCCAGCGCCGGCGCGGCCCATCTGGCGCTACCCATGGCCATCCCCTACCCACCGCGAGTCGCCAAGGATGAGCGGCTGCCCGACAGACAAGCCATCTTGCAAACGCTCAAACTTCCCGAGACGACGCCCTCGTTGCCGGCGGCGCTCGCACTGGTGGTGGACGGTTCCGCACTCATGAAGTCGCGGGCGGCAACCATCCAAGCGCTATTGGCGGCAATCCCTCCAGAAACCCGGCTCTATTGCGTGGTGGCCGGCGATGATGCCATCGCCACCGAAGGCCTGCCGGGCGCGCGTTCGTTGCGGTTTGTGGGCGGGTGCGACAACGGTCCAGCGCTCGCGCTGGCGGCGGAGTGGGCCGCAACCCATGATTACGCACCCATCCTCTGGCTGCATGCCGCGCAACCGCTGCAGTCCACCGAGCTGGAAGCGCTGCGCCAGGCTGTGGATTTCTCCCGCGGCAAACTGGTCATCCACAGCGTACAATTTGGGCCGGGTGTGGATCTCATCACCGAAAAAATGGCGGATTTACGGGTCGTCCGACCGCTGCCCGTGGTTGAGGCAACTGCCACGGACATTCTCGATGCGCTGCGCGATCCCGGTGCCACATGGCAACGCGCACTGGTCGCCGATGCCGACGTGCCGGCCGATGCCTCGGAAGGCTCATCGCACATTGTCCGCCTGTGGGCGGCGGATGAAATCGGCCAACTCAGCGCGTCATATCGCAAGGGGGGAACCACTGATGCCGTAAAAATGGCGCGCACGTTTCAACTGGTCACGCCGGTTTCCGGCGCCGTCGTTCTCGAAACTGCCGCCCAATATGCCGCGCATGACCTGACCCCGGCCGACGACACCACCACACCCGGTATTGTGCCCGAACCCGGCACATTGGGGTTGCTGCTGTTGGGCGGCTCCGCGTTGTGGGCCATGCGGCGGCGGAGGCGTCGCTGACGCGGCGCCGTAAGGTGGCCTACCTCAGCAACGCCACCCCGATCACCACCCCAAAAGCAATTCGGTACCACCCGAAGCCTTCCAAGGTGTGGGAGGAAATCAGGCGCATGAGCCAGCGGATAGCCAAACGCGCCACAAGAAAAGATACCGTGATCCCGATGATATAAGGCAACCAATCCGCGCGCTGCAAGGTCGGCAGGCCTTTGTAGAAATCGTAGGCGCCGGCCAGCAGGAGCACAGGAACTGCCGCAAAAAATGAATATTCCGCGGCAGCCCGCCGACTCAATTTCAGCAAACGTCCGCCGAGGATTGTGGCCATGGAGCGCGAGGTACCGGGAATCATGGCGAGGCACTGAAAGAGGCCGATGCCGAGCGCCCGTTGCCAGCCCAACGCATCCACGCCCTCGTCTTGGAGTTCCGGCAGCCGGCGTTCCAGCGCAATCATGGCCACGCCGCCCACCATCAGCGCACCGGCGATCACGCCGGGGGTGAATAGATATTCCTTGATCGTGCCATGCGCCAGCAGCCCCAAGACCATCGCGGGCAGCGTGGTCAGCAACAGCCACCAGAGACCACGCCAACCGGCGAAGCCATCGGCTTGACGCAGCTTGGCCAACCGCACGAAACGCCGGCGGTATTCCACCAGCACCGCCAGCACGGCGCCCGACTGGATGACCACATCAAAGCTCTCGTGAAATGAAACCCGCAAGCAGCGTTCCACCAAGATGAGGTGGCCGGTGGAGGAGATCGGCAGGTATTCCGTGATTCCCTCCACCAACCCCATCAGAACAGCCGAAAGGCTGGTTGCCCATGCACTCACGATTACCACCGGCGCCTACAGCTCAATATGGAACGCGGTGCGTGCCTGAATATCGGCGGCAATTTGCGCGACGATTTCATCACTGACCGGCTGATTCACCTTGATGATCGCCAGCGAGTTGACACCTTTGGAATCGTGCGGATTGCGCACATCATCAATGTTGACCCCGGCTGCGGCCAACGCTGCGCCGATCTGGCCCAAGACGCCGGGCCGGTCTTCATAAATGAACACTACCCAGTTGCCGGCGGGCTCGACATAGAGCTTGTCGAAGTCGTTGATGCGCGACACAAGGAGGTTGCCCTCTTCAACGGTGCCACGCACGCTGGCGCGGGCGAGGCGTTCGGCATCAATGTTGCCGGTAAGGTCAATCGTGATGGAGTTGGTGTAGGCCTTATGGTCATCAGTGACGCGGTCCACGTAATCCACACCCATGTCGGCCAAAAACGACAGCGTGGCCTTGTGGTCAAGCGTGGGCTCGTAGTCAGCGCTCAGGCCCGTGGTGACGGGCGTCAGCAGCCATTTGGCGTAAGGCTTGAGCGAGCCATAGAAACTGGTTTCCACCAATTTGAGCTGGCGATCCGGCCCGAGAACGCGCCGGCAAATCCGTGCCAGCACATTGGCGAGGCGGCCGAACGCGGGGTCCAGCCCCGCCGGCACATCGCGGTTGACCACGGCGCTGGTGATGCCGCGATCGTCCAGGTCAATCAGTTCCTGCGCGGCCATTTCGGCGGCCTTGCGGTTGGCCTCGCGGGTGCTGGCGCCGAGATGCGGCAGCATCAGGTCGGCAATATCCGCCACGCTTTTCTGCCCGGATTCATCCTTGGCATACACATCGTTCAAAAAACGGATTTTGGCGGTGGCCTTGACTTCGCGCAAATCGGCCTCATTGATGACTCCCGCGCGCGCGCAGTTGATCAGCGTGGCACCGGGTTTCATCCGGCTGAGCAAAGCGCGGTTCACCATGCCGCGGGTTTCCTCGTTTTCCGGGATGTGGAGTGTCACGTAATCCGCCTGCGCGAACAGCTCCGGCAGGCTGGTCAGTTCAATGCCCAGCGCCGCCGCTTTTTCGGCGGAGGTAAAGGGATCATAGCCGATCATTTTCATCTCGAATCCGGAAAGGCGCTTGGCTACCAGTTGGCCGATATAGCCCAGCCCCACGATGCCCACGATCTTGCCGGTCAATTCCGTGCCCATAAAGGCGGTTTTTTCCCACTCGCCGGCTCGGACGGAAGCATCGGCGGCCACCAAGTGGCGGGCGTCGGCCAGCATCATGGCCACGACCTCCTCCGCCACGGCGTTGGAGTTGGCGCCGGGGGTGTTCATGACATCCACGCCTTTTTTGCGCGCGTGGCGGATATCAATGGTGTTGTAGCCCGCGCCCGCGCGGACAATCACCTTCAAATTGGGCGCGGCGTCAATGATGTCCGCCGTGATTTTTTCGCTGCGGACAATCAGGGCGTGCACGTCCGGATTATCGCGCACCAACTGGGCCAGATCAGCCTTGGGCACCTGCACCACGGCGTAGCCGCCATGGGCTTCCAGCATCGTTTTGGCCACGGCATCCAACGCCGTGGGGATCAACACCTTTTTCATCTCTTTTCCTTTCGTCGTTTGAAGCAGAGATGCGCACAACATACGCCGCACAAATGGCGCGCGCAAGCGTCTTGACCCGCTGGGGGCGCTTGCGTAATGTTGCCCGCATGTTGCAACCCGCTTTCATCCGCCGTGGTCTTGGCTGGCTGGGCCTCTTATTGGTTTGGGGCGCGGCCATGCTCCCCCACCCGGCGCAGGCGGCGGCCAAACCCTATGTGGAAAAAGCGCCCAAGCGCGGGTTTCACCTATTCCTCCACGCCAAGCAGAAAACGCCCACCGCCCAGTGGGATTATGTGCAGGATTTGGCGCGCGCCGGCAAAGCCAAGGCCGCCGCCAAGCAGGCGCTGGCGCTGCGGATTTATTGGCCCAACGCCCCGGAGGCCCCGCAGGCTCAAATGTTTTATGCCCGCCATCTGGATCGCCGCCAAAATATCCAGGATGCTTTCGATGCCTATCAACATCTTGTGGATCACTATCCCGGGCGCTTCGAGTTTGACGAACTCATCAGCCGCCAAATGCAATTGGCCAAAACCCTGATGACCCTCAAAAAGGGGCATTTTCTGTTCATCCCTGGATTTGCCGCGCCGGAGCGGGCCATTCCGCTGTTCGAGAAGATCGTCGCCACCGCGCCGGAAAGCCCGCTGGCGGCCGAGGCGTTCTATTGCCTCGGCGTGGCCAACGAGCGCACCTATGAATATGAAAAGGCCATTGATGCCTACTTCACGGTGTTGAATCGCTTTCCGGAAAGCGCGTTCGCCGAAGATGCCGCCTATTCGCAGGCGCAGTGCCACATCAAGCTCGCGCAGGAGTCGCCCAACGACAACCGCGCGCTCGAAACCGCCAGCGCGGCCTGCACCTTGTTTTTGCAGCGTTTCCCGGACTCAGCGCGGCGTACGGAAATCATCGCCAGCCAGGCGCGGTTGCAGCGTTTGCAGGCGGACAACGCCTACGCCCGCGCACGCTACTACGACCGCATCCTGCACAAACCCGAAGCCGCCTTGATTGCCTATCGCCATTTCCTGGCCCTGTATCCGCAAGCCGAACAGGCCGCCGAAGCCAAACAGCGCGTGGCGCAACTCTCCCCCACCACGCCCCCCCCGGAGAACTAGCATGAAACGCATCGCCCTCATTCTCGTCGCGGCCATGATTTGCCTGACCGGCGGGTGCGTCCAGTACCGATTGGGCTCCATGTTGCCCGCCGACATCCGCACCGTCTATATCCCCACCTGCGACAACCAAACCAGCGAGCCGCTGATTGAGCAGGATGTCACGCAATCCATCTTGTCGCAAATCCAGATGGATGGCTCCCTGCGCGTGACCACGGAAGACCTCGCCGATTCCGTGTTGCGAATCACCCTCACCAAGTTCTGGCTGGAACCGGTGGCCTACGAAGCCGGCGAAAGCTCCACCGCCAACCAATACCGCATGAGCATCCGCGCCTCTTTTGTGTTGCAGCGCAAGGCCACCGGCGCGGTGGTGGTGGAAGCGCCGGCGGTGACCGGCTGGTATGATTTCGATTTCATGGGCGACATGTCGTCTTCCAAGAGCGTGGCGCTGCGCCCGGCCGCAAATGATCTGGGCCGGCGCATCGTCAACCAAATCGTGCAGTATTGGCCCTAGCGGAGCGGCAGATGAAAGAACTCGAAGAAGGCACTGCGCTCACGCTGGATTTTAACAAGCTGACCAAGGCGGTCAGCGCCTGTCCAGGAGTCATCCCGGTGGCCGTGCAAAATGCGGACACGCACGAGGTCATTCTGGTGGCCTACACCAACGAAATCGCCTTGAAAAAAGCCATTGCCGAGCGCACGGCCATTTTCTGGAGCACCTCGCGCAATGAACTGTGGGAAAAAGGCAAAACCTCCGGCGAAACTTTCGAACTGCTGGAAGTGCGCGTGAATTGCGAACAAAATTCGCTGCTCTATCTGGTGCGCCCGCGCCGGGGCGGCATTTGCCACACCAAGAACCAAACCGGCCAACCGCGCAATTGTTACTACCGGCGGTTGGATTTCCAAACCGGTCAACTGGTCAACCTTGACCCCTGAAAGCCGATGACATCCGCCGCCACACCCCCGCCCCCTCCCGCTCACGATCCGGCGCGCGCCGCGGCGAACCGGCGGATTCTTGCGTTTGTGGTCCTGTTCTTGCTGCTGTTGGGCGGCTCCGTGTGGCTGGTGCTGCATCAGGAAAAAGTGCGTGGCCGCTTGATCCAGCCGGAGCAACCCGCCGCCCCAGAAACGGAAGTACCCGCGCCGCCCAAGCCCCCCCCCGCCCCCCCGCCCCCCGTCACCAAACCGGTTTCACCGGCGCTCGCGCAATCGGAGCAAATGGAAGCCGCACTGACGGCCTACCGCGAGGCCGGCGAGTTTCTGGTGGCCAAGCAATTCGGCCCGGCGGAAGATCGCGCGCTGGCCGCATTGAAGGCCTATCCCAAGTTGGCCGGCGCGCAACGCATCCTGGGCCTTATCTATATCCAGCAGGGCAACTTTGACCGCGCCATTTCCGTGCTGGAAGCCGCGCTGCGCAATGAGCCATTCAATCCCGAGGCGCTCACCAATTTGGCGTTTGCCTACCTCCAAACCCGCAACACGGATTTGGCGCTGGAGCTCATCGAAACCTGTCGCCGGCTGCATCCCGACTATCAGCCCGCGCTATTGCAGGAAGGCATCATGCTGCTGAGCCTGCCGCCATCCGAACGCGCCGTCACGGTGCTGCGCGAAGCGGTGGCCGCTTTTCCCAACATGCCCGGGCCGCGCAATAATCTGGCCATTGCGCTCGCGCGCATGGGCGACCGCGAAGCCGCCCGCGAACAGTTGCAAGTGGTGCTGGAGATGGAAGCCGACAACGTCTCTGCGCTCTTCAACATGGGCGCGTTTTATGCGCAGGAAACCAATGCTCCGGCCGCCGTGCCATGGCTGCGCCGCGCCATGCAGCATGTGGCTCCCGGCAGCTTCCGCGATTTCCTCAACGATCCCGATTTGGCCAACATCCGTGGCACGCCGGAATTTTTGCAACTACTGCAAGAGCTGGACCCGGCCGTCCCCGGCCCGCGGCCCTAGCTTGCGGCAGCTTGCAGTTCGGCAAGAGTGGTCCGCCCTTCGTAGAGCGCCTTGCCGACAATGGCTCCGCCGAGATTCGCCTTGTTTTGCGCGCGCAGCCGGCGAATGTCAGCCGCCGTGGTAATTCCTCCCGACGCGATAACCATGCACCCGGGCCCGACCACATCGCACATCTCGGCCACGCCGCTGATGTTGGGACCTTGCAGCATTCCATCGGTCGCCGTGTCGGTGTAGATGATGGTTTTGATCCCGCTGGCCGCGGCGCGGCGCGCCAGCTCCACCGCCGTCATGCGCGATGTTTCCGTCCAGCCCTTCACCTGCACGAGGCCATTGCGCGCGTCAATGCCCACCGCGAGACGGTCGCCATATTTCGCCGCCAGTTGGGCCAAGGCCGCCATGTCCTCCAGCGCACGCGTGCCCAAAATGGCGCGGCGCACTCCGCAAGCCAGCAGCGTTTCGATATCTTCATCGCGCCGCAGCCCCCCACCGCATTCCACCGGGATGCCGGCCGCCTGCACCATCGCAGCAATCACCGCGCCATGCACCGGCCGTCCCTGAAACGCGCCATCCAAATCCACCACATGCAGCCATTGCGCGCCCTGCCGCGCCCAGTCCGCGGCTTGCGCGGCGGGATCATGGCCATACACCTTCACATCGTCCGCCCGCCCTTGGCGCAGGCGTACGCATTGGCCATCCTTCAAATCAATGGCCGGCAAAATCACGAAATCACTCATCGCGGATCATCCCATCTGACGTCATCGCCCGGACAGCGCGCGCGGTTACAAAATGCCCTTGCTGGAGGGCACGCCTTTGACCCGCGGATCATGGCGGCAGGCCATCTTCAAGGCGCGCGCCAGGCCCTTGAAAACCGATTCCCACGCATGGTGCGCGTCCGCGCCATACAATTGATGAATGTGCAGGTTCATTCGCGCCTGGGTCACAAAGGCTCGCAGAAACTCGCCCAGCAGGCTCAACTCGAAATCGAGGATTTTCTTTTTCTTGTTGGCCATCTGCAGCACCAGATACGGGCGGCCGCCCAAATCCAGCGCCACGCGGCTCAAGGTCTCGTCCATCGGCAGCAGGCTGAAGCCGTAGCGCTCGATTCCCTTGCGCTCGCCCAAGGCTTGATTCAACGCATCGCCGAGCGCCAAGCCGACATCCTCCACCGTGTGGTGGTGGTCCACCTCCAGATCGCCCTTGGCCCGCAGATTGAGGTCCAACAATGAGTGTTTGGCAAACAGCTCCAGCATGTGATTGAAAAACGGCAGGCCGGTTTCGATCTGGTACGTGCCATGGCCGTCCACATTCAATTCCACGCGGATTTGCGTTTCCCGCGTTTTGCGTTCAATGATGGCTTTGCGTGTCTTCATGATTCCGCACGATACCCATCCCCCCCGCCCCGCGCAACGGATTTCAACGCCCCGCCCCCGCGTCCGGCTAGGGTTGGCGGCGGATTTTCGCAAAGCCGCGCTTGCCGCTGCGGATCACCAGGCCGTCGGCGGGCTCGATTTCCAAGCGGAAATCGCTCACCTTGTCGTCGCCGAGTTTCACGGCGCCGGCTTGCACCAGCCGGCGCGCCTCGCTGGTGCTGGGAGCCAAACCGGCTTTCACCATCAGGTGGAGAATGCCGATTTTGCCGGCGGGCAGCACGACTTCGGGAATATCCGTGGGCAGCTCGTGCTGGGCAAACACCCGCGCGAACTCGGCACTGGCCTCGTTGCCGGCCGCATCCCCGTGGAACTTGGCCACAATGCGCCGGGCCAACTCGTCCTTCACCTCGCGCGGATGCCGCGTGCCATTGGCCACCGCCGCGCGCAACGCCGCGATTTCATCCTCCGGCAGGCAAAGTACCAGCGAAAAGTAGCGCCACATGAGGTCATCGCTCACGCTCATGGTTTTGCCAAAGATGTCCTTGGGCGTGTCGTTCACGGCAATATAGTTGCCGAGGCTCTTGCTCATCTTGTTGACGCCATCCAAGCCTTCCAGCAGCGGCATGGTCATGACAATCTGCGGCTCCTGGCCATGGGCTTTTTGGATTTCGCGGCCCAACAGCAGATTGAAGAGCTGGTCGGTGCCGCCGAGTTCCACATCGGCCCGCACCATCACGGAATCATAGGCCTGCACCAACGGATACAGGAATTCCACCAGCGAGATGGGCTGGTTGGCGGCGTAGCGCTTGGCAAAGTCGTCGCGAGCCAGCAACTGCGCCACCGTCACGTGGGCGCTCAACCGGATAACTTTTTCAAACACCATCGGGCCGAACCATTCCGAGTTGAACCGCACTTCCGTGCGCGCCGGGTCCAGGATTTTGAATACCTGCTCCTGATAGCTCTTGGCGTTGGCCATCACCTGCTCTTTGGAGAGCTGCGGGCGCGTGGCCGATTTGCCGGAAGGGTCGCCAATCATGCCGGTGAAGTCGCCAATGATGAACACCACGGTGTGGCCGCAATCCTGGAATTCACGCAACTTGTTCAGCGCCACACAATGCCCCAGATGCAGGTCTGGCGCGGAAGGGTCCGCACCCAGCTTCACGCGCAGCGGACGATTTTCCGCCTGAGCCTTGGCCAGCCGGTTTTTGAGTTCCTCCGCGCTGTGCAGGTCCACCCGTCGCGCGGTGATTTTGGCAAATTGTTGGTCCAGCGTCAGCATAGCGTCACTCAACTTCCACATTCCAGCCGTGGGTATCCGGCAGCTCGCCGTACTGGATTCCCTGCACGGTTTTATACAGCTTTTCCAGCACCGGGCCACAGCCGGTGGCCGGACCGGTCTTATAGACTGTGCCCGCCCGTTCGATTTCGCTCACCGGCGTGACCACCACCGCGGTGCCGCAAGCGGCCACTTCCGCGAACTCGGTCACTTCCTCAAAAGCGATGGGGCGCACTTCCACGGGAATGCCATTATCCCGCGCAATTTGTTGCAACGTCAGATTCGTGATACTCGGCAAAATGGAGCCTGATTTGGCGGTGACATATTTGCCGTCCTTGGTGATTCCCAAAAAATTGCTCGTGGCGAATTCTTCGATCCACTTGTGCTCCTTGGCATCGAGGTATAGCTCCACCGGATAACCCGCGGCCTTGGCTTCAAGGTGCGGATAGAGGCTGACCGCGTAATTTCCGGCCACTTTCACGTGTCCCGTGCCCAGCGGCGCCGCGCGATCATATTGGTCCAGCACAATCGCCTTCACGGCTTGCAAGCCGCCCTTGTAATACGGGCCCACCGGCGTCACCAGCACGAGAAACGTGTATTCATCCGCAGCCGCCACGCCAATTTGCGCGCCGCTGCCAAACAGCAGCGGGCGCACATACATGGAACCACCCGTGCCGTATGGCGGCACATAATCCAGATTGGCCCGCACCACCCGCTTGCAGGCATCCACAAACATATCCACTGGCACTTCGGCCATGCAGGTGCGCCGCGCCGTCATGGCCAGCCGCTTGGCGTTTTCCTCGGGCCGGAACAAACTCACCTTGCCATCCTTGCGCCGGAACGCCTTGAGCCCCTCGAACGCCGACTGCCCATAATGCAGCGCCGTCGCCGCGATGTGGATGGACATCTGCGGCGAAGCCACCAGCTCCCCCGCGCTCCATTGGCCATTTTTCCACACGTAGCGGATATGGCAATTGGTGTCCATGTAGGCAAAACCCAAGCTGTTCCAATCAATCTTCTTCATCGTTCATCCTCTCAAAATCTTGAATAATGCGGGCTCCCGTTGGGTCCCGTCAGCAAATCCTGCGCCACGCGCCGCGCAATGGCCTCAATTTCGTCGTCCGACAGTATTCCGGCCAAACAGGCCGCGGGCGCCACCGCGGCGGCAACTCCACTCGGCTTCGTTGCGGCCGGCACCCCCATTGCCGACGCCTGACACATCGTTACTGCCGCCACTCCCACAATGTCTTCCGCGCTGCACCCACGCGATAGATCGTTCACCGGCTTGGCCAGCCCCTGCAAAATCGGCCCCAACGCAATCGCGCCCGCCAGGCGCTCCACCAGCTTCACCGAGATATTGCCCGCCTGCAAATCCGGGAAAATCAGGATGTTGGCCGCGCCCTTGAGCGGGCTGTCCGGCGCTTTTTGCGCCGCCACCTGCGGCACGATGGCCGCATCCGTCTGCAGCTCGCCGTCCACGATCATCTCGGGGTCAACGGTCGGCCCCACTTTTTTGATGATGCGCGTGGCATCGGCCACCTTGTCTACCAAATCATGCTTGGCGCTGCCGCGCGTGGAAAAACTCAGCAGTGCCATGCGCGGCGGCGTGCCAATCAACGCCCGGTGCGTCTTGGCCGTGGCCAGCGCAATCTCCACCAGTTGCTCGACGGTCGGGTTGGGGTTTACGCCGCAATCGGCAAACAGCAAGGTGTTGTCGCCCGCTGGCGTGGGAGTTTTCAGGCGCAGCAAAAAACAACTGCTGGCCGTTTTGTTGCCCGGCGCCGTGCCCACGCAGTGGAAAGCCGCGCGCAGCATATCAGGGGTGGAGGCGATGCTTCCCGCCACCATGCCGGACGCATAGCCGGTTTCAATCATCATGGCCCCCACATAGAGGCGGTTTTTCATCGCCTGCCGCGCCTGCTCGGAAGTCAACCCCTTGCCCGCCCGCTTGCGGTAATACGCGTCCACCAGCTCCTCAAAGCACGGGGGCGCCGACGGATCAATGATCTCAAACCCGGCGGGTGCAATCCCGGCGGCGGCGCAGGATTTTTGCGCTTCCGCCGGAGTCGCCAGCACGGATACTTTGGCGAAACCCGAGCGGACAATTGCCGCTGCCGCCTGCATCACCCGCGGGTCCTGCCCTTCCGGCAACACCACGCTCCCGTGAAAACTACGCGCCCTCTCAATTAACAATTCCATAAAGAATCCATGCTACCGCCCCCCCTTTTTTCCGTCCAGCAAAACCGCGCCGCGCAGCCTCAGCGCAGCGCTTGCAGGATGTTGAGTAACTCCTGCCGGCTGGTTGCGGCACTGTAATGCGCAACGCAACGCGCCCGGGCCCGCTGCCCCATGGCGGCGGCGCCAGCCGGGTCCGCCAGCAGGGCTTGGATGGCTTGGGCCGTTGCAGCGACGTCATTGGGCGGCAATAAATAGCCACCATCCCCCAGAACGGCAGGCACATCTGATACCGCGTTGGCCAAGATGGGCTTGCCCATGGCCATGGCCTCAAAAAGCTTGCACGGCATTTGACTGCGCGCCAGCAGCGTATCGGTCAACGGCACCAGCAAGGCGTCGCCCAAACCCAGATAAAGAGGCATCTCCCGATGAATGAGTTGAATCGCTTCGGGGGTGGTGGCAGGGCAACACACAAGCGCCCCGTACTCGGAATGCTGCTGCAACTGCTGCACATATTCATTATGAGGCCCCAAAATCACCACCCGGCAATCCGTGCGGCGCAGGCGCACCAGGGCTTCCAGAAATACTTCCAGCCCTTTGTGCGGGCGGGCCACACCACCAAACACCAACAAGGTGTTGGCGCTCAACCCCAGTTGATGCTTGAGCCGCGCGACCGCTTCCGGATCCTGGGGCTGGAAACGCGCCGTGTCCACGCCAATGTGAAAAATCCGGCCCGCGAATTTCTGCGCAAGAAATTGGGTGGTCACCAAGCGTTCGTCGCATTCGCGCAGTCGTCTTTCGACCCACGGCACATAAACATTGTTGCCCGGATGCATCCAATCGCGCGTCCACTGCCGCAGTCGCTCGGACCACGACCACTCCGCGGCCACCGCGCCGTCCCACTCATCCAAGTAGGCCACCACGCGGCACCCGCGTTCTCGCTTGGCGCGCAAAGCCGCCGGCAAATTGCTGCCAAAAGCCTTCATCGAAATAATCACGTCGCCGGTCAGCGCCCGGGTGAGTTTGCGCGATTCCCTAAAATATTCCGGCAAGCGATACAGGCGGGGGCAATCCACGGGACGATAGGCGAACTCCGCCGCATACATGATGTTCGCGCCTCTCCACAGATTGGGTCCCACAATCTCCACCTCATGTTCGGGGTGGAGATAGTTGGCCATGCGCGCGGCGATGCCGACGATGGGCCAACCCAAATCCGGGACGAGAAAGCTGACTTTCATGGGGCGGCCAAAAGGGTTTGGGCCAGATTGCGGCCGCTGGCGTAGGCGCGATCGGACCATACATAGTGCCATTCGCCAAAAAGGCCGGCCGTGACGATGCGTTGGGTGCGCAGCCAGTCGCGCATCAAGCGCACGGCCGGCGCGCGGGCCAAGTCGGAAACCACGTAAGAAAGCGGATAGCACCGGATTTCGGCGGCGGTTACCTCATCCGGCGCAAAGCGCAAGATGCGCCCAAGATCGGCAATGGCCTGGTCCCGCAATTGCGCCTCGTTGGGCCGGGCATTTTGCGGCAAAAAGATTTCCGCCTGAATGGCCGTCTGGTTGCTCGCTTGGCCCGACAAGGCAAACGGAAATGACACGCGCGAAACCGCCACATCCGGGTCATAAATATAAAACCATTGGGCCGGCGATAAAGCCGGGCGGTTGACCACCAGATTGACGCAATACTGCCGCAGCGCCCGCAGTTTGGCCGCGGCCTCGCGCACGGCGGACGGGGCTTCCGGCATCATGGCCACCAACTCCGGCAAAGGGATCGTGGCCACCAGCCAATCAAACGACTCTGCCGTGCCATCCGCAAACGAAACTCGACCTTCGCGCGCGGCCACTTTCACCGCGCGTTTTTGCAGGCGCACGTCCACGCCATCGGCCAGCCGCGCCAGCATGGCAAAAAAGCCGCCCGACTGCGGATAACGAAACGTGCGGAACACCGCTTGTTGTTCCGCCACTGGCCCATTGGCGCCGGCGATGATGTTCTCCACTTGCGAAGGAAGAAGCCGCCCGCCCAGCCAATCCGTGGCCAGTTCCGCCATGGGGACATGCCAATATTTGGCGGTGTATAAACGGTAAAAGTTTTCGAGCAAATAATCGCCATATTGAAAGCGGCACCACTCTTCGTAGTTGGCCGGCTCCCGACCACGATATTTTTCCTGCGCCGCAAGGAAGTCGCGCAGCGCGGCCTCCCGCTCGGGCGGGGGCAAATCGAACAAATGATTTTGCACGGGATAGGCAAACCACTTGCCCTGTTTGTGGTTCAGCACCGTGCTTTTGGTCATCACGTGAAGCGGCGCGGCCGCATGGAGCAAGGCCAGCCATTCCGGGTCTGACGAGTGGCAGATATGCGCACCGCGATCAAACCACACACCGGCAAATGAATGAGAGCGCGCGTGGCCGCCGGGGGTGTCGTCCGCCTCGAATACACGGCAGCCGGGATAGTGCCGCGCGAAGCCCAGCCCGGCGAGTCCGGCGCCCAACACGATGACATTGCGTTTGGTCATGCCGCTGATCTAATCATGAAAACCGCGCAATGGGCACGGCCAAACATTCCGGACGTACATGGGCTGGCGCTGCTCATCCGCGCGGCTCCATTGTGGCTTTGCATAACTCGGCAATGCCCCGCTGCCATGAAATCTGCGCACGCCAGCCCAGCACGGCGGCCGCCGTGGCGACATCGGCCACTTGTTCGGGCGGTTCGTTGGGGCGCATGGGGCGCACACCAAACCGGAACAACTCCGTGGCCTGGGTCAACTCCCCGATGCGCTCCAACACATCGCGCAAGCGCACGGGTTCGCCGCGGCCCAAGTTGCAAACCGTCCACGATGTTTTCAGGGCCGGCAGGCCCAGCGTGGCCGCAACAATTCCTGCCACCACGTCGTCTACATGAACAAAGTCGCGGAGTTGATGGCCGGCCGAAAAGTCGCCGGGGATACGTTCGCGGGCGCAGCGCAAGGCAAAGGGAATCGCCATGGAGCCGCCTTGTCCGGGGCCATAGACAACAAACGGCCGCAGCCACACCGCCTTGCGGTTCGCGGCGCGCGCCCAAGCAGCCAGCGCCTGCCCGGCTGCGAACTTGGCTTGCCCATAGGCGGAGAGCAGCGGCCCTGGCGCCTGATCCTCGCGCAGCCGCCCAGCGAGGTCGCCGTACTCCTCGGCGCTGCCCAACCCCACAACCCCGCGCCATGATCCGGCGGACAACAGCCGCTGGAAGTCGGCCAACGCCTGAGTCTGCCCGGCAGCATCCGCGCGCGCCATGTTCCAAGCCAAATGGACCAGTGTGCCCTCGGTCACCGGGGGCGCGTCCGTGGAAAGATCCACACAATAGTGTTCAACCCCGGCAAGCGGTTCCCCGGGCCATGGCACCCGGTCCAGCGCCCACACGCGGCATCCGGCTTGCGCCAAACGGGCCACGGTTCGCCGGCCAATAAAGCCGGCCGCGCCAGTGACGACAATCGGGGGGCTTGCGCTCATCCCATTTTTCCACGCTGTGGAAAAAAGTTTTCCACACTGTGGAAAACTTTTAGCCCGCCCATGGCGCAGACCCGGACTCGTAGATTTTTTCGAGATTTTCGCGGTCGCGCATGGTGTCCATGCAACCCCAGAATCCCTCGTGGCGGTACGCATACAACTCGCCGGCAGCGGCAAGGTCGGTTAGTGGCGCGGCTTCCAAGCTGACGTTTTCCTGCGAGGGCAGGCGCGCCAAGAATTCTTTTTGCAGGAGGAAAAAGCCGCCATTGATGTAATCATTGTGCAATTTTTCCTTTTCCCGGAACACGCGCACTTTGCCGTCCGGGGCCAGCTCCATCATGCCGAAGCGCGAGGGCGGGTGCACGGCGGCCATGGTGCCGATTTTGCCGTGCGCGCGATGAAAAGCCAATTCGGCGTTGAGATCAATATCGCTCAGGCCGTCGCCGTAGGTCAGCGCGAACAGGGGGGCATCCACATAATCTGCCGCGCGTAGAATCCGGGTGGCGGTCAGGCTGTGTTCGCCAGTTTCCGCCAGAATGATGTCCCAGTCGGTGGCAATGCCGGATTCATATTCCACCCGGCCACCCGCGTGCAACCGCACGGTCGCGGTGCGTTCGCGCACGTGAAGAAAATACTCCTTGATGACATCGCCTTTGTAGCCGAGGCAAATGATGAATTTGCGAAAACCGAAGCGGCTATAATACTGCATCAGGTGCAGCAGAATCGGTTTGCCGCCGATGGTGACCATCGGTTTGGGAATATCGCGCGTTTCTTCCATCAGGCGCGTACCGCGCCCACCCGCGAGAATCATGACGGGAATGTCTTTGTTCTGCATAATCGGCTCCCTTTAGGTTGCGGCTTCGTAAGCGGCAATTTCGTCGTTCATAAAAGCGCGGACAGCCTCCACGTTGCGCGCGGTCAGCATGGTTCGATAGCCTGCCGCAGTGCGTTGCACAGTGGTTTCAAAATTCCATTTGGGGTGCCAGGCCAAGCGCTCGCGCGCCTTGTCTATGGCCAGTTGCAACAAGTGGGCTTCGTGAGGGTTGGCCGGATTGGGCATGGCTTGCCAGGTCGCGCCATCGCCCCAGGCGCGGCAAAACAATTCCGCCAGTTCGCCCACATTGCGCGCACTGGCAGGATCAGGGCCAAAGTTCCAGCCTTCGGCCGCGCGCGCGCCTTGCTCCAGCAAGGCTTGGCCCAAGCGCAAATAGCCGCTCAACGGTTCGAGCACGTGCTGCCAGGGACGCACCGCGCGCGGGTTGCGCACGGACAACGCTTTGCCGGCACGAATCGCCCGCACGGCATCGGGGACTATGCGGTCGGCCGCCCAGTCGCCGGGGCCGATCACATTGCCTGCGCGGGCTGTGGCCAGATGAACGCGGCCGGGCGCCGCAAAAAAGGCGCGCCGGTACGATGCCGCGACCAATTCCGCGCAGCCCTTGGAAGCGCTATACGGATCGTGGCCGCCCATGGGATCCTCTTCCCGATAGGCGTAATCCTCTTCGCGGTTTTCGTAACATTTGTCGCTGGTGACTACCACCACCGCGCAGGGTTGGCCGGCTTGGCGAATGGCTTCGAGCACATGGGCCGTGCCGCGGACGTTGGTATCGAATGTCTCAACCGGTTCGACATAAGAACGACGCACGAGAGCTTGCGCGGCCAAATGAAAAACCACCTCGGGCTGAAAATCGCGGACGAGCGTCAGCATGCGCGCGGCATCGCGGATATCCGCGGTTTCGTGGCGAATGAGGTGCGGCAACTCGGCCCGCACAAACGGTCCCTCCGCGGTGTCGGGCTCCAGTCCGATCCCAAACACCTCCGCGCCCAGCCGATGCAGCCAAAAAGCCAGCCATGATCCTTTGAAGCCAGTATCGCCGGTCAGCCAGACACGTTTGCCGCGGTAGGTTTCGCCAAATGTCATTACGCGAGCCTCCGTTTCAGAATACGCGGCACTTGCCGCGCCAAGCGCCACCAGCGCGCCCCGGCCGCATACCAGGGCGATGTTCCCGGCAAATTGCGCGCACGAATATCTTCCAACAAAGTTGAGCGATCCAACCAATCCTGTTGCACAAAGAATGAATAGTGCAACACCACCATGCTTTGGTCGAGAACGCAGATATGTTTTTTCTCCTCGAACCAAGCGCACCAGTCGGGCTCATCCCGCGGTGGCAAGGCGCCGCCCATGCGTTGCACGTGTGCGTAATCGTAGCAGATGCAGCCGATGCTGAAGTATTGGCAAAACTCATGCCAGCGTGGCTGATCGGATGCGGCCAGTCGCCGGCGCTGCTCCTCATTGGCAGCTTCCAGATCAAGAAACAGACGAGTGGCCCATTCGGCAATGTCCGGGCGCTGCCAAGTGGGACCTTTGGCGGCAGCGGATGGCGGTGCACCAAAAAGTCGTTCAAATTCCGGAAGTTTTTCAGGATAAAACGTCGTCAGCAAACGATGCAGGCCATAAGCATTGTTGGGGATCAATGTGGTGATTAGCGCCAGATCGGTGCGGTCTTGGTAGCGTTCGTATGTGGCGAGCATCCGTTCCGCCCAACCCGTGGGGACAAAGACATCCTCATCCACCTTCACATAAATGGAATCCGGATAACGCCGAATGCATTCATTTTGTACCGCGCAAATACCGCCCGGTCGGGTGCCGTCCCCGTCCACTGTATCCCAGCGCACTTGGGGCCGCGCGGCCATGAATTGCTGAACATAACGCCGTAATCGCGCCGGCACCCCGTTGAGCAGCAAGACCACATGATCGAATGCCGCAAACGCATTCGCTTTTTCCAGCATCTCCAAGCACAGCCGCAGACAATCCAAACGGTCATGGGTCAGGATCATCAAAACCTTACGGCGTGATTTCATGGGCATGAGTATAGCACCCCTGCTGGCGGAAGCGTTAGCGAAACCATGCGCAGTTATAATTTTCGGCGGTCGGGTTGGGCATAAGCCAACGGGCGGCTCGACACACGCGGCGCGATTCGAAACAAGCATGCACTTGGGCAAACAACAGGCCCCACGACGCCCCCCTCAAAAAAAAAGAAAGGCCGGGCTGCATGGGCAGTCCGGCCTGGTAAAAAAATCCTGGCAACGTGCTACTCTCCCGCCCCCAAGTGAGGCAGTACCATCGCCGCAGCGAGTCTTGACTTCTGTGTTCGGAATGGGAACAGGTATGACCCTCGCGCTATGGTCACCAGGAAAAAAGGGTTGCATAAGATACAAGCGAATCAGTGCAATATCATGCACAAGGGCGCTGGCTCCGCCCCGCCGAAACGGGGCGGAGCCGCGCAAATAAATGGTCAAGCCTCACGGCTGATTAGTAGCGGTTAGCTAAATGCCTCGCAGCACGTACACACCCGCCCTATCAAGGTCGTAGTCTTCAACCGGCCTTTAGTGCTGGCGAACCAGCAAGGGAGATCCAATCTTGAAGTCGGCTTGGCTCTTAGATGCATTCAGAGCTTATCCATTCCGCACATAGCTACTCGGCGATGCCGCTGGCGCGACAACCGAAACACCAGAGGTGCGTCATTCCCGGTCCTCTCGTACTAAGGAATGTTCTCCTCAAATCTCCAACGCCCACAGTGGATATGGACCAAACTGTCTCACGACGTTTTGAACCCAGCTCGCGTACCACTTTAATTGGCGAACAGCCAAACCCTTGGGACCTTCTTCAGCCCCAGGATGTGATGAGCCGACATCGAGGTGCCAAACCGCCGCGTCGATATGGACTCTTGGCGGCGATAAGCCTGTTATCCCCGGAGTACCTTTTGTCCGTTGAGCGACGGCGCTACCACTAGCAACCGCCGGATCACTTAGTCCTGCTTTCGCACCTGCTCGACTTGTGGGTCTCGCAGTCAAGCCACCTTCTACCTATACGCTCTACGCATGATTGCCGACCATGCTGAGGTGACCTTAGAACTCCTCCGTTATCTTTTGGGAGGAAACCGCCCCAGTCAAACTGACCCTCTGACACGGTCCCGGAGCCGGTTGCACGGCTCGCGGTTAGAATTCCGGTTAATTAAAACTGGTATTTCACTGACGGCTCCGCGGTCCCTGACGAGATCGCTTCACAGCCTCCCAGCTATGCTACATATAACCAACCAAAACCCAATATCAGATTACAGTAAAGGTTCACAGGGTCTTACCGTCCTACTGCGGGTATCCGGCATTTTCACCGGAATTACAACTTCACCGAGATCCTCGTTGAGACAGCGCCCAGATCGTTACACGATTCGTGCAGGTCGGAACTTACCCGACAAGGAATTTCGCTACCTTAGGACCGTTATAGTTACGGCCGACATTCAC
>MWEZ01000022.1 GCA_002071335.1 Verrucomicrobia bacterium ADurb.Bin018
TCGGCGCCGACGGGCACGCCGGCGGATGGTTCGTCCTATTCGCAGGGCAACGCCATTGGCGACGGCACGGTGGTTCACGTGGCCACCTCCGGCGCGGCGGGTGACGTTACCGACAGCTACAGCACCGCGGCCAACACGGCGTACTACTACCAGATATTCCCGTACGCCCATGACGGCACACCGGCTCACGCGACGTATAACTACCGGACATCCGGCGCCGTTCCGGGCGCGAATGCCACGACGGGCCCTGGCGAGCCGGCCAGCAGCTCCACGCTGACCTCGTTCCTGCCGGTGAGCGGGTCCAGCGCCAAGATCATCTGGGACAACGCGGGTTCCGCCGATGGCACGATCATTCTGGTCAAGGCTGATAGTGCGGTCAGCTCGAATCCGACCGATTGGACCAACTATACCGCCAGCGCGACCTTTGGTAGCGGAAGCCAGATCGGCACCGGCAACTATGTGGTCTATGCGGCGGCCGGTAAATCCGGCGACGTGACGGTGACGGGACTTTCCGCGGGCACCACGTATCATGTCGCCATTTATCCTTATAATGGCAGCGGCGCGATGCTGAATTACCGCTCCACATCGCCGGCGACGGGGAGCGTGGTGTTGCTGCCGGATCCGTCTGCAGCCTCGGCCACGGTGGATGGCAAAACGATGGTGCGGCTGGCGTGGACCAAGCACGCAAGCTATGACGTGATGATTGTGTACAAGTCGGGCAGCGCGTCGAGCGCGCCGACGCAGGGAGCGGGCTATAGCGTGGGGAGCGCCTGTGGCGGCGGCACGGTGATTTACAAGGGCTCCGGCTCGACGCTGGAGCATGTGGTTGCGTCCGGCACCGCGCATTATTACGCGTTCTACTCCTACAGCGGTGGCAACTACTATTCAGCGGGGTTGGCGAAGTCCGGCGCGACCACTGCGTTTGCTGCCAGTGAGGTGGTGGAAACCTTCTCCTATACCAACAGCACCGGCATCGCCGGCTGGAATGGTGAACAGGGTTGGGACGGAGCATGGTATGGAGCTGATGCCGGAGCGTTTACCAACGTGTCGGGCAGCTTCTCGGAACAAACGAATTATCCGGCGCCGAGTGGCAACAAGCTGTGGGTGAACCCTCCGGACGATACCGGCAAAGCCGTATTCCGCCCACTGGGGCAGACCTACAAGGAAGGTCGCATTTATTTTGGCTATATCCTCAATTACCAGTACGAAGGCGCCAACAAATACGCGGGATTGTCTCTGTGCTGGAGCAACAACGAAGAAAAGTTGTTTATCGGTGAAATCTATGGTCAGGATAAACAATTGGGCATTGATAATACCGGTTCAGCCTATACGTTAAGTAATGGATCGGGGAATGATTACATCATCGTTGGCTACTACGATTGGAGCGCCGGCGAAGCCAAGGCCAAGGCATACAAAATTGGATCGCAAGCAGTGCCGACGGATGAGCCGGCATCGTGGGATGTAACGGTTTCCAAAGCCAGCAATACCGTAGGTTGGGTGAATACCATCCGGCTGGCCGCGGGTGCGGGTCCGAGCTCCGGCACGCCGGGCAATGTGTACTTTGATGAAGTGCGCATCGCCACCAACTGGGCGGGCCTGATTGGCGTGGTGCCCAGCAAGCCGGATGATCCGGCCTCGGCGTCGCTGACAGTGGACGGCCATGAAATGCTGCGCTTGGCCTGGGCCAAGAACGGCGCTAGCAGCGACGTGATGATTCTGCACAAGACGAGCGCCATTTCGACCGATCCCACCGATGGCACCGGCTATAGCGTGGGCAATACGATTGACGGCGCGACGGTAATCTACAAGGGCAGCGCGACCGCACTGGAGCATGTGGTGGCAGCGGGCTCCACCAACTACTACAAGTTTTATTCCTATAACGGCGCCAATTACTATTCCGACGGGCTAAGCAAGGATCAGACCATGGGCAGCTATGCGGCCCACGAGGTGGTCAATCCGTTCTCCTACACCAACTCCACGGTGCTGGGCGCGGCCAACAAGGGCGGACGGGGCTTCGGCGCCAACGCATGGAGCACGGGCGATTCGGGCACTTGGACCAGCGCGGTCAATCCGGCGTCGGCAACGGACGTAGCGCCGCGTTTCTTCAACATGGACAATTATCCGCCGATGGCGGGGAATCTGGTTCGGTTGACGGGGCTGAGTAACGGCGAGAGCGGCTACGCCGACCGCCAGTTGGACACGCCCTATGAAAACGGCACGATGTATGTGGCGTTCCTGATGTCGTACCGCTACGACGGCGCGAACAAGTGGGCGGGCTTGAGCCTGTTTGACAACGCGACGGAAAAGGCATTCTTCGGCAAGGGGGCAGGCGCCAACTACCACACCCTGGCCATTGGCGATGGATCGAGCACGTGGTGGGCCAGCGAGGACTTGCGCGGGACCGGCGCCAATGACGGCCGCGGTGACACCGGCCGAGTGTATCTGGTGGTGGGCAAATACGACTTCAGCGCAAAGCGGCTGCAAGCGAGCGTGTGGCCCCAACTGGCCAACACGTTCCCGGCTACCGAGCCCGATACCTGGCAAGTCAGCCAGGACGGCGTGAACATTTCCTATATCAACAAGATTCGCTTGCACGCAGGCAGTGGCGATGGCGGCAACACCATCGGCGCGGCGCAGTTTGATGAAATCCGCATCGGCTCCAGTTGGGCGCACATTGTGCCGACGGTCTGCGCCACGTGGGTCGGCAGCAATACGCTGAGCGGCGTGGCATGGACGGCCGCCGCCAGCGAGTGGCTGGGCAACAAGCTGAACTTTGAGTTCCAATCCTACCCCGTAGGCCTGGGGCAGGTGGCCACTCTCGACTTCGACTGGGCCCAAAACGGCAGTTTTGCCACCACGAACGCGATGAGTTGGTTGAAGAATGAAAATAACAACAGCTATTGGTCCAACCGGGTACAGATGACGGCGGCAGGTGTCTTCACCAGCCGGTTCACCGCCGCGGGCAGTTCCTGCGCGGCCAAAACCACCAACAACCCGGCGCTGACGGTGCAAAATCTGAACCCGCCGACGGGCGCTTCGGCGACGCGCGACGGCACCCACACCAACAGCCAAATCAATCTCGAATGGACGCGCGGCGTGTCCGGCGTGGCCAAGGATACGGTCATTGTGCGGCAAACCGCCGATGCCAGTTGGACCGCACCGGTCAACGGCACCACCTATAATGCCGGCGACCCGCTGGGCAACGGCACGGTGGTCTATCGCGGCTCTGCCACCACATTTGAAGACACCGGCCTCGCGCCCGACACGACGTATTATTACCGATTCTATTCGGAGAACTGGTCGTATTACTCGGTGAGCTATGCCGCGGCCAACGCCAGTACGGCCCCCGGCGGGCAGGCCATCACGATTGATGGCAACCCCAGCGACTGGCTGGGCACGCCCTCGGTAATCTACAACAACGCGGCAAGTTCGGTGCAGCAATATATCTGGACCGACAAACGCACCGAAGAACGCAGCGACCATGCCGACCACGCCAATGCAGACATCAAGGAGTTCCGTGTGTTTGCGGATGCCACGTGGGTCTACTTCCTCGTGCGGCTGACGGACATCACGGATGCCAGCAAACCGTTCATTGCCGTGGGCGTGGACACGCGCCGGAATGACGCCAGCACCGCCCTGACGTGGCTGGGCGATGACTCCAGCACCTTCATCGGCAGCGGCTATTCCAACGATGGCATTGCGGCCGCGCATTATCCGGAATATCAACTCAACGTTCACCATGTGGACGCGGCCAGCGGTGCGCGCATTGAGATGTGGGCGCATGACAGCGCGTATTGGTATGCCCCGCCCACCGGCGGCAACACGGAGGTGGTCATCAGTGCGGCGAATGACGCCATCGAATTCCGCGTGGCGCGCGCCGATCTGAACCTGACGGGCACCAAGACCGCGCGCTTTACGGTGGCGTCGTTCATCAACACTGGCGCATGGAACAACGATGGCGACGGCACCACGCACATTGCCGACAATACCGCCAATGCGGTAGACTCCATCACCATTCCGCCATGGAACATGGAAGACAACGATGCCAAGATGTCTGCCTGGCTGGAAGACATCAGCGATGGCGATATTGATTTCTGGTTTGATGTGAAATTCGGGGATTCCGCCTTGGTGGATAACCAGCGGCCCACCACGCCGGTGCTGGTGGCGCCCACCAACAACGCGGGCATCTCGGCCAGCCCCACCTTCCAATGGCAGGCGGCATCGGACAACGACGGTCAAATCACCGGCTACCTGCTGGAAGTCAGCACGAACGATCAGTTCAACGGCATTTCCGGCACGGAGAACGGCACTGTGGATTTACGTATTCATCTGCCGGCCACGCAGACGAATTACACATTCACCACGATTGCGTCACAATACTGGTGGCGGGTACGCGCCCGCGACAATGCCGGAGCGCTTTCCGTGGCCACCACGCACACATTCCGGGTGGTGGGCAAACTGGATACCGAAGGCCCGCAGCCGACCCTGCTCTACATTGGCACCAATGTGGCCGGCTATCTGGCGGGTGCCTACGACACCCACATTGCCAAATATGGCCCGATCCAGAGCGTCCTCGATAGTGAATTGCGCGACACCAACAACGTGTTCGGCTTTGTCCTGCGGTGGGACGATCCCAGTGGCGTCTACGCCACCAACCGTAACCGGGATACGGGCGGGTTTGCGTTCAATATCGTCAGCACGGATGGCCGCGTCTCTCCCAACTGGGACTTGCTGGAATCCAATACCGTCAGCGGCGCGACAACCGATTGGGGCATTGACCAATCCTTCTATGCCTCTAATACGATTGCCGCGGGCAATACCGGGCAGATTGTCACCAACTACGTGATGGCGGCCTTCACCATCACCAATTATGACCCGAGCATCCGCTACTATCTGACCGTCAGCGCGGAAGACGGCTGCACGGACGGCGGCAGTTGGGTGGAATATGGGTCGTGGAACAGCTTCAAGGCGGAGGACGGCGGCAAATTCTTCAGCGGCTGGTGCGCGGACGGTCCAAACACCGCGCGCAACATCACGACCAACTATCTGATTGAAATCCTAGTCACCGATGACGACATCGTGCCGCCGTCGGCCAGCTTGGGGCTGGGGTGGAAGAACAACGACACCAACGCCGCACTGGTGATTTCGAACAATGTGGGCCGTCTTGATTACGTCAGTGGCGAAGGGCAGGATGTGTTGTATCAAATCACGGATGGCGCACTGATCGGCAGGCCGCTGGCGTTCTCGTTTAATGCCTATGATTCCTATTACAAGGGAATCGCGCTGGGGACGACCGCCACCTTTGTTGACAAGAGCCGCACACTGACCAACACATCGTTTGTGGCCGCCTATTGGCAGACCAACTGGGCCAACTACGATGCTGCGCGCAGCTCCGTGGCCGATACCCGCAGTTCAAACACCATGCTGACGTGGTACTGGCCGAGCATCACCACGCAGGACGTCACCAAACTGTGGGGTCCGGACAGCCTCTCCGGCCCGCTGGGCGTGACCAACCTGATTCAGTTGGATCTCTATGACGTGGATAACGACCGCGTTGGCGATCAGGCCAGCGCCCGCGTGAACTTCGGCCGCGTGGTGCTGGTGGATGACGATGCCACCGACCCGACGATCGTAGCGGCCAGCCTGCAGGCGACCGGCACCGGTCTCGCCCGTGAATATGCCTTGACCAATTTGGTGGAATGGACATTTGACGGCACCGGCGCCGGACGGCTCACTTCGACCAATGTTGCCGCCGGCGTGACCTCCAGTCCCATCAGTCTGGATAGCGGTACTATTCAGGGTTCAGATGTCATTACGGTGCAGGCGGGGTTTGCCGGTGGGGGATCACGTTCGTGGTTATTCAACCTGACTTCGGCGGAAACTAGCAAGACATTCAAGGCGGAAAGCATCAGCTTTGATAGCCGGGTGAGCAGCGTCAATGGACCGGACACTTGGGAAGTTTGGGGCAAGATGCCGGGCGGCGGTGAGGTGCTGTGGGCCTCCGGAACCATTGATCTCTCCGACGAGGAAAACCCCGTGGGAACCAACTGGAACAGTTATTCCGCCGGTTTGGCGATGCCCTACGCCGCCACGAATACCGTGGAGTTCCGCATCAAGGCCTATGTGGCCGATACCAACCACCTGACGGGAACCAGCGGTACCGCAACGTGGTCCATTGATAACCTGGTTGTTTCCGGCTACATCCTTGGTCCGGCGGGCGGAACTCAAATCACGGACCACGACTTGGCCACGGGCAACGTGTCTTTCCGTCTGCAAGCGGCGGATGAATATAGCGGCATTGATGGCACCATTGGCGTCACCGGGCGTGCCCCACGCGTGGACTTCTGGAACACGTCGTCGAACGTGGTGCCCATCACCAACGCGTTCATCACCAACGGCTGGTCTGCCGATACCAACACCACGCTGACGATCACAGGCAAGTCGCCGGCCGGGGTGGACAAGAAGAAAATTGTCTTGGGCGCGGGCGGCGGCCAATTGACCTATTACACGCGCTTCACCGTCACCGATGCCGATGTGGACCGCGATGGCGACTGGCGCTCCGTCAGCAGTTTCATCACGAATGTCGTCTATGACAACGACACCAGCCGTCCGGCGCGCGGTTACCTATTCGGTGGTCCGCTGGGGCTATTTGTGGATGGCGCGCTGACCAAGGTGGTCGGCAGCGGCAACAACCGCGAATACCGCATCAATGATGAACAACTGCAGACCATGGCCGCCACCTCGCTGACGATGAAGGTGAATCTCTATGACTACAGTGGCTGGACCGTGCCGGTACTATCTGTCTCGAACTCCGTGGCCGGTCTCCTCAGCACCAATAGCTGGTTGACCGGGGTACACACCGCCGATGTGGATACCACCAATAAGCCGGATGCCGCCATGGAGTGGCAGATTTCGCAGGCGCAGGCCACCACGTTCTTCAATGACTACGAAAACGTCACCAACGAAATTCGCATTGTTTCCGTTTGGGACAAGGATGACGACCGGCAGGACGCCAGCGGCAACAACGTGGACGCCCTCGAGTTGACGAACTCCCGCCTCGGCTACATGACCTTTGTGGATAATGATGTTGGCCTGCCCAATGTGCAGAGCAACTGGAGCGTTGCGCGTACCAACTGGAGCATTCCGAAGATGTATCTCGGCCTGCCCGGCGATGGTGCGCGTAGCAACTTGCTCATCAACGGCGACACCGTGCTGGCCAACACCAACGCTGGCGCCGTGCTCGCCAACCTGACCAACCGGGTGTATGACAGCCAACTGGCCAAGGTGACGGCGGCCGCCCCATTGAGCATTGTGCTGCCGCTGTTCGATACCGGCGGCGGGGGCCAGGGCCGTACCATCAAGGGTGTGCAGCGCGGCACAACCGCCACCGAATCCTCCAATAACGGCGGCGCGCACGATATCACCAACACCTCGTTCAGTGTCGGCACGGTGGCCGTCAGCAACACGGCCAATTATCGCGGAGACTTGAGCTCGCCGTTGGCGCATACCAAGATCGCCGCTCAATTTCCGACCAGTGTGTGGGCGTTTACCTCCTTCTCCTATGCGCAGGTGGGCAACTGGCTGGCGGCGGAATTGAGCGCCACCAACCACGGCCTGTCGGTCGCCATCTATGACGCCGACGACAACCGCCCCAACGACCAGCGCAACCGGACCGTTGCCGTGGGTACGCTGCAAGTGCTGGACAACGACACTGTCGCGCCCAGTAAGCCAGCGGATGTCAAGGTCAATGGGCAAGAAGTGGCCGGGCCGCTCTCGCGTGATACCGCGGCTTGGACCAACAAGCCGGAATTCCGCGTCACCTTCACGCCGTCCGTGGATGGCGATCCCATCGGCACCGACTTGGAGAAGACCGGGATTGGCGAATACCGCACAGCCACCCAAACCAGCGACATCGGGCCGGATAGCGGCACGCCCATGTCGGTGCCCGCTGAAGGCGCACTGGCGGATTATGGGTTTGAGCTGAATGGGACCGGCTGGACCTTGGCCGGCGGCGCGGCGGCTTCGACCAACTATGCGGTGGAAGGCGCCCGCTCGCTACGGATGGCCATCGGCGCTACCGCCACGCAGATCATTTCGCTGGCCAATACCAACGGGCTGGTGCCGCGCATCACGGTGATAGGCGCGGCCTACCGTGGCGCCACCGATGGCACGCTGTCGGTGATCGGGCAGGATGCCAACAGCAACAATGTCAACGGTTCCTCGTTTGTGATCACGAATACCGGCGTGGCCGGGCAATGGGTGATCGGCTCCAAGGCCGCCACCACCTTTGACACCACCGTGGACCGCATCAAGGTGGTCCTCGCTTCCAGCAGCGATACCTACTGGGACGACATTTATATCAAGGTCGAACTGCTTGATAACGGAGATCCGGTTGATGAAGTGGCTACTATCTTCATCGCCACCGAGCAAGGCCTGACCACCAACTATCTGTTCGCGGTGGATCGCGACAACAACCGGCCGGGCGACCGCATGGCCAGCAGCAAGTCGGATGATGCGGTCATTCCGTCCTTCGGCACGGCCTACGACATTACACCGCCCACGCCGGTACCCATGCCGGCCAACGCGGCCTCGACCGAAACCGTGGACGATCCGACCACCCAGTTCGATCTGCAGTGGATCACCGCCGGCGTCGGTCCCGATGATGAGGCGGATGACAACTACCCGCATGCGCGGTTCTCCGGCATTGACGTGCTCTCGCCGTGGCGCAGCTACAAGATTTATTACGGCACCTTTGATCCGTTGAATGTTCCGGAGGATGATCCGGGCCACGGCAACGGCAATGCCTATATCTACACGAACTTCATCGCAACCGGCGCCTACACCAATTGGCCCTCCGTCACAGCGTCCAACACCATCTCGGATCCGTCGGCCGCGGGCACCAATTATCTGGCGCTCACCAACCTGTCGCAGGGCACCATTCGCCTCTACGACTTGGATTACGATCAGGACTACGCGGTGATCATTGTCGGTCTCGACAAGGCCGGCAACGAAGGTCCGGCTTCGGTTTCCAGTTGGGCCACGAACAACACGATTCGCTTTGCCGTGACGCAAGGCGTGTACCGGTCGTTCGCCACCGCGCCGTCTTTCCCCGGTGCTGGCGGCACCAACACCTTCGGCGTGTGGACTGGCCAGGACAAACGCGCTTCAGTGCTCTATTGGCTGGCCGCCGGCCCAACCAACGAGTACGGACAATACGAGCGGGTCAACAAGGACTATGACCTGATTTATTACGATGCCGCGTCCTTCCAGGAAAACTCCAACTGGACGTGGAAGCTGGCCGGCACCGTGCGCACCAACTGGTTCGTGGAAACCAACTCTCAGTATCTGGCGCACGGCCAAATGCGCTTCTTCCGTGCGTCCTACATGGACCGCTGGCGCCGCACCAACATCGTAAGCGGCCTGCCGCAGCGCCCGCTCGCGAGCGAAGAAGTGTATGCCATGCACAACATCGTCCTCTCCGAGGGCCGCAACTTCGTGGCGCTGCATGGCATTCCCTACACCAACACGTTTGCCGCAGTCTTCGGCACCGACACCAATATCTGGCCCGCCGGCCCCTCCGTGGCCGCCGGTTCGACCAAGGTGGAGTTCTTCTCTGCCGGCACTAACGCAATCGCCAGTGAGGTGTACTTCTTCGGTTCCGATGCCAACTGGTACAAGTCAGGCAACGCAACGCCGGTGACGACCAACCTGCAAGCCACCAACTTCTTCACGCGCGGTTTCTCCATCACGTTGCCGACCAACTTGACTGGCCGCGGATACGCCACGACCAATGCCCTCGATTGGGATGTGTCGAAGACCAACCCGATCCCAGCCATGGTCTGGCACCCGATTCTGCAAGTGCCCACCAACGGCTTTACGCACACCATCCATTGTGGACAGGATCCTCGTGGCACCAATGAGATCCGGGTGTATAACGTCCTGGCATTGAACCTGCCGGTGTCTGTGGGGCCGGCTGCTCTCAACCTGCCTACCAACTTCACTCGTGGGACGGCGAATACGGGCGACCACATCTACGTCCTCGAGAGCACCACCAAGAATCCGCGCACCGACGCCATCTATTGTGATGTTTCAAACGTGTGGCGGTTCGTAAACAATAACGACCCAGTGGGTGGCAGCCACTTCAAGCCCAACGACATGATCGTGATTGTCTCGCGCAACGGCGGCACCAACAATACGTGGACGTGGACCTATCACCCCACGAACTTCTACCGCCTGCCCACGCGCTGGATGGGGCAATAACGCCCCTCCTGTCACCCATCCGGCGGGGGCGGCGCTTGCCGCTGCCCCACTGGTGCGAATGATTGCATTCGTCCGCCGGCAAGGCTATGGTGCTGGGTGTTCGCCGGTACACCCCCGGCGGGCCGGACGGGCTCTCCCCGCGCCGGTTGCCATGGGTTGGGCCCATGCGACGGATGAGGTCAAAACCCCGCCAGGGCCGGAAGGCAGCAACGGTATGGCCGTTCTTCCGGGTGCCGTGGTTTTCTGGCTCATGGCGACCGGCTCGGCGAGAGCGCGACCGCGGTAACCTTCACGGAGAAGTGCAGCATGTCATACGAAGTTTTGGCGCGAAAATGGCGCCCGCAGCAGTTTGCCCAAGTGGTGGGGCAGGACCACGTGGTGCAAACCCTCCTGCGCGCCATCCAAACCGGACGCGTGGCCCACGCCTATCTGTTCGTCGGCCCGCGCGGTACCGGCAAAACTACTACGGCCCGCCTGCTGGCCAAGGCGCTGAATTGCCAGCGGCGCGGCGCCAATGCCGACCCCTGCGACCAGTGTGACTCCTGCCGTGAAATCGTCGCCGGCAACAATCTTGATGTCATCGAAATTGATGGCGCCTCCAACACCAAGGTGGATCAGGCGCGCGAGCTGCGCGACAACGTCCGCTACGCGCCCGCACGAGGCCCCTTCAAGGTGTACATCATTGACGAAGTCCACATGCTGAGCACCGGCGCCTTCAACGCCCTGCTCAAGACGCTGGAAGAACCACCGCCCCACGTGAAGTTCCTCCTCGCCACCACCGACGTCCACAAAGTGCCGATTACCATCCTTTCCCGCTGCCAGCGCTTCGATTTGCGCCGCATCAGCGTTCCAGAAATTGTCGGCCGCTTGCGCGAAATCGCTCAGGCCGAAAAATGGCAAGTCAGCGAGGATGCGCTCCTCGCCATCGCCCGCGGCGCGGAAGGCGGCCTGCGCGATGCCGAATCCGCGCTGGATCAGCTCATCGCCTTCAAGGGCGAAACCATCGAAGAAGCCGATGTGCTCGGTGTGTTCGGCCTCGTTTCGTGGCATGCGCTCGCGCAGCTCGCCACGGCCATCTTGCAAGGCAAGATGGATGACGTGCTTGCCACCATCGCCGAGTTGGATAACAACGGGCGCGATCTGCAACGCCTCGTGCAGGATTTACTCGGCCACTTCCGCAACCTGCTGGTCTGGAAGCACGCGCCGCGGTTGGGCCAGTCGTTCGACCTCACCGAGGCCCAACTGGCTGAATTGCGGCAACAGGCCGACCTCGCCGATGGCGAAAAATTATTGCGTGTGGTCGAAATCCTGACCGCGGCCGCCAATCAGGTGCGCTTTGCGCTCTCCTGCCGCGTGGTGGTGGAGGTGGCCCTGCTCAAGGCCAGCCGCGCCGCCTCCGTGGTCAGCATTGATGAGCTGATTGCCCAACTGCAGTCTAGTTCGGCGGATGGTGGTGCACCGGCGCCATCCGCCGTGGTTCCACCTGCTCCGGTGCCCGCGCCCCCGCCGCCGACCGCCCCCGCCGTCGCCAAGCGCGCGGATAAAGATGACACTGCCCACCTCAAAACCCGCTGGCGTTCCCTGCTGGGCGTGATCGCTGAAAATGCGCAGCTTGCCGCACCCTACCTGAAGGAAGCCGAGCCACTGCGCTTCGAGGGCGACCACCTGATTTTGGGATTCGACCCGGAATTTTCCGGCCATCTCAAGCAGGTGGATAACTCACGGACGCGCTACGCCATTGAGCAGGCTGTCGGCCGTGAACTCAAGCGCCCCGTCGGCGTGAAGTTCACGCTTGAGGAACGCGCCCCTGCCGCCAAGCGGCCCGCGCCGACCACGCCCCCCGCGGCGCGGCGCAACCTGATGGATGACCCGCTGGTGACCAAAACCGTCGAAATGTTTGCCGGCAAAGTGTACGACATACGTGAATAGGAGACCCTCATGGCCAATTTTATGAAGATGATGAAGCAGGCTGCGGACATGCAGAAAAACATGGCCAAAGCGCAGGAGGCGCTCGCCGCGTTGGAACTGGAACATAGCGCGGGCGGCGGAGCGGTGCGCGTCACCATCACTGGCGATGGCAACATCACCGCCATCCGGCTGGACCCCGCCCTTGTGCAAGGCGGCGATGTGGAAATGCTGGAAGATTTGCTCCTGACTGCGGTGCGTGGTGCGCAGGATCAAGCGCGCGAAACCGCCGCCACCGAAATGAAAAAACTGACCGCTGGCCTCAATTTGCCGCCGGGCTTTGGCCTCTAACCAACGCACATGGATGCTCTCCACCAGTTGGCCGCCGCCTTGGCCAAGCTGCCCGGCATCGGGCGGCGCACGGCCGAGCGGCTGGCTGTGCACCTCGCGCGCAATCCCACCAGCGTGGCTCATGATGTCGCCGCCGCGCTGGACACCGCGCGTCGCGAGCTAACCGCCTGCCAGCAATGCGGCAGCGTCACGCCCAAAACGGAAAACCCCTGCCGGTTGTGCGCCGATGCCCGCCGCGACAACACCATCCTGTGCGTTGTGGAAGACCCAGCGGATATCGCATTGATCGAACGCAGCGGCGAATACCACGGACGCTACTTCGCGCTCATGGGCAAGATTTCTCCCCTGCGCGGCGAAGGACTTGGTGATTTGCGACTGCCCGCCCTGCTCGAACGAGCTGCAACCATGCAGGAAGTGCTCCTCGCGCTGAACTCCGATGTGGAAAGCGATGCCACCGCCTCCTATTTACGCCACGTACTAGCGCAAAAATATCCGCAGCTCAAAATCACCCGACTGGCGCTCGGTATTCCGGCCGGCAGCGCGATTGCTTTCTCCGACCCCGTCACCCTGGGCCGTGCCATCCGCGGCCGCACCTCGTAGCCTCCCCCCGCGCGGCTGTTGGTTCGACGGATTTTTTGTAGCCGTGCTCGCCGAGCACGAGGTTCAAGCGTTTTTGGGGGTGGGGGAGAGGTCAGAATTCAGGGTTCAGGATTTGGATATTTGGAGAAACAACTGTCATCCTGTCCGGACTGCTGTTTCGACAGCCTTCTCCTGAACCCTGAACCCCGAACCCTCGCTCTGCCCTCTGGCTACTTCTTCCGGGCCTTTTTGGCCTTGGGCGGGAGCCACGCCACGATGCGGCACATGCTGGATTCCAGCTCAATGCCGCGCAGCGGGAAGCAGCCGATCCAGCAGCGGGTGGAGCCCAGTTTGGCGATGTCGCCCGCGAGGTTTTCCGCGTGCACAATGCCCTTGGGGAAGAGCTTCAGGTGCATGGCCTGATAGTACTGCTTGATCGGGTACAACTCGTCGAATGACTTGCCGTAGAGTTTTTTCATCTTGGCATCGCATTCCTGAAAGCGACCCGGATGCCACGTGCGGATGATGGTGTTCATCGGATGGTCCGCGCTGCCACAGTCCACGCCAATCCACTTGATTTTCATCTTGGTGCACCAGTCGTCGAAGTCCGGGCTCGGGCCGGGATGCATCACGAAGTAGCGAATTTCATCGCCGGTCTTTTGGTCCCACGAATAACGGTGATAACCGGTATTGATGATCAGAATGTCGCCCTTCTTCACCTCGACCTTGTCGGTGATCATCTTCGGCGTGTAGATGGAATAGTCGGAGACCTCCTTGGAGATGTCCGCCACCACGCCGGGGCCGACCCACTCGCGCAGCGGCACGTTGCCGATGGAGCGCCCCGCGGGGTAGAAGTGGATTTCGCCATCCATGTGGGTGCCCACGTGGTTGCTGGTGGTCATGATCTGGCCATTGGCGCCTTGGCCCATGTGCGCGCCGGCCAGCCGCTTGAAGTATTGCAGGCCCAGCGGCATGTAGGACGGCCACGGCGGCGTGTGCACGCTCAGGCGCATCGTCAGATCGAACATCTGCGCACTGTCGAGGAAGTCAATGAATTGGTTGGTATTCATGGGGTTGTCCTTTCGTTGTTCGTTTTTTTTAAAGGGTTCAGGGTTCGGGGTTCAGGGTTCAGATTGAGGGTTCAGGGTTCGGGGTTCAGTTGAGGATAGATCTATACAGCCGGTTGGATAGTAATCGTCGGTTTGTTCCTTCACAGTTGGCCAACGTCGAGCGGTTTCAGGAAGCTGCCGCTCCAAAGTACGTTCCATGCCATTCAGCATACGGATGCATTCCTGATAGCGCAAACGATATGATTCGTATGTTGCCTGGGTTTCATATCCTTTCAAACAGGCCATATAGAGATGGTGCACGGTTTCGGCGGCCTCGCCGCGGCTGCGGTTGACGCCCTCGATCTTGTTGCGGATGTGTCTGTCATCATATTTTTCCGCCAATTGGGCTGCCGCGCTGTTCGAAGAACGTCGGATTTGGGAACCCAGCTCGAATTTTTCTTCGACGGGCCAATGTTGGGAGAGCATTGCCATCTCGATATGGAGCTGGCAGAGCTTTTGGTAAACGAGCAAATCCTCTAGTTTCCGATATTCGCTCATTCCGCCTGAACCCTGAACCCTGAACCCTAAAACTCTTGCTCCTGAACCCTGAACCCTGAAATTCTTGTTCCTGAACCCTGAATCCCGAACCCTGAACCCTACTTCAACATCTTGGCCAACGCCTCGTAGCCCTTGACGAACGGGCCCATCGGCGCGTTGACGATTCCCGCGCCCACCTGGCCCACGCCGGCCTGTTTGTGCGCCACGCCGGTATCAATCACCGGCACGATGTTTTTCTCCACCACCTTGCGCACGTCAATTCCCGTCGGCGTGCCGCGAAAATCCAGCGCGGGAATCTGGTACATCCGGCTTTCGCCGGCGGTGATTTCATACATCTGGTGCGTGTAGCGCAATGCATCCGCCGCGCTGCCGCCGACAAACTGCACAATGGCCGGCGCCGCGGCAATCGCAAAACCGCCCAGTCCACCGGTTTCCGTGATGGCGCTATCGCCGATGTCCGGGTTGGCGTCATCCTTGGAGAACCCGGCAAAGTAGAGCGCGTCCGGCACTTCGGCGGGGGCGGTGAACCAGAGGTTGCCGGTTCCCGCCAGTTGCACACCAAAATCGGTGCCGTTGCGGCACATGACCACCGCGATGGAACTGCCCGGCACGTCGCGCGCGGCATCCAGCACCGCCTTGCATGCCGGCATGGAGAGGTTCAGGAAGAAATGGTCGTTGCCATTGATGAAATTCAACACCGCGGTGGCATCTTCCTTGTTTTCGCAGGTGGTCACAATGGCCGGCGCAATGGCGCGGTAGAACAGGGAAGTCCCCGCGCGGTTGCGGTTGTGCACCTCATCGCCCATATGCAGGGCTTGGGCAATCATGTTTTTCAGGTCAATTGGCCCGGTGTGGGCGAGGGCGGCCTTCAACACCGGATAAAGCGTGTTCTCCATCCACTTGAGCCGCTGGGTCACCTCCGCGCCAAACGCGCCGTAGCGCAGCACTTTGCCAAGGCCTTCGTTCAGCGTGCAAAAAGCGCGGTTCCCGAACTTTTCGTTGTGGATGATCATGACCGGCATGGATGGCGTGATGATGCCCGCCATGGGGCCCACTGCGCCGTGTTCGTGGCACGGGGCATACTTGATCTTGCCGGAGGCCGCGAGCGCCTCGGCTTCTTCGATGGTGGACGCACGCCCCTCATACACGAGGCCCGCCATGATTCCGCCGCGCATCGGCCCGCACATTCGGTCCCACGTGATGGGCGGCCCGGCGTGCAGGATGGTGTTGTCGGTCATGCCGGGGATGACGTTGCGCGCAATGTCCAGCCCCACCAGCTTGGGCGTGCCAGCCTGAATAATATCCAGCACCTTCTGATTGGCTTTTTCAATGCGCGCCTGTCGCTTGGCCAGAATAGACTCCGCATCCGGCGCGACATCCACCGGTGGCCGCCAGTCTACCTGAACGGCCTCGGCACCGGCCTGGACACAGGCTTCCTTAAAAGACTCAATGCCCACATTGACCACGCGCAGGGGAGAAGAAAACAGTGTTTGAATGCTCATGGTGAGTTCCCTTTCATCAACGGGGTTTACGGGCCATTTCGGCCACCAGCAATCCGGCCAGTTTGCAAGCCGCCGCGTTGGTCAGTTGCACGTGCGCGCCGGCGGCGCGCAGCGTCTCGACCACCCTGGCGCGGTTCTGCGGATCTCCGATGGTGCCGGTGACGCCGCAAACCACAAAAACCTTTTTGGCCGCCTGCCGAATCACCGGCGCCAGTTCCGCGGCCGGGTCCGGGTTGGCCCCGTGGCCCAGCACCACATCCAGCAGAATCACCGCGGTTTCAGGGTCTGCCGCCTGCTCCAGAATCATTTTGTTGCGCAACGTAAAATCAATCATGGGATGGGCGCGGCCCACCGTGAACTCGTCTTCGCCGAGGTCAATCACCGCATTCTTTTCGGGGTGCCAGGAATTCTTGAGCTTGCGCGAGTCACCCAGCGGCGCGTTGGAAGTCACATTGCGCAAAATGCCATCCAACACCACCTGGGCCTCAGCGCAGAATGTGCCGCCGCTGAACAGGCCGCGTAGATAGCGCCCCTGCGGTTTGCGCCGGTTGGCCACCAGTTGGCGAGCCTCAGCCGCCAGCACGGCATCGCGCCGGGTCAGGTGTGCCAGCGCCTGCGCGGGGTCCTGCCCATTGGCGTGAGCCACCGCCAGCAGTGCGGCCTCTTCCAGTGTCGCCGGCCGGTCGCCTTCGCCAAGGAAGAGCGCCACCACCGGCTTGGGAATGCGCCGGATCAACGAATATACCTTTTTGAGCACGCCCGGTTGCGGCGGCTTGGCCACCAGCAAAATCACCTTGGTGTGCGGACACTCCGCCAACGCCGCCATGGCATCCAAAAACGAAATCCCGCCCACCGCGTCCTTCACATCGCGCCCGCCGGTGCCGATGGCCTGCGTAATGCCCGAGCCCTCGTTGGCAATGATGCACGTCACTTCCTGCATCCCGGTACCGGAAGCCCCCACCACGCCGATGGGACCGCGCGGCACCACGTTGGCAAACGCCAGCGGCACGCCATTCAGGATGGCCGTTCCGCAGTCGGGGCCCATCACCAACAGCCCCTTCTTGTGCGCCAGTTTTTTCAGCGACACTTCGTCTTCCACGCTGACGTTGTCGGAGAACAGCATGACGTGCAGCCCCTGTTCCAGCGCCTTGCGCGCCTCGCGCGCGGCGTAGCGCCCCGCCACGGAAATCAGCGCCAGATTCGCGCCGGCCAGCGCGGCCACCGCCGAGGCCATGTCCCGCGGCGCGGGCACTGTCGCCCCCGCCGTCGCCGGCTTTTTCTTATTCGTCAGTAATTCCGCCGCCTTTTGCAGTGCGGCTTCCGCCGACTTGGCATCCTTGGCCCGGATGGCCACCAGCAAATCCTGATCCCCCGCCTTCTTGAACTCCGGCAGCAGCAGATCGGACATCTTCAAAATGGATTTATTGGCCTCGGTCCCCATCACTACGGACGCCTCCGCCACGCCCGGCAGCCCGGTCAATTCGCGGCCCACGCGCATCAGGGTGACGGAATCAAAGTAGAAGCCTTGTTTGACAGAACCCACAATTTTCATCATCGCTCGTCTCCTGGTGGGGCGGGGTAAGAACCAACCGCCGAACAATTCACCATAGCGTATTTGCCAAAAATGGCGCGAGAAAAATTGTGACCCGGCGCGGGGCCGCTTAGCCGGAGACATCAACGCAAGCGCCGCAACCGCCGCAAGAGAACGCAAACGTGGTCATGATGTCGGCCGCCGTTGTCCCGGCGGCGGGATTGCGGAAAAAGCTGCCTCTCGCCAAGACGCCAAGCACGCAAAGACAGATAACGCTGTGCGGTGTTGGCTGTTTCTGTAGCCGGCCTCGCTGAGGCCGGGCAAAAACAGCCCGCCGGGGATTACAACCCCGGCCTACAAATGCGGCATGCAGTTTTGATGTAGGCCGCCGTTCTACCGGCGGCGGAATGGCATCCCCTTTGGCGGACGTTATTGCGAGGCTGTGAATGGCCCAGTTTATTAATTTATAGGACCGACCCCTTCGTACGACCCCTTCGCTGGATTTTGCCGGCTAGTCGTCTCCATCCAGCCGCCTCTAGTTTCACCCCAAAAAATTGGGGTTGCGAGGAGACTTGCTTGATTAATCATTTCCTGACACAATGCCCCAATGAAATTGGAGCAGTGGGACACGCCTTGTCACCCGGCCGCGGTGTGGCATCGTTCCATTTGGGGGCCTGGCTAGCTTTGCCAGGAGATACTTCGGCCACGTCGAAGCTTTTGTCCGCACAATCGCACATCGGGGATTTGGGGCTTTGGATGCAAAAAATAGAAGGCAAAAAATATGAAGAAGATTTCCCGGCGGCGTGGCTCCCAACAGGTTCTAGTCGTTATTTTCATCAGTGTTTTGGTGGCCGGACTGCCGGCGCTCAGCAACGGGGTTGAGCTGGGCACGCGCCAGCAAACCATCATGCCCCGCATGGTGCCTCCGGCAACGCCGCCGGTCGCTCCATCCAACGTGGCGGCCTACCTGACCTCGCCCTACGGCCAGTGGGATTGGGGCCCGGGCACCAACGAGGGGCGACAGTTGACGCTGATGCCTGCGGAATATGTGGCCGCACCCCGGGCCGCGCGGCTGCTATCGTTCTTTGCGATGGCCGACGTTCACATGACCGACAAGGAATCGCCGGCCCAGACCCCGTTCCTGGGTTGGCGCGCGAACTTTGGCGAAGCCGGCATCGGCCAACTGAACCCCTCGGCCTACACGCCGGTGATTTTGGCCACCCCCCAGCGCCTCGATGCCGCCGTTCGCACCATCAATGCCCTACACCGGCGCGCCGCCTTCGATTTCGGCATTGTGCTCGGGGATATGTGCAACTCCGGGCAATATAATGAACTTCGCTGGTTTGTTGACGTAATGGACGGAAAACTCATCACCCCGAGTTCAGGCGCCCACGTTGGCGCCGATAGTATCGGCTATCAGATGCCGTTCCAAGCCGCCGGGCTCGATCGCGCCATTCCCTGGTACGCAGTATTGGGCAATCATGATCAGTTTTGGATGGGCATTGGCTATCCCAGCGCCAAAATCCAGAATGCCATGGTGGGGGACACCGTAATGAACATCTCGCCCAACGGGCCGCTGATTCCGCCGGGCGCGGAGGGCACCGGAATGTATGTGGGGGTGGTGGATGGCAGCACCCCCGAGGGCGCCGTGGTGAAGTGGGGCGAAACAAACCGGTTCGCCACGCCCCCAACCGTCGCGGCGGATCCGGATCGCCGCATGCTTTCAACCTCGCTCGATTCGCCCACGAATTTCGTGAATGCGTTTTTTGCCAGCACCTCGCAACCGGTGGGCCACGGATTTAATGCCGGCGTCACCGGCAACCTCGCCGCATGCTATTCGTTCGTGCCCCGCGCCGATGTGCCGCTCAAGGTGATTGTGCTGGATAACACCTGCAAACAGAATCTCCCCGGCCAGAACGCCATGTTCTACGGCGGCGGCTGGGTGGATGCCGCGCGCCTGAACTGGCTGACCAACGAGTTGCAAGCCGGGCAAAATGCCGAACAGCTCATGATCCTCGCCTGCCATATTCCCATTATGCCGCAAACCACCGCCGCCGACACCAACCAAACCTCGACCTTCTATGACCGCACCGCCGAAAGCAATCTGGTGGCCACGCTGCATAATTATCCGAACCTCCTTCTCGTGATGGCGGGCCATCGCCACGTGAATGTGGTGACCCCGTTTCCCTCGCCGGATGCCGCTCATCCGGAGCGCGGCTTTTGGCAGGTCGAAACTGCTTCGTTGCGAGACTTCCCGCAGCAGCTCTGCGCATGGGAGATTCTGCGCAACCGCGATAACAGCATCTCCATCGTCACCACCGCCGTTGATCCGGCGCTGGAAACCAATTCGCCGGCGTGGGACTCGCGGACCTATGGCATCGCCGCCGAGCGAATCTTTGGCCGAGTCGCCCTCACGGATACGTCGTCACACACATATAATGTGGAATTGGTCAAACAACTGACCCCAGCCATGCAGGAAAAAATTGCCGGTGTGGGCCTCCCGCCGGGACACTCCATGCACATCAGCCTCACGGAATCCGGCGTGGCCATTGATTTCCTCGGGACGTTGCAGTCCGCCGACGCACCAGTGGGCAGCAATATCTGGGACGATGTTCCCACCGCCAGCAACAGCTCCCATACTGTGTTGACTTCGGATAGCCGCAAATTTTATCGCGCCGTCGAGCCCTAGCGCGGCCGGGGAGGCTACGGCCTGCCGCTCGTCGCTTAGATGGGCGTCGTCAGTTTCAGGCCGATGATGCCGGCGATGATCAACAACGCGCTGAGCAAGCGCGCGGGGTTGGCCGACTCCCCGAAAAGGAAAATGCCCAGAATGACCGTGCCCACGGCGCCAATGCCCACCCACACGGCATAGGCGCTGCCCACCGGCAGATGCTTCAGCGCGATTCCCAACAGCCCAAGGCTCACGATCATGGAAACCACGGTCCACACCGTCGCCCATGGCCGGGTGAACCCCGCGCTATACTTCAACCCGACGGCCCACCCGGTTTCAAAAAGACCTGCAATCGCCAAAATCACCCACGCCATGATGTTCTCCAAATTTCCCGCGCAGTATGGCGGCGCGCACCACCAGCAGCAATCCCCAATCCACCCCGGCGATTTACTGGCTGCCGCTTAAAGAAGGGGCAGCCGGAGACATCAACGCAAGCGCCGCAACCGCCGCAAGAGAACGCAAACGTGGTCATGATGTCGGCCGCCGTTGTCCCGGCGGCGGAATTGAAGAAAAAGATGCCTCTCGCCAAGACGCTAAGCACGCAAAGGGGAGCGGTGGCAGGTGGCAGGTTGAAAGAGGAACAGCCGGAGACATCAACGCAAGCGTCGCAATCGCCGCAAGAGAACGCAAACGTGGTCATGATGTCGGCCGCCGTTGTACCGGCGGCGGGATTGAGGAAAATGATGACTCTCGCCAAGACGCCAAGCGCGCCAAGACAGATGATGCTGTGCGGTGTTGGCTGTTTCTGTAGCCGGCCTCGCTGAGGCCGGACAAAAACAGCCCGCCGGGGACCTCCTCTTGCGCACCTTTTCCACACTGTGGAAAATCCTGCCCACGCGGGATGAAATAATTTCCACGGCGTGGAACTTTTTGCGCAAAGTTGTTCCATTGTGTGGAAAAGTGGGGTCAAAGTTGTTCCATTGCGTGGAAAAAATGGGGCTGTGGGGCCGAGATTTTTCCACACTCTTATGAGAAGGCATGTCAAGAGGTCCGTTTTGACGGACACCGCGTTGGCGAGTTCTTTGGGTCG
>MWEZ01000023.1 GCA_002071335.1 Verrucomicrobia bacterium ADurb.Bin018
CGTTTGAGATAGGTGTTTAAATCAACGCCCAAAGGAAACCGATCCTCTTTTGCCTTCTCATCCTATCTGTGGAAATATTTTTTCCACGGTGTGGAAAAGTTTGGGTTCAGGGTTTTTCGAGGCCCTTGAGCAGGAGGGGGCAGCCGACAAAAATCCAAAGCGGCTTGGCGGCGGCGGTGAGGTAGTAGGAATAATCCATGCCGACATATTGCGCGAGGTAGCGGCGCAAGTGCTGCATCATGACGGACAGCACGATCAGGCCCACCACCAGGCCGACGAAGCGGTAGGGGCCGAGTTTGGCGGGTTCGTAGCGGATGTATTCGCGTTCAATATGCCACGCAGCGAAAAAGGCGAGCAGGCCCCAGAGGGCGCCGTACGCATCCTGCGCAAAGTACGGGCCCGCTTCGATGCTCAGGGCCCGCAGCCGGATGACGCCCCAGGCCGCGGCGGCGACCACCGTCGCACCGGTCAACACCAGCCAACGCTTGTCGGGGTTGTCTTCGGTCCAGTCGTAGAGGCGGCCCATCAGCCAAACGATGGGCACGGCGATCAGCACGCCGGCGATGACATCCAGCGGCGTATGCACGCCCAGCACCAAGCGGGACAAGGCCACCATGACCACCCACGCAATGGCCAGCAGCCAGAACCACCAGCGGCGCACCACCGCGGCCAGCCCGCCGGCCAGCAGCGCGGTGTTGGTGGTGTGGCCGCTCGGGAATGAGTAGCCAAAGGCGCCGGCCTGAGCTTCGGGATTCGGCATGATGGTCGGGTTGCGCAGCCAAGGGCGCGCCACGCAGCAAAGGTTTTTGAGGGTGCCGGCCAGCAGATCGCCCATGGCCAACGCAAAGCCCATGCGATAAGCCGGGCGCGCGCCAAACAGCCAGAACACCGTGCCGGCGATGGCCAACAGCCAGAAGCCCTCGCCCCCAAGCGTAACTTGGGAAAAGAAGGCTTCCACCGCGGGGGTGCGCTGCGCTTGCAGCCACTCCAAAATGCCGAGTCCACTGATATCCATGGGATTTCCCGCTTGGCTCAGGAGCGGCAACTCAAGTTTCCGCCACAATGGGCAACTGCTCCGGCGCGATGTTCTGTAACAACACGCTCATGATGGCGGCGGGCACCAAGCTCAACGGGGCATCGGCCGAGGCGGTCACGCTCGGCGCGCCCACGGGCTGGAGGTTGGCATCCACCTGCACTTGCCAGCCGGGCGCGGCATACATATAGCCGGCGCCTTGCGGGGTCAACGTGCAGGTGACGCCGCCAAAGCGTCCGCTGATTTTGCGCGCCGCGCCGGTGCCAGTGATGCGGAAGGCATTGTCCGTCTGCGCCTCGAATTCGCTCTTGGAAGCGTAGAGGCGGGGCTTGTCCCGGTATGGGCTGCCGGCGGTTGGGCAGAACGTGACGCAGTTGCCGCATTCGTTGCAGTAGTCGGTCAGCACCGCGGTTTGCACGCCTTGCAGCACCACAAAACGCTGCGGTTTTCCAGCCACGGCCTGACCATTTTGGACGGTCCACGTGGCCAGATCGGCGGAGAACGGCCGGCAATCATAGGTCAGGAAGGCTTGATTGGGACACACGCTGGTGCAGATGGAGCAGAAGGTGTCGCACCGCAAGCAGCGGGCGGCTTCGGCTTGCGCCACTTCCGGCGTCATGGTTTGGATGACCTCGGCAAATCCGTTGCGCTGCGCCAACGGCAATTCCGGAATCTCGACGCGCGGGTAGCGGGTGGCTTGGCGTTTCAACGTGGCTACCATGTCCAGCCCGCCCGTGCAGCGCATAGGTTCCGGGGTGGCGGGGACCTGCGCGATGAGGCGGAGGATTTCGGCGGCAATTTTCTTGCCATCGCCTTCAGCCTTCACGAGCGAGAGCGGGCCATCGTTGATGGCATCGCCGCCCGCGAAGACGTTGGGTACGGAAGTCGCGCCGGTTTCCAGATCGGCCACAATATAGCCCTTGCGGTTGGTGGCGATGCCGCTCTCTTTGATGAAATCCAGGAACGGCTGCTGGCCGATGGCCGCAATCAGGATATCCAGCTCGATGGTGAAGTCCGCGTTGGGCACTTCGACAGGGCGGCGCCGGCCGGAGGCATCCGGTTCGCCGAGTTGCATGGTGGCGCAAGCCAACCCGCGCACTTTGCCATCCTTCACCACCACCGACTTGGGCGCGGCGAGTTCACGAATCGGAATTTGCTCGTGCAGCAGGCTCATCAGCTCTTCGTGATGCGCCGGCATTTCTTCGCGAGTGCGGCGATAAATGACGGTGACATCCCCACCGAGCCGCTTGGCGACGCGCGCGCAATCCATGGCGACATCGCCGCCACCGATGACCCCCACCCGCCCTTTGAGCGACTTGAGTTCGCCATCCCACACGCGGCGCAGCATGGTGATGCCGTCAAGCACACCTTCGGCGTCTTGGCCGGGGATGCCCAGTTCCACGCCGCGCATCGCGCCGGCGGCGACGACGATATAATCGAAGCCCTGCTGGCGCAGATCGTTCAGCGAGAAGTCGCGGCCGGCGGTTTGGCCGAAGCGGAACTTAACGCCAGCGGCTTCGAGGCGCTTGACGTCCTGCTCCACCACCGGCGGCATCAGGCGATACGTTGGCAGCGTCATGGTGGCCATGCCGCCCGCTTGCGGACGCGAATCAAAGATCGTGACATCCACCCCGCCCTCGCGGAGGAAACCCGCTGTGGAAATCCCGCACGGGCCGGCGCCAATGATCGCCACTTTGCCGGGGCGCGGCGCGCCCACCTTGATGGCGGGATCGCGGCCGGTCTCCATGATGAATCGCTTCATTTCGCGGATGGCCAGCGGCAGATCGTAGTGCACGCGGGAGCATGGCGTTTCACAAATGTGGTCGCAGGCGCGCCCGAGGGCCGCGCCCATCATGTTGTCGCGCCGCACGATGGCCGCGGCTTCGTCGAATTGCCCATCCTTGACCGCCTGCATATAGGCGGGCACATCCTGGCTGATGGGGCAAATATCCACGCATGGCGCCTTGACGCAATCGAAGAGCCCCAGCGGGCGCGAGGTCTTGGTGACTTGCCGCACGTAAGTATCGCGCTGATACAGCGGGTTTTGGCGTACGGTGGCCGCGTAGGCCACCAGATTTGCCAGGGCGGCGGCCTTGACATCGCCCGCCTTGCCGCCGGCCTTGGCCAGAATGAACGCATTGAGGTCCCCTGCACCGGCCTTTTGCATGGCCACGGAAGTTTCCGAAATATATTGCAAGGTGCGCAGGTAGCCGCCAGGGCGCAGCAAGTCGGAGCTGGTGGTGATGGTGGTCATGCCGCAGGCGAGCAGATCGGCCACGTTCCAGCAATCCGCGCCGCCGGCATACGACATCATCAAATCGCCACGGAATTCTTGCGCCAACTTGGCCGCCAGATTGACGGTGATGGCCTGCAGCGGGCGACCGGACAGGTACATCATCTTTTCTTTCTGGTCGAACACGCGGCGGTGGTTGATTACCTCGAGGGTGTTGGACAGCTTGACGCCGAACTGCACACCCTTCTTGGCGGCGCGCGCGCGCAGATCGTTCAGAATGTTCAATGCGTCGGGATATTTGAGATCGTGGCCGAACGCCTCATCCGGCACGGTGACCTGCCGGAAGCCGAGATCGCGGTTCAAGATACCGCGCAAATCTTCCGGGCCGAGCAGGGTCGGGTTCAGCTTGACGTTGGTATGCAGCCCGCGCTCCTCGATGAGATACGCGGCAATCCGGCCGATTTCATCCGGCGGGCACCCGTGCATAGTGGACAGCGTGACGTTGTCGGACAGGCGGCTGGGAATCGCCAGCTCCTTGACCGCTGGATACACCTTGGCCACGGCGGCCACCACCGTCTCCAACTCCGCGCCCGCGTTCGCCATGCGGTTGAGAAAACTCTGCACATTGGGCTTGAGGATGCCTTCGAGGTTGTAGCCCACGCTCATGTTGAAGATCATGGCCGGCGCGCCCGCGCGGCCGAGCTTGTGCTGCAAGGCGTGGATCAACACCCAGGCCATCAGGTATTCGGTGAACGACTGGTCAATCTTGAGTTCCTGCGACCACTCGACGTTGTAGCCTTCGTCCTGGATATCAATGCAGGGCTTGGACACTGCCAATTCGTCGAGGGTCTGAATGGTCTTCAGCTCGATGAACCGCGAACCCGTGAGCCAAGCCGTGATGATGTTTTGCGCCATTTGCGAGTGCGGGCCAGCGGCCACGCCAAACGGGGTTTCCAACGGCTGGCCATACAACGCAGTCCGGAACGGATCCGCCGCGCCGGGCTGGAAAAACAACTCGCGCGGAATACCAAAAATGGAATTGCGCTTTTCCAGTTCAGTGAAAACCCAAGCGGCGACTTGGTCGTAGGTCAGCGGTTGAAAATGATCAGACATGGTTGTACTCCTCGCACTGCTAGCATTTGACATCGGGCCGGAAAATTCCGGACGTGTGAAGGGTGATTCTTACACACCCCGCGCGCGATGAGCAAGCGCCCAGCCTTGGTGCGCGGCACTTTCTGCGAAACCGTTTCACCAGAGGCCAACTTCGCTCCCCCCCCCAACATTTGCGAGCGTCAGCGCCCACCATCGCGCCACTACCGGCGCGTAAGAGGGAACGCCTTGTTCCAAACCTTCATCCTTTAGGGCTTCGTGGGGATTTCATTCGTGTGATTAAATTGGGGATCAGTGATTATTTTGCTTTCTATTTGAATCGGATCATTTGGCCCCAACAGTTCGCAGGTGGATTCCAGTTTGTAGTCCCAGACCACTTTCCTTGCCTTTCGAAAGATGTCAAAGCTGTCCGGCCGAACCTTAAACCAAATGTATTGAGTATCGGGGTCGAGTTCAGTCAGTTGTGAGCCGAACCACTTTTCATCCGTTTCCTCACGAGGAGAATCGAATGAGTACCCTTGGGTTTCCGGGTCGGTTGCTTGAGGCTGCTCAAGCCGAATGAAAAATAGTTGATTGTGTCGGCATTCGAAAACAACCGGCCGTTTCTCCTCGGTATTCGCCTCAATAGGGGTGGGAGTTATAACCGTGGCGTTTTTGGCCAAATAGTTTGAAACCATTTGAGGAGCACGCTTTCGCATCACGTTCCAGAGATCATCAACCAATGGACTATTTATTGGGTAAGGAAAGATGTAGGGATTTCCTCCGTTGGCTTCAAACCGATCAACCAATGTCTCAAAGGGATTTCCCGGTATCTGAAGTTCTTCGCGCGTAACAACAATTTTGTCGTTGTCAAAAATGATGCGATCCTTTTCTACGGTTACAGGATACATCCTAATGTGTTCAAGGGGGTCCGGTTTGGGCGGATCGGCAGTACCCATTTCATAGATTCCCATCAGCTCTATTGGGGAGAATTCTCGTCCTTCCTCCCATACATCCACGCCAATATCCACATCGTATTTTCGAATGGTTTGGCGAAGCTGGTGTTGGAGTATTTCACTCCCGGGCCGCAGGATGAGCAGTACATAGCGGCTATTGCGTACGCTTGCCACTTGTTCGAGTAAGCACTCAAAATTGTTTTGGGGAACGGTCAACTCAGATTCCGCGATTTCAATCTTTTCTGGCATCACGATGATCCTGTCTGGATGGACATCAATATATACGGGATCTTTCCGCATGTTGTATGGGCGGGCGCCTGCGAACGCGATGGCGGGAATCAAGGCAAGCCAGAGCCATTTAGTCATGTGGTGCCGCTGTGTAGAGTCTCGCACAGTCATTTTATCGTATCTCTTATTCTGAACAGTGAATCAGTGCCGGCGGTGCCAGGCGCGCGGTTCTTTCAAGACCACGGTGGCATTGGTGCCGGGCGGGATATCCAAGACGCGCTGCTGACGAATATATTCCAGCACCATGTCGCGCACCACGACATCGCTGGTTTCCAGCCGCGCGTTGGGCATTGCGGCCATCTTGGCAATCTTGGGGAACCGCCCGCCACCCCCGGCCAAGTGATAACTGTTCAGCGCGACTTTTAGCCGGCGCTTGCCGTTGATGGCACTGCCATCCATGGCGCGCAGGTTGCGAATCCGGTGGCCGTGGGGAGCCTTGGGATACAGGTCATAACTCAAGCCCCACGCGCCGGGATAACGCTCGGTGCCGAGATATTCCGTGGCTTCCTCCATCAGCGCCTGGATTTCGCCGAGGGTCAGCCAGAGGCAGCCCGCGGTATTTTCATAGGGCACGATGCGCCAGACATCCGCCACGCGAATATCGCCGGCGGGAATGCCGGTTTCCACCAGCGGACCGTGCAGCACCACTTCCGCGCCGGTATGCGCGGCGATGGCCGCGCTCAACAGTTGCTGCACCGGGCACAAGCCGGGCAGCGCGGCGGAATAGTTGATGTCCCGCTTGGTGGTCCCCACCCGGGTTTCGAGCCATTTGGTGGCTTTGGCGAGGTCGCGCTCGACCAGTTTGGCCAGAGCCGGATCTTCCGGCACATCGTCATCAATGGGCACAAAGCGGAATTGTTTGTCCACCAAGCGGTTTTCCACGGTGTCGTAGGCAAAGTCTACGCGCATCACGCCGGCGGCGCCATAGCCGGCCTGTGCGTAGCTCACGTTACCCACGCGGATGCCGGTCAGCACATAGTGCAGATGCCCGCCCAGCACGGCATCAAACTCGCCGAAGCGCCGCGCGATGGTGTTGATTTCGTTGGCGGCATCGTCGGAACTCAACAACCCTTGATGCACCAGCAGCACCATGATGTGCGGCTGCTGGGCGCGAACAAGCGGCAGGGTGCGCTCCAACGCGCGTCGCGAATCAGTGAAGGAAATATCCTGCTGCGCGAGGCCGCGCGTCCATTGCGGGATATTGGGCGTGGTCAGCCCGACCACGGCCACGCGGATGCCATCCACTTCCTTGATGATGAACGGCAGCACGCGCTGCAACGCCAGCGGCGCACCGGACCCAACGCGCATGTTGGCCGCCAGCGGCACCGCCCGCATTTGGCCCAGAAACGCCGCCAACGTCTCCACGCCCCAGTCGAATTCATGGTTGCCGATGGCGAAGGCGTCGTAGCCCAATTCGTTCATCACCGTCGCCATGACGCGGCCCTGCGTCAGGAAACTGGCCGCCGATCCCTGAAAAATATCGCCGCAATCCAGCAGCAGCGTGTGCGGATTATCCGCCTGCGCGCGGCGAATCAAGGTGGCGCATTGCAGCAGCGAGCCCGCACCACGGCCCGCTTCAGCGATGGTTTCCTGCCGGAGCGTGCCGTGCAAATCCGTGGTGTTCAGAATGGTCAGGTTGACCACCCGCGCGCCGGCGTCCGTCGCCGCCAGCCAGATGGCCATGAAAGCCACCCCCCAGCGGCCAGCCATCTTGCAGCAGATGGTTGACCGCGTGCGGTTCATCCCGCCTCTTCCTTGGGCAGAGGCTGGGTATCCAGAATGTTTTCCTGGCCCGTCACCGTTTTTTCGCTGATGACATAATGCTTGGCGCCACGCTGGCGCGGGGCTTCATACATGGCATCCAGCATGATGGACTCCAGCAGCGACCGCAGCCCGCGCGCGCCGGTGTTGCGGCGCACGGCTTCGCGGGCCAATTCCCGCAATGCAGCCGGCATGAAGTCCAGTTTCACGCCTTCCATCGCCAGCAGCTTTTGGTACTGGCGGGTCATGGCATTTTTGGGCTCGGTGAGAATGCGCACCAAATCGTCTTCGGTCAGATCGTCCAGTGTGGCCACCACCGGCAGGCGGCCGACAAATTCGGGAATCATCCCGAATTTGACCAGGTCCTCCGGCTCGACCGAATGGACATCATGCCGCGCCTTGAGGCGCTTGCGCTGTTCCTTCTCGCTGTCGAATCCGATCACCCCTTTGCCCACGCGGCGCTTGATGATGTCATCCAGCCCCACAAAGGCGCCACCGCAAATGAACAGGATGTTTTCCGTATTGATCGGAATGGTTTCCTGCTGCGGATGCTTGCGCCCGCCCTGCGGCGGCACGTTGGAAATAGTACCTTCGAGAATCTTGAGCAGCCCCTGCTGCACGCCCTCGCCCGATACATCGCGCGTGATGGACACGTTTTCGGTGCGGCGGGCGATTTTGTCAATTTCGTCAATATAGACGATGCCCACTTCCGCACGCGCAACATCGCCATCCGCCGCGCGGATCAGCCGCAGCAGTACGTTTTCGACATCGTCGCCAACATAGCCGGCTTCGGTGATGGTGGTCGCATCCGAAATGCTGAACGGCACATCCAAAATGCGGGCCAGAGTCCGCGCCAGCAGGGTCTTGCCGCTGCCGGTCGGCCCGATCATCAGGATGTTGCTCTTGTCAATTTCAACATCGTCGTCGGCCGTTTTTCCCGCGAGGCGGAACTTGACCCGCTTGTAGTGATTGTGCACAGCCACGGCCAACACTTTTTTGACGCGCTCCTGCCCCACCACATATTCATCGAGCTTGGCCTTGATTTCGTGCGGCTTGGGCACCTTGAGGCGGGCGGCATCCGGCCGCGGGCCGGCGGGGCCCTGGTTGCGCGCCAACACCGCGTTGCACACATCAATGCAATCGCCGCAGATGCTCATGTCGTCCGGGCCGGTGACCATGGATTTGACCGACTTGCGCTCGCGGCCGCAAAACACGCAGAATTCGCTGCGCGGAGGTAGACGTTTGCCGGCCATGCTTATGCCTTGGCGGGGGCTGCGCCCAGCACGTCATCCACCAGGCCGTATTTGACGGCTTCGGCGGCAGACATGAAGAAATCGCGGTCGGTGTCGCGGGCGATATCCTTGACGGACTTGCCCGTATGCTTGGCCAGCAGGCCGTTGAGATAATCCTTGAGGCGCAGGATTTCCTGGGCCTGGATGTGGATGTCGCTGGCGGTGCCTTGCGTGCCGCCCCACGGCTGGTGCACCATGATGCGCGCGCCGGGCAGCGCGTGCCGCTTGCCCTTGGTGCCGGCAGTCAGCAGCACGGCAGCCATGCTGGCTGCCTGCCCGAGGCAGTAGGTCACGACGTCGCACTTCAAAAACTGCATGGTGTCATAAATTGCCAGCCCGGCAGTCACGGAGCCACCCGGCGAATTGATATATACGCTGACATCCTTGGTGGCGTCCTCGCTTTGGAGGAACAGGAGCTGCGCCACCACCAAATTGGCCAGCGCGTCGGAAATTTCCGAACCGATGAAAATGATCCGCTCCTTGAGCAGGCGCGAGTAAATGTCATAGGACCGCTCGCCGCGCCCGGTTTGCTCCACAACAATCGGGATCAGATAAGCATTCTCATTCATGGGTATCCTCCTGCTTTTGGGCGGCTTGTTCCGCACCCGGGCCGGTCAGTTTGGCGTGGCTGAGCACGGCGTCCATCGCCTTTCCGTTGCGCAGGCCGGTTCGGATGTCACGCCGCAACTTGGCTTCGTTCAGCTTCCGCGTGCGGATGAAATCCTTGACCGACACTCCGTCCCGTTGGGCCTGCCGCAGCAAGGCGCTGTCCACTTCCTGATCCGTCACCACGAGGTTCTCCGCGTCGGCGATGCGCTTCAGCAGATAACGCAACTTGAGCTGGGTCCGCGCCGCTTCCTTGGCGGATGCGGAAATTTTGTCGAGGTTTTCGCGAATCTCCTGCTCCTTGACGCCGCGCTGCAAATTTTCATCCACAATGGAATAGACCAGATTGTTGTGAACTTCGGACTCTTCCGACTCCGGCAGGTCGAGGTTCTCCACCGTCTTCAACAGATGTGCTTCCACCTGCTCCCGGCGACGCCGCTGCTCCTGGATCTCGGCCTGCTGGCGCAGCAGTTGGCGGAACATATCCCGCACATCCTCTTCCGATTTTGCGCCGATCCTCTGCAGGAAGGCTTCGTCCAGCACCGGCATCTTGCGCCGGCGAATCTTCTTCACGGTGGTCTTGAATACGCCCTTTTTGCCGCGCACTTCCGCCGGTTGGGCATCCTGTTCAAACTGGACGGTGATGTCGCGCGTATCGCCCACCTTGGCGCCAATCAATTGCGTGCCGAATTCCGGCAGGAAGGAGTACTCCTGATTAGCCACCACCCAGCGATCCGTAGCTTCCAGCAAATCCTTCAATTCCTTGGACATTTCCGCCGGCACTTCGCCATCGAGCGTGCTGGTGTAATCCACCGCCACGATGTCTTCGAGCTCCACCGGGAGCGGTTCGGTCACATCTTCATATTGGCCGAGACTTTTCAGGTAGTCGTTCAGCGCTTGCGTCACTGCCTCGTCGGCGATTTCGATCTTCTTGGCGTCCACCGCGAGCCCTTTATATTCCGGCAGCTCGAATTCCGGCGCCACATCCACCACCAGGGAAAATGAAAACGGTTGGCCGCTGGCCAAGGTGGATTGCTGCAAGTCATACTCCGCAACGGTTTGCAACTTGTGCTCCTTCATGGCCTGCTGAAAACCCGTCGCCAGCAGGTGGTCTTTGAGGACGCTCAGGATTTGCTTGTCGTAGGCGCGCCGGATCATGGCTTCGGGAGCTTTGCCGGGACGGAACCCTTTGACCGTGCCATGGCGCAGGTAATATTTCAGGGAAGAACCATACTCGTTGTCCACTTCTTCGGCGGAAAACTCCACGGAAATCTTTTTCCGGCAAGGGCCGGTATTTTCGACATTAACCTTCATGGGGGAAAAGAGTCCTTTCGCTACAAAACGGAATAAACAGCCCGCAACCATACCCGCGCCCCCCTACCCCGTCAAGCTTCGCACCGGGCCGAATCCGGCCGGTTTTGCGCCCTCGGCGGCTACCCGGAAAGGCGGGTGGCCAACTCGTCCCACTCGGCGGTTAGTTCAGTGATTTGTCGCGTGATGTCCTGCAACCGACGCCCGGCCTCCTGGCGGTCTTCGGGCGAGGTTTCCGCCGCGGAAAGCAGGGCTAGCAACTCGGGCTGCCCGGACTCCAACGCGGCAATTTTCTCTTCCACCACGGCGAGGCGGCGCTCCAGTTTGCGCTGCTCGGCTTTCTGGGCCTTGCGTGCGCGTTGGGCTTGGATTTGTGCTTCCTTGGCTGGGGTTTCGGCTGATGCCGCCGCCTCCGATGCCGCCGGAGCTTCGCGGCCGATTTTTTCGCAGTAATAATCATAGCCGCCGGCGAAGCGGCGCACACCCCCGCCCGCTGGCGCCACCGCCACAATGCCCCCCGCCACTGCACGGACAAATGCGATATCATGTGAGACCAACACCACCGTGCCCGTGTAAGCGGCCAGTGCCTCCTGCAAGGCCTCGCGGCTTTCCACATCGAGATGCGTGGTTGGTTCATCCAGCAGCAGCAAGTTCGGCGGCCGAATGAGGATCCGCGCGAACGCCAGCCGAATGCGCTCACCGCCGGACAGTACCTCCACGCGCTTTTCCACGGCCTCGCCGGAAAAGCCAAAGCAGCCCAGCAGAGTGCGGATGGAAGATTCCGGTTCTTCCGGCGCGACCGCCTTAAGCGTATCGAGGCAGGTGCGGGTGCGGTCCAAGGTTTCCGTCAACTCCTGACTCTGGTATCCCGGCACAACCAAGTGGCCCAGCGTGCAGGAGCCTTCGCCGGGCGGCAGTTGGCCCGCCATCAGGCGCAGCAGCGTAGTTTTACCGGCGCCGTTGGGTCCCACCACGGCCAGCTTTTCGCCGCGCTGCACCGCCAAATCCACACCGCGGAAAATCCATTGCCCCGGCTCATAGGCAAAGCCCACGCCACTGCAGCGCAATACCTCCTGCCCACTGCGCGGCGGCGGCGCCAAGCGGAACTCGCGACGCCCGCGCGCAATGTCCGCGACGGTCGTGCGCTCCATCTTCTCCAGCATTTTGATTTTGCTTTGCACGCGCGTGGCGAGGGTGTTCTTGGCCCGAAAGCGTTCCACAAACCGTTCAATTTGCTCCCGCTTGCGGTCTTCGTTGGCTTGCCGGGCCAGGGCCAGTTCGCGACGTTTTTCACGCTCCACGGCATAGTAGGAATAGCGCCCGGGGTAGCGGGTCACTTGACCGCCGGCCACCTCGACGGTGATTTCGCAAAGGCTTTCGAGCAAATAGCGGTCGTGCGAGATCATGGCCAGCGTACCGCGGAAGCGCTCCAATCGCCGGCGCAACCATTCCACGGCCGGAACATCAAGATAGTTGCTGGGTTCGTCCAGCAGCAATAAATCCGGCTCGGCGAGCAGGGCTCGCGCCAACTCGGCGCGCATTTGCCAGCCGCCGGAAAACTCGCCGAGGGGGCGTTGCAGTTCCTCGGCGTGGAAACCCAGGCCGGCCAATGTCGCGGCCGTGCGCGCCGGCACATCGTAGCCGCCTTGTAGCTCAAACTGGGTTTGCAACTCGCCCAGTTGGCGCAGCAGGATGCGTGCTTCGGGGTCTTCGCCGGTGGCGAGACGCGCCTCGATGTGCTGCACCTCGTGACGGATGGTTGCGCTGCTCGGCGCGGCTTGCTCCACATAGGCCTGCACGGGGATTTGCTCCCCGCCAGAGCGCAGTTGCTGGCGCAGGTAGCCAATGCGGATATCCTTGGCCAATGTAATGCGTCCGGCATCGGCCTCGCACTCGCCCACCATCAGGTCAAACACGGTGGACTTGCCCGCGCCATTGGGCCCCACGAGGCCCACGCGCTCGCCTGCCAGCAACCGGAAATCCACCCGGTCCAGAATGATTTGCGGCCCGTAGCGCTTGCTGACTTGCCGGAACTCAATCATGGGCGCAGGCGCATGGGGAAAATGGAAAGCGAAAGTGTGAACCGCAACGCGCCGCGTTTCTCAACTGGCCCGGCGAGTCCGCCACGGGTCAGGATTTGGCCGCCAGCCTGATGACCTGCTGCTCGCTGGCCACCAGCAGATTGTATAGCTCTTTGGGGTCGTTGGTTTCGCGCAATTCCAAGAGCAGGCTGGTGTGGTGGCACATCATGCAAAGACGCGCCAGCACGTGCAGGTGGATGCGGTCATTCTGGCAGCACGTCAGGAAGAAAATATCCGTGGTGGTGCCGTCGGGCGAGCCGAATGGCACTTGGGCGACGGTTTTGCCCAACACCACAAACGAGTCTTCGAACCGGTAGGGCTCGTGGTTGCGCGGGTGCAACAAGGCCAACCCGCCGGAAAGCGCGGTGGAGCAGAGTTTTTCGCGCTCGATCAGGCTTTCCAGCAATTCGTCACGATAACACAGCAGGCCGGTGGCGTCGGCCAGGTCCACCATTTCGCGGATCACCGAGGCCTTGGAGCGGCAGGTCATTTCCGGCCGGATCCATTCCGGCTTCATCAATGCCGGAATGATGGCGGCTTCCGCCGACAGGTCGTGATATTTGGCCGTGGTGCGGCGGTGGAAATCTTCGATCTTGTCCGTTGACGAGCCCAGCAATTGCTGCGAGGCCCATTCATCCACCTGATTATGCCGAAAGACCAGCCGCCCGCCCTGCCGCTCGCAGGGGATTTCCCCGCGGCGCGCCAGCTCTTCCAGGCGCTGGGCCGACAGATGCAAATATTCCGCGGCTTCGGCCAAATTGAACGTCCGGAAGGGCATCGCCAGTCACCATGCCTTCCTAAATACCCAAGAGCCCCGTGGCAAACGCGACCAACAGCAGCGCGCAAACCCCCAGCAAGCCGGCCGTGAACAATGGAAATGGGCTGCCATCGTTTTGCTGACGCAGGCGCTTGGCAAAAAAAGCCGCGCCACCAACAGCCATCGTCAGCAGCAGCATGACGCCAAAAAACAACTGGTTTTTCCAGACCGTGGCGGCCGGCCCCGCGCCGGGCGAGCCGGAGCCCTGCATGGCGGCTTTGCCCACCAGCGGCAGGATCATGCACTGGAACAGGAACAACAACCCGAATAGTGTCGAGAGGGTCTCGCCCATGGCGGGCGTGGACAGGATATCCCGCCACGAGGCCGGCGGCGGTGGCTCCGACTTCTTCGGTTGTTGTGCAGTCTTTTTCATCAGGCGCGCATTTTGCACATTTTCGGGCGCGCAGTTCAAGCAAAAGGCGAAAATTGAAATCGAGTCATTGCCCCGGACCGAATAAGATGCTAGCGTGAATAGTTACGTCAACAGCAGGTAAAACCCGACATGAGCAATCCCCAACCGATCATCCGCAAAGCGCGCTTCAACGACGGCCCGGCCATTTTCAAGCGCATCAAGGCTCACCCCAACGAGCTGGTGCCTCGGCCCATCAGCGACATCATGCTCAACATTGACCGTTTTCTGGTGGCGGAGGCCAACGGCGAGATTGTCGGCACTGCCGCGTGGAGCGTGCTGCCGGAGCTGGACACCACCAAAAATCCGTCCGTCGAAATCCAATCGGTTTCGGTGCGAGAAGATTACCAGAAGGCCGGGCTGGGTCGCCGGCTGGTGGAGGCCGCCCTGGCGCGCGTGGCGGAATTGAAGCCGGACCAAGTCATTGTGCTGACCTTCACCCCGCCGTTCTTTGCCAAGCTGGGCTTCGTGCCGGTATCCAAGGAAAAGCTGATGTATAAACTGTACAAGGGCTGCATCAACTGCACCAAATACGACTCGCCCTACACCTGCCCCGAAGAGGCCATGGCTCTGGATTTCCGGAACTGGAAAGGCAACGCTTCGTGATGGCGGGGCGCTGGCGCATCCTCATTGCGGCAGCCCTGCTGGCGGCAGGCGTGCCCGCGGCCGCCTGGGCGTGGGCCGGCGTGCAGCACATCCAAATCAACAAGCTCGCCGGGCGCAATGTTCCCGACGAAATGCAGGATTTCCGCAACTTTTCCCGGCCGATGGCGCTGCCGGGGATTTTTCCCGACTTGTGGAAAGAGGCCGATCCCGATGAATCACCGCGCCACTATTTTGAGCCGGACCGTCTGCCGGCGGGCTTCGATTTGAAGCAGCTCAGCCCGGACCTGCCCACCGCCCTCGGCCAAATGAACATCGCGCCGGAGATCATTGGCATCGCGCCGTGGGCCATCATGGATTTGATGGCCAAAACCACCGAGGCCATGCGCGAAACCAACTGGGTATGGGCCGCGCAATGCGCCGCGACCATCGGCCATTATGTCGGCGACCTGCACATGCCGTTGCACACCACCCGCAACTATAACGGGCAGGAAACCTGGCAGCACGGCGTCCACTCGCGCGTGGAATCGGAAATGACAAAATATTTTTTCGATGTGAACAGCATCCAGCCGGAACCCGCGGTGTATCTGGAAGATCCATTCTCGGCCATCATCGAATGGACCGCGCATTCCGCTGAATTGGCCCGCACAATCCTGCGGGCGGACGACATGGCCAAGCGAACAGCCAACGGCCGCATTGACACGGAGACCTATTACCATACGCTCTGGGACCTCACCGGCGACATCATCAACAGCCAGATTTCCCACGCCATTACGGCATTGTCATCGCTGTGGTACACGGCATGGGTCAACGCCGGCAGGCCCCCCATCCCGCCGGCGTTCGACGAATTGCCCACACTTTCCGTGCATTCCGGCGTGGGCATTGACCCCCGCACCCCGGGCGACCGCATTGACGCGCATGGCAGCCAGCCCATCTCACGCTACAACATCATCATTTGGAGCGTGATGGGGTTCATCTGCCTGGTTGTCATTGGCTCTTCAATTCATCGCGGCATTCAAGCCCGCCGCGCCAAGAAATGAAAGAACCGCGAGCGAAGCGCCAACGACTGGACCTCTTGCTGGTGGCGCGCGGCTTGGCCGAAAGCCGCGAAAAAGCCCAGCGCCTGATTTTGGCGGGCGAGGTTTTTGTGAACGACGCCCCCGCCACCAAGCCGGGCCATGAGGTGCCCGAAGATTGCGCCCTGCGCGTGCGCGAGCCGGAACGGTTTGTCAGCCGGGGCGGGTTGAAGCTGGAAGCGGCGTTCGCCCAATTCGCCGGCTTGAGCGCGGCGGGCAGGGTGTGCGTGGACATCGGCGCCTCCACCGGCGGCTTCACCGATTGCCTGTTGCAGCACGGCGCTGCGCGCGTCTATGCGGTGGATGTGGGCAAGTTGCAGTTGCATCCGCGCCTTGTGGCTGACCCGCGCGTGGTGGTGCTGGATGGTTGCAATGCCCGCAATCTGCAACCCGGCGATTTGCCGGAAACGCCCGACATGGCCGTGACGGATGTTTCTTTCATTTCCCTGCAACTGATTTTGCCGGCCATTGACCGGCTGCTGAAACCCGGCGGCGAGGTGGTGGCGTTGATCAAACCGCAGTTTGAGGCCGGGCGCGAAGAAGTGGGCAAAGGCGGCGTAATTCGGGACCCGGCGCTGCGCCAGCGAATCGTGGCGCGGATTCGCGAATTCGGCACGCAGACTCTCGGCTGGCAATGGCTGGGCGGCTGCGAGTCGCCCATCCAAGGCCCCGCGGGCAACGTGGAGTTTCTGAGCTACTGGCAAAAGCCCGCCGCGCCTCGGGTTTAACCACGGCGGGCGGCTCAACCGCCTACGGGTAGGAACCCGGAAAATCCAAACCGGTATTTTCAGGGAAGCCGCAAATCAAGTTCATGTTTTGCAGCGCGTTGCCGGCCTGCCCCTTCACGAGGTTGTCAATGTGCGAAATCACCCGCAGGCGGCGCGTACGCTCATCCACATCCACCACCAAGTCGCAGAAATTGCTGCCGCGTACGTTGGCGGTGCCGATGGCCGTCTTGCTGTCATAGAGTCGGACAAACGAGTTGGCGCGGTGATAGTCGGCGTAGGCCGCCCACACCTGCTCGCGGGTGATGCCGTCGCGCAACGTGCCATAGAGGCAGGCCATGATTCCGCGGCAAATGGGCAGCACCTGCGCGGTGAACGTCACCGGCACAGCCTCGTCGGCCAGTTGGCCGAGCATCCGCTCGATTTCCATGACGTGCTGATGGCCGCTGAGGCGGTAGGCCTGCATGTTCTCGTAGCGCGCCGGATAGTGGTGGATCGGCGTGGCTTTTTTGCCGGCGCCGGACACCCCGGTTTTGCAGTCGCAAATCACGCTGCGGAAATCAATGAGCTTGGCAGCGGCGGCCGGCGCAAGCCCCAGCAGGCAACTCATGGCAAAGCACCCCACGTTGCCTACCAGCCGTTGATCCTTCGCGTAGTTTTGGCGGTTCAGCTCCGGCAGGCCATAGACGGTTTGCGGCAGCAACTCGGGCGCTTTGTGCACGGGATCACGTCCGATGCGCCGGGCATATTCGGCATAGTCCGCCGTGTTGTTGAACCGGAAGTCGCCGCTGTAATCAATCACACGCGCGCCCTTGGCCAGTTCCGCCGGCGCCTGTACCATACCCACGCCGTCGGGCGTGGAGAAGAAGACTACATCCGCCGGCTCCTGCGCGGCGGGTTCATCGGGCTTGTGAATGCGCAAATCGCAGAAGCCCTTGAGGTGGGGGTACAAGTCGCTCATCAGCATGCCGGTTTCCGTCGCGGCCACGAGCGTTTGGATTTTCACGTGCGGATGCCGCAACAGCAGCTCCACAATGCCCACCCCGCCGTAGCCCCCGCAACCGACCACTTTGACCTTGATCATGGTGTCATCCTCCACTGTCTAAAACGGAATCCAACTTTGCCCCGGTTTCATGGCCAGCACCGCCTGCGCCAGCAGCCGGGCAAGACCGGACAAATCCTTGATGTCCACGATTTCGCCCGGCGTGTGCATGTAGCGCAGCGGGATGCTCACCAGCGCCGTGGCCACGCCCGCGCGGCTGATTTGAATCGGGTCGGCATCCGTGGCCGTGGCCCGACCTTCCGCCACGATCTGCACCGGGATTTTTTGCGCGGCGGCAACCGCCACCAAATGGCTGAACAGCGCCGGATTGACGTTGGCTCCGCGCGAAATCACCGGACCGCGGCCCAACGCCACCTTGCCGCGGTGCTTTTGGGTGTCGTCCATCATCGGGTGGTCCGTGGCAAAGGTGACATCCACCGCAATGCCGACTTCCGGGGCGATGCCAAAGGCCGATGTGGTCGCACCCCGGCTGCCTATTTCTTCCTGCACCGTGCCAACGGCATGTATTTCCGCAGCCGGGTTGAGCTGCGCCAAAAGCCGCGCGGCTTCCAGCACCACGAATGCGCCGGCCCGGTTGTCAAATGCCCGTCCGGCCAGCCGCCCGTTGGGCAGTTCCACCACGCCTTGGTCAATCACCATGGGATCGCCCACCGCCACCAGTTTCTCGGCTTCCCGCGCCGTGCGCGCGCCGATGTCCACCCACAGGTCCGTCAGCGGCGTCACCCGGCTGCGCGCTTCTTTTTTCTGCACATGGATGGGCACCTTGCCGATGATGCCCGGCACCACGCCCTGCGCCGTGCGGATCGAAACGCGCTGGCCCTGCGGGATTTGTTCATCCCACCCGCCAATTGGTGAAATCCAGAGGAATCCCTTCGGGTCAATATAGGTGACAATGAAGCCGATTTCGTCGTAGTGCCCGGCCAACATCACACGCGGCGAGCCGCCAGGATTGATGACCACATCGGTGTTGCCGTGCACGTCGGTGCGCACATCGGCGGCAAACTGCCGGGCTTCGTCGCGAAAGACGCGCACGGCATCCAGCTCGTGGCCGGAAGGCGAAATGGCGCCCATCAATCGTTTCAGAAAATCCAGGCTATGCGCATCCATGGTCATGTCCTTGGAAATAATATCCTCTATTTGGGCGGGGCGCTGCGAGCAAAGTTGGGATTGAGCAATTTGGCCGGCGGCGGCGCAACCGGCTGCAAGGGGCGGACAACAACTGCCGGCTCACGGACTTTGACGGCTGGCGGTGAAGGTTCTGCCGGCGGCGGCGCGGGCGGTTCAGGAGCCGCGGCAGGTGGCGGCACGGGCGCGGCCGGTGACGGTGGCGGAGTGGATGCCGGAGGGACACTCGGCGCAGGCGGAGCAGGCAGCGGGGGCACCGGTGCCGGTGCCGGCGCAACTGTTGCTGGTGCCGGTGCGGCCGGCGGCGAAACCACCACCGATGTCGCAGCCGCCCGTGAAGCCATCGGCACCGGCGGCAACGGCGCGGGGGGGGGCACTGGTGCCAGTGGCGCGGCCAGTTGGGCCGGCTTCTGGATCAACGGCGCGCCCAACTCCACCCGCGCGCGGTTCACCAGCGCAAAGTAATTCATGATGCCCTGGGCGATGCCCAGCGCCACCGATTCGCGATACGACGGCGTGGCCAGTTTTTGTGCTTCCTGCGCATTGGACAAAAAACCGCATTCAACCAGCGCCGCCGGCATGGCGGAGTTGCGCAACACCACAAACCGCGCGTGCTTGAGGCCGCGGTCATCCGCCCGCGTCACGCCCACCAACGCCCGCTGAATCTGGCTGCCCAACAGCATGTTCGAGTGATTGAACTGGTTGTTCGGCACCGCCGGATAGCGGCCAGTGGTTTTGGATTCCGCGGTCGGCGGAAAGTTTTCCGCAGCAGTCACAAAAGTTTCCACGCCCTGCACTGTGCGCGCAGCCGCAGAGTTGAGGTGGATGCTCACAAAGGCATCCCCCCCGCCCCGCGCGGCCAGATAAGGCCTGTCGGTCAGCTCCCAAAAACGGTCGGCGTCGCGCGTCAAGACCACGCGGATGCCCGCCGCCGCGAGGTGGGCCTTCACGCGCAAGGCAATGTCCAGCACAAGGTCTTTCTCCTTATAGCCGCCACCCTGCGTGCCGGGGTCCTTGCCGCCGTGGCCAGGATCCAGCACCACCGTGCGCGAGCCGCGCGCACCGAGATAGGCCGAGGGCCGAACCACCGGGTCCACCACCACCTGCGCGTCGGCATCGCTCAACGACCAGAGGCCGCGCACCTTGATGACGGGCATATGCAGCCACACCTTGCAGCCGTTCAGCATGGCCTCGCGGCTATCCGTGGTGAATTGCAGGCTGGTGTATTGCCCACGAATCAGCAGAGTGCGCCCGCCGGGGGTCGTCAAGGGCAGGCCGTACATCGCCGCCAAATCTTGCAGCGCCACGTAGCGCTTGCCGGCATAGGTCACGGCCTTGAGGGTGCGCACTTGGGCCACCGCCGGCAACGGCTGCGCCAGCCAGCCGGCCAAGGCCAGCAGGACAACCATCGCGATGGAGCTCAACCGATTCATAAAGGCGCTCACCTTACGGCAGCCAACGCCCAAAGGCAATCTTTCCATGCACGGGTGCCGTGTAGTTTTCAAACCCGCACTTTTTTGTAGTTAGCAAAGTCGCACTTTTCACTTTGGGCGATTGGTGAATAGGATGATTGGCTTGCGGGCAGGATCGGGCATCTGGGCCAAAACCGATTGAGAGCCATCGGGGTGTTGACATAGCACAACAGAAGTTCTGGGTGGCACTTCTAGGCGTATCCGGCTATTGCCGATCTGGATACGCCCATCGTCTCCCACACGTACCTTTTGCTTATGGCTCCACACATAGGGCCACCAAGCATCCGGTATAACCGGGCGCAAGACCGAACGACCTTCTGCGAGCGCTTGGTCCCATGCCGTTTGGGCGGCTAGGCCAAGCTCACGATGAACTTCATATTTGTTGCGATGCTGCCGCAGGTCGTGAATGACTGCATTCGCCGCGGCGATTTGCCGAATATGCTCGGCGGCAAACAAGGCGGGCAAGCGACCTTGCCAGTACTGGTGTTCTCGCTCAATCTTGCCCTTGGCCTGGGGCGTGGGCGCATATCGGAAGGAAACCCCATAAAACTTTAATGCCTGGCCCAGCTCGGTTAAGGCATCCGGATTTTGCGTGTAGAAGATACTGTGCCAGTCCACATAGAGAACTAACGGCCGGCCGTATTCCAGAAAGGCGGCGGACAGGAAGTCCATATAGGCCAAGATGGTTTCCCGGGGATATATTTTTGAGCCCACGAACAGGCGGCTGCAATCATCGAGCATATTCAACATGGGATAAAGAGTCGGGTCACCTGGGAACCAAGCGTGCGGTGAAGCATCCAACTGCCACAGTTCGCCAAGGCGCTGGCGCTGCCAACGCCGCACCGGGGCACGCTCTTTCTTGACCGGCTTCGAATGCGCTAGGCCATGGCGCCGCGCCCAATGACGAACCTGGGCCCGATCCAAGCGAAAACCATACAGCCGCATCGCCTCGCTAGCGGCAAAACTGTAGGAGGAAGGGGGATTGGATGACAGCCGCCGCCGGAGAAGCTGAACCACATTTTCCGGCCAGGCCACCGAGTGGTCTCCACCAGAATAGCCAG
>MWEZ01000024.1 GCA_002071335.1 Verrucomicrobia bacterium ADurb.Bin018
AACGCAGGAGACTTAAAACAGAGCGTCACCATTGATCCAAACGAATAACACCCTCAAATCACCCAGTGTTCATCGGGTGATGACGCAACCCCTATGCCCAAATGCATTTTTCGGGATTATCTGGAGTGGATTTCATTTGGCGAGGCACACCGCATTTTGTCACGAATTGCTGCGGCAGGGTTTCGCTATGTGGCGTTGACCGACCATCCGCTTTTGGCTAGCAATTGGGATGCCGCCCTCGGGGATTTCCGGCCATTGAATATGGGTTTGGAACCTTTTCTTTTGGGCCAAGCAGTCGCCAGTGTGGAATGGCCCGATTCCACCGGCCGACCGGATCGGCGTGTTGCCACCTGGGAAATGCCCAGCCGGTAAACTACTTTTCCACGGGGACGACAATGCCGCGGAGGAGGACGCGTTGGCAGGCGAGGAAGACGGCGAGGGTGGGGAGGGCGGCGAGGAGGAGGGAGGCTTGCACCACGCCGGGGCCGGAGCGCTGTTGCAGTTGGTAGAGCCAGACCATCAGGGTCCACATTTTGGGGTCCTGGCAAATGAGCAGGGCATACATGAAGTTGGCGTAGGCCAGCGAGAAGGCTTGCAGGGCAATGACGGAGAGAATGGGGGTGGAGAGGCGCATGGTGATGTGCCAAAAGAGCGTCCATTCGCCGGCGCCATCGAGCTGGGCGGATTCGTAGAGGTCGCGCGGCAGGGAATCGAAAAACCCTTTGAGGAGGAAAATGGAGTAGCCGCTGGCCATGCCGGGCAGGAGTAGTGCGGCGAAGGTGTTGAGCAAGCCCAGCTCGCGCAGGAGGACAAAAACAGGGATTTGCGTGACCATGTGCGGGAAGGCCATGGTCAGCATCAGGAACAGCAGGATTTGCGGCCCAGCGGACGGCTTGAAGCGGCTGAGGGCATAGGCGGCGAGCGGGTTAACCAGCAGCGCGAGCAGCACGGCCAGCGCGCAGTAGATCGTGGTGTTCAGGATGCCGCGACCATGAAAGAGGATATAGTCGAGCACGGTGCGGTAGTTGCGCCACAGCAGTTCATGGCGGATGGCGGCCCGGTGTTCGCGAAATAGTTGGGCATGGTGCGCCAACTGAGGCATGGGGGGGGCGGAGGAGCCGGGCGCGATGACTGAAGGGTGGGTGCGGGCTAACCAATCGTGCCAACGGGTTTCCGGCGTATCGAGGGCGCCGTCCATGAGCCAGAGCGGCGCGAGCGAGTGTTGGGTGAAGTCGCGCCAGTCGTCCTGCACCAGCGGCGGAGCATCGGCGGGGCAGGTGTGCGGCAGGGGAATATCGGCATACGCGGCATAGGCCGTGCCATGCGCGGCGTTGTATGCGGCGATGTCCGCCGAGTAGCGTGGTTTGAGGTAGAGCTTGTGGAAAAATCCGGCCGGTGAAAGAACGGTCTGGCACCACGGCGGCGCGTTGAGCTTGAAGGAATCAAACTCCGCGGCGAGCGGCGTGGCGGCGGGAACGGTATGTGGGAAGAGGTAAGCCGGCGGCTGGATGAAAACCGCGTACCAAGCGGCAAAGTCGGTGCCGAGCGTGGCATTCAGTTTGTCCAGACCGCCAAACTTGGTCCGCAGATGGCGGCGGAACTCCCGGAGTTGCACGGGGAATGCGCCGGCCTGTGGCGCCCAGTAGTGGCCGAGCGCGATGGATTCCGGCGTGAGTGCCCCCGTCGCCAAAAACTCACGCCACAGGGGCACAAGATTCGCACCGGGCGCGGCATCGGCCGCGGGCAGGGGAATGGATTCAAACGAGGGATAATCGGTATCGAACGCAATGTTGAGCGCATCGAGCGATTCGTTGAACAGCGCCTCGAGATGTTTCTGCCAGAGCGCGGTGTCGGAGATCAGCATGCGTGGCAGGAGGACGTTGTCGCGTTGGTCCGCGATGGATTTGGTCGAGCCGGCCAACATCAGGCTCAGCGGATAGAGCATGGCCAGGGCACCGATGGCGAGGGCGGAATACATCGCGCCAATGCGCAGGCGCGTGCCCCACGATTTGCGGCCGATTTTGGCGAGGATGGGCATGGCTAGGCCGTTCCTTCGCGGTTGGCGCGGAATTCGACGCGGGAGAGGATGCGGAGTTGATAAAGCGTGAAGCCCACCAGCAGGCAGCCAAGCATCCAGGCGGCGGCGGTGGCGGGGCCCAGGCGCAGGAAGATGAAGGCCTTGTAGAAAATATGCAGGCCGGCGACTTCCGTGTTGGCGCCGCCGGCGGTCATGGCCAGGATGTTGGCTTCGGCCTGCCAAGCGGCAATGAACACCCCGACAAAGTTGATGATGAGCAGCGGGCGCAAAGTGGGAATGACCACAAACAGGATTTTATCGGTGAACGATGCGCCGTCCATATCAGCGGCTTCGTACAGTTCATCCGGGATTCCTTTGAGCGCGGCGAGATAGATCAGGCAGCCCGGGCCCATGCCGGCCCACAGCATGGGCAGCACGCAGGCGAGCAGCGCGGTGCGAGAATCATCCAGCCAACGCACAGGTTCGGGCAGCGTGGCGAACAAGCTGACAAAGCTATGGCCCGTGGCGGCGGTGCGCATGATTTCGCGCAGAGGGCCCAGCGGCGCGGCTGCCAGCAGGAGACCCGCCGCCACGGTGAAGAGCGCCGGTCGCCACAACTGGTGTCGCAATAACCGGCGTGCCAAGTGCAGCGCCACCAGCAACGCCCCGGCGCTCAGCAGCAACCAGCCGCCGGCGGGAATGGGCAGGATCAGCCGGTTGAGCAAGCCGGCTTCCGAGGGTTCATAAAAAGTTTTCCACAGCAGGATGACCACCAGTCCGGTCAGCGCTGCGGGCAGATAGAAAATCAGGCGGAAGGCGATGCGTCCGCGCGGCACTTCTTGCAGCAGGATGGCCAGCAGCACGGGCGGGATAAACGTGAGCGTGATGACGAGCACGGCGTAGCGCGCGGAAGTCAGCAGCGCGCGCCACCAATCGGGGTCCCAGAGCAGGTTGGCAAAGTTGTCGAGGAAGACCCAGGTGGAGTCGCCAAAAATTCGGTAATCAAAAAACGCCATGGCCGCGCCGCGCACCAAAGGCACATAGCCCCAGACCGCAATGGTGGCCGCGGCGGGGAAGAGCAGCAGCAGCGCACGCCAGTGGCGGCGCAGCCAGCCGCCGGTTGCGCGCGGGCGGGGGGGGGCAGCGCCGGGAGCGGGCCGCGTTGCGGGGGCGGGTAAAAAGAGGCGGGCCATGTGGCGCAGCACCAGCAGCACGCTGGCGAGAATCACCAGCAGCAAGGCGCTGGCGGCGGTGCGCCGCTTGGCCAACTCGGCGGGCGGCACCACGCCGAGCATGTCGGCATCGGCCTTGCGCCGCGCCTGAACGAGCAACTCGCGCAATTGCGCTTGGCGCGCGGCGGGGTCCGTGGCCAGCCGGCCGGCCAGCGACAGTTCTTCGGCTTGGCGGATGGGCGTGGTGAGGATGTCGTAAATGACGTTGGCATTTTTGCCGTAAGGCTCGGGGCGGCCGGCGGCGATGGCAATGGCGTGGCTATCGCGCCATTCGGCAGGGATGGTGCCGACGATGTGCTCATAGCCCTGCGCGCGGAGCTGCTCCGGCGGCAGGAAGCGGCCCAAGCCGCCGGCCACCAGCGTCTGAATCCGGATGGCTTCGGCGGCCGGCGAATACTGGAAATTGATGTATTCCCACGCGGCATCGCGCACGAGCGGATGCGTCACTCCGGCAAAAATACCCATCATGCGCGAATTGATTTCGGTGCCGCGCGTGACGGGGCCGATGGGCAGGGGGGCGATGCCGGTCAGGTCCGGATTCAGCCCGGCGAGCAGCTTGTCATCAATATAAGCAAACATCATGGCCAACTGGCCGCGCCGCCATTTCAGGTTGGACTCGGCGGTATCCTTGATGACGTAGCCGCGGCGACGTTTGCCCTCGGCATCGGTCCACGGCTCGGTGGTCAGGCGCACATAAAAATCGAGCGCGGTGGCCGCGGCGGGGGAATCGAACACCGCGCGCCAGCGGTTTTCTTGTTCAGCGAACACGAGCGCCTCGCCGCCCGCGCCCCAGAGGAAGGGCAGCCACAAATAGGATTCGTGTTTGCCGCGCGAGAGTCCCAGCGCATAGATGCCGCGCGCGGGGTCGGCCACCTGCCGGCAGACGCGGTAGAAATCGTCCCACGTCCAATCGGGCTGCGGCGCGGGGAGGCCGGCGGCCTCGAACAAATCGCGGCGGTACAACACCACGCGGCCGAGTGGCGGGCCGCTGGGCATGGCCCACACGTGCACCGCGCCATCCGGCCCCGGGCGGCGGATGACGGGCTCGATTTTCGGATGCACCCGGCGCGCCCACTCGGCGGGCGGCAACGCGGTGGCGTAGCCGTCCGTTGGGCGGTCGAGGGGATACAAAAACCCCTGCGAAATATAGGTTTCAGATTGGCGGAAATTGACGTAGAGCACATCGGGCGCCACATTGCCGGCGATGGCCAGCAGCGTGCTTTCGATGCCCTCCACCTGAATGCCGGAAAAGCGGTGGAGCTGCACCGCGAGGTTGCGCAAGTCCAGCGCGCCATAGCGCGCGGGGTCGGCGGCTTGGCGCGCGCGCAGGAGGTCGGGCGCCAACCGCAAAAATTCGCGCTGCACGACCAACTCCGCGCGGGTCGCCGGATCGGTGCGGGAGGGGTCCGGCAAGTTGAAGAGCGTCAGGTTCAGGGTGACCTGATTCGAGGTTTGCGCGATCCACCCCGCGCTGGCGGGAGCGGCCGCGGCGAGCAAAAGCAGGGCGCTGGCGATCGCCCGGAAAAAATGACGCGGGATTTTTTTGCGTGCGGCCGCCGGGTTTTCCACACTGTGGAAAAAAGTTTTCCACACTGTGGAAAAATGGCGCGCGAATTTTCCACACTGTGGAAAATATCCGGTTGTTTTTTCCATGGCGTGGAAAACTGTAGGCATTCGCGCGGAGCCGCGCAACGCCCAAGTCGGCACGGGTTGGTCAGCGGCGCGGTTTGGGGTCAATGGCCAGGCGGATGCTCTTGATGCAGTGGGCGCCGAACTTGTTTTGCAGCCGCGTGAGGATTTCCGCGCTCAGGGGGCCGCGCAATTCCATCAGCCAGCCGGGATGACTGACGAAGATGGTCAGGACGCGGTTGGCCAAGTTGGCGGGGCGGGTGTTGGCGGCAAGCTGTGGGCCAACCAGTTCTGGCCAGGCGGCAACAATGGCAGCATCCTGCGCGTGGTCGTCCAGCTTTAGTCCGTTCAGCACCGCCGGAATGAACGCGCCGATGGACTGGATGCCGGGGTCTTCCAGGGGCGGAGTCTCATCCGCGATTTGGAAGCGCTCGCGGGAGATTTGCCACTTGCCCTTATGCCATGGTTTGCGCCTTCTCATGCAAAAACCGTAGCACAGCCCGGCGGCCAAGGGAATCGGGTTTCCGTGTGCGGGCGCTCGACGTTGGCGAGGGTGGGATGTAGATTGCGCGGAGCATGGCGGAAGAGGAATCCATTTTATTGCGGTTGCGCGGACGGGTGCAGGGGGTGGGGTTTCGGCCGGTGGTGTTTTGCCTGGCGCACGAGCTGGGCCTGCGCGGCTGGGTGCGCAACGATGGCGATGGCGCGGAGGTGGCGTTGGCGGGGCCCGCGGCGGCCATTGCAGCGTTCCGCGCGGCGTTGCCCGGGCGCCTGCCGGCGGCGGCGGCAATTACCGCGGTGACCGAGCACTCCGCGCCGGACGATTGGCCGGCCGGTTTTGAAATCCGCAGCAGCGCCACGCCGCACGGCGCGCGCGCGGCAGGCATTCTGCCGGACTTGGCGACATGCCCCGACTGCCTGCGCGAAATCCTGGATCCGCGCGACCGGCGGTTCCGCTATCCCTTTGCCAACTGCACGCACTGCGGACCGCGGTTCAGCATGATTGAGGCGTTGCCCTACGACCGCGCCAACACAACGATGCGCGGCTTTACCCTATGCGCAGATTGCGCGGCGGAATATGCCGACCCGCGCAACCGCCGTTTTCATGCGCAGCCAAATGCGTGCCCAGTGTGTGGTCCGCATTTGACGTGGACGGCGGCAGATGGCACGGTGCAGACCACGCACGATGCTGCACTGCTGGCGGCGGCGGCAGCAGTGCGCGCGGGTCGGATTGTGGCGGTCAAAGGGTTGGGCGGCTTCCATCTGATGGTGGCCGCGCACGACGCGGCGGCCGTGCAGCGGTTGCGTGCGCGAAAACGACGCGACGAAAAACCCTTCGCGCTGATGTTCCCCTCGCTGGCGGCCATCCAAGCAGTGGCCGAAGTATCGGCGGCGGAGCAGACGTGGCTGGAATCGGCCGCCGCACCGATTGTGCTGCTGCGCAAGCGCGCGGCCACGCCGGGCATTGCTGAGGAGGTGGCCCCGCGGTTGCCCTGGCTAGGCGCGATGCTGCCCTACACCCCGCTGCATCATTTGCTGCTGCGCGAAATTGGCTTCCCGGTGGTGGCCACGAGCGGCAACTTGAGCGATGAGCCCATTTGCATTGATAATGAGGAAGCGCGCGAGCGGTTGGGGGATATTGCTGATTTCTTCCTGCTGCACAACCGGCCGATCGCCCGGCCGATGGATGACTCCGTAATGGCAGTTGTGGATGAACAGCCCGTGGTGCTGCGCCGTGGCCGTGGGCTGGCGCCGTATTCGCTGCCGGTGGCCGGCGCGCCGGATGGCTTGGTGGCTGCGGGCGCGCAGATGAAAGGCGCGCTGGCTGTGGCGGTGGGTGGCAACGCAGTGATGAGCCCGCACCTCGGCGATTTGGATCACGACGGCGCGGCGCGCCTCTGGGCGCGCACCGCGCGCGATCTGACCGCGCTGCACGGGCTGCGCATTACGCGCGCGGCAGTGGACCTGCATCCGGATTATGCCGCCACGCGCGGCGCGGCGGAGTGGGGCGTGCCGTTGACAGCGGTGCAGCATCATCATGCGCACATTGCGGCGTGCCTTGCGGAAAATCAATTGGCCGGCCCGGCGCTGGGAATTGCGTGGGATGGGACGGGGCTGGGGCCGGATGGCACGATCTGGGGCGGCGAGTTTCTGGTGTGCACCCGCGCGGAGTATCGCCGCGCGGCGTGGCTGCGGGCGTTTCCGCTGATCGGTGGCGATGCCGCGGCGCGGGAGCCGCGCCGCGTGGCGCTGGGGCTACTGCGCGAAATGGGTGCGCCGCTGCCGGAGCTGGGTTTTAGCGCGCAGGAGATCGCGGTGCTGGATGGCATGTTGCGGGAGAATGTGAATGTGGCGCGCACCAGTAGCGCGGGGCGCTTGTTCGATGCGGTGGCCGCGTTGCTCGGGATTTGCCACGTGATGGCACACGAGGGGCAGGCGGCGATGCGCCTCGAAGCACTGGCTGGCGACCTTGCCGCCGAACCGTATCCGTTCGGCTGGCGTGGGACGGAACTGGATTGGGCGCCGATGATTACGGCTTTGCTGGCGGGGGGGGAGCCGCCAGCCACGGCCGCGGCGCGGTTCCACGAAACGCTGGTGGCAATGATGGTGGCCGTGGCGCAGCGCGAGGGGCTGGCAGATGTGTGCCTTTCCGGAGGGTGTTTTCAGAATCGCCGGCTGCTGGCGACAGCCACGCACGCGCTGACCCGGGCCGGCTTCCGGGTGTGGCGGCACCGGGAAATTCCGCCCAACGATGCCGGAATTTGCCTTGGCCAGTTGGTCGTAGCCAGCGCCCAAGCAGCGGAGCATTGACCCGTTTGGCAAAGGCTTGCATTTTACCCACACGGCTGGTGTAATGCGGGCGATTTCGAGGAATGCGGAAGGAGATCAAGATGAAGAAAATTTTCTGGATGATCGCAGTGGTGGCCTTGGCGCTGAGCAGCGTGGCGGTGATGCCGGCGGCGGCGCAGGCGGACGCGGTGCTGCTGGTGGCACCGGCGCGCTTCCCCGTGATGCAAGTGGCTTTTGATGTGGCGCGGCGCTTCCCCACGATTTTGGTGAGCTACCAAGGCTCGCCGGACAAGCCGGCGCTGCATGCGTGGAACGGCTTTGAGTGGATGCCGCTGTCGTTGGCGGATTACCAGAGCGGCGCGTTTTTGCAGGCGTATCCGGGCCGCACAATCTTCCTCGGCGATGACGCTTTGCTGCCGGCCAGCCTGCGCGGCATCAGCGCGTGGTGCGAGCAGAGCACGCAGATTCCGGAATTGGACAATGTGGGGTTGATCAACGCCATCGGCAACTATCTGCCCTTCACGCCGGCGGATTGGCGCTGGTTTGCGGGCCGCTACAATCTTTCGCTGACGAACTTGAAGGCGGAAGAAGCGGAAGCCGCCCGTCGCGAGACGTGGTACGGCGACAAAGGCGCGGTCAAGGATCCGGCGCCGTCGTTCTTCAAGTATTTCACCCGTTCGCGCCGCCACTCGGCGCCGGCCCCGGTACGCATTGAGCCGGTTGAGGCCGAGACGCCGTAAGGCTCCAGCGGTTCATGACCATGCCGCGCCGTTTCCAGCGCACGATCCGGGGCCTGTGGGCCGCGGGCGCGTTGGGGGCGGCGCTGTTCGTTGCGGCCGGTTGCAAGACCATCCATGAAGAAGTGACCCCGTTGCGTGAGACCACGCTGACGGTGGCGCGCTCCGGTGGCGAGGTGACGCTTTCGTGGATCGGCACGCAGGGGATGTTTTATTCCGTCATGTTTGCCGAAGCGCGCGGGGCGAAGGCACAATGGAAGTTGCTGCCGGATGCAGTCAATATCCGCGGCATGGTGACCGGCGAACCGATCGTGGTACATGATCGTCTGCCGGCGGCGCAGCAGCGCTACTATCGCCTGCATCAGGGCGCCAAGCCGCTCGTGCCGTAGGCCGCGCCCGCGGCCAATGAATTTACGGGGGAAGGCACGCGCCGCGCGCCGAATGTTTTACGCCGCAAGTTTTGCCGGGGCTCAGTCGCCGTTGACGGGGCAGGGGTGGATGTCCCAAATTTCGCTGGCGTATTCAGCGATGGTGCGGTCGGTGCTGAACTTGCCGGAGTTGGCAATATTCATGATGCACATCTGCGCCCAGCGTTCCTTGTCTTCGAAGGTCTTGGCCACTTCCGCCTGACAGGCGACATAGGCATCGAAATCAGCCAGCACCTGGAAGTAGTCGCCGTGGGTGAGCAGCGTATCCCAGATGGGCTGGTACAGACCGGGTTGGTCGAGGTTGAAGAAGTTGTTTTTGATGGCGTCGAGCACGCGGCGCAGCGCGGGGTTGGCGTTGTAAAGCGCCCACGGGTTGTAGCCCGCGCGGCGGGTGGCTTCGACTTCTTCCACGGTCTGGCCGAACAGGAAGAAGTTCTCCGCGCCGACTTCCTGCCGGATTTCGACGTTGGCGCCATCGAGCGTTCCGATGGTCAGCGCACCATTGAGCTGGAACTTCATGTTGCCGGTGCCGCTGGCTTCGGTGCCGGCCGTGGAAATCTGCTCGGACAGGTCGGCGGCGGGGATGATGCGCTCGGCGAGCGAGACGCGGTAATCGGGCAGGAAGAGGACGTTGAGCCGGTTCTTCATGGCCGGGTCGTGGTTGACCACGGCGGCAACATCGTTGAGCAGCTTGATGATCAGCTTGGCGAGGAAGTAACCCGGTGCGGCCTTGCCGCTGAAGATATAGGTGCGCGGCACGAACGCCATCTGCGGGTTGGATTTCAGCTCGAAGTACTGGTGCATGATGTCCAGCGCGTTGAGCAGCTGCCGTTTGTATTCGTGCAGCCGCTTGACTTGGACATCGAAGAGGGAGTCCACGTTCACGCGCACGTTGAGCTCGCGGTGAATCAACTCGGCCAGCCGGACCTTGTTCTCGCGCTTGACCGCCATGACGCGCTTTTGGAAGTCGCGGTCCGCGGCAAATTGTTCGAGGCGCTTGAGCTGGGTCAGGTCGGTGATCCAGCCATCGCCGATTTTTTCGGTGATGAGCGCGGCGAGGCCGGGGTTGGCCTTGAGCAGCCAGCGGCGCGGGGTGATGCCGTTGGTCTTGTTGTTGAAACGCTCGGGCCACAGCTCGTAGAAATCCTTGAAGAGGGTGGACTTGAGCAGCTCGGAGTGCAGGGCGGCCACGCCGTTGACAGAGTGCGAGGCCACCACGGCGAGATAGGCCATGCGGACTTCGCGCATGGGGCCTTCCTGAATGAGCGACATCCGCACAATGCGGTCGTGGTCGCCCGGATAGCGCGTGGCGATTTCGCGCAGGAAGCGGCGGTTGATTTCGTAGATGATTTGCAGGTGGCGCGGCAAAATGCGTTCGAAGAGCTCGACGGACCAGCGTTCCAGCGCCTCGGGCATGAGGGTGTGGTTGGTATAGCCAAAGGTGCGCAGGACAATGCTCCATGCGTCGTCCCACTCCAGATGCTCCTCATCCAGCAGCAGGCGCATCAGCTCGGCAGTGGCGAGGGCGGGGTGGGTATCGTTGAGCTGGATGGCCACCTTGTCGGGGAAGGAATGGATTTCGTTGCCGTCGGCCCGGAAGCGGCGCAGGATGTCGTGGAGCGAGCAGGCGATGAAGAAGTATTGCTGCTTGAAGCGCAGGTCGCGCCCCTGCTCAATGTTGTCGTTGGGATACAGCACCTTGGTAATGTTTTCGGTGAGGGTTTTGGCCTCGTAGGCCTTCATGTACTCGCCGGTGTTGAAGAAGGTGAGGTTGAATTCCTCGGTGGACTTGGCCGTCCACAGGCGCAGGTTGTTGACGGTGTTGTTGCCGTAGCCGGGGATGGGCAGGTCGTAGGGAACGCCCAGCACAGTTTCATAATCCACCCAGCGGGCGTTTAGCCGCCCATTGCGCTCTTCCATTTCCACGCGCCCGCCGAAGTGGACCTCGAATTGCGATTCGGGGCGCTCGATTTCCCACGGGTTGCCGAAACGCAGCCAGTTGTCGGGCAACTCCACCTGATAGCCATCTTTGACGGTCTGGCGGAAGATGCCGTAGTCGTAGCGCACGCCGTAGCCGTAGCCCGGCAGTTGCAGCGTGGCGAGCGAGTCGAGGAAACAGGCCGCCAGCCGGCCGAGGCCCCCGTTGCCCAGCCCGGCATCGCGTTCGAGGTCGCGCAGGAAGTCCCACGACAGGCCGAGGTCGTCCATGGCCTTGCGGACGTTTTCATCCAATTGCAAATTGATGACGTTGTTGCCCATGGCGCGCCCGATGAGGTACTCCATCGAGAGGTAATAGGCGCGCTTGACGCCGGTTTTGTGATAGGTGACCGAGGTGCGGATCCAGCCGTCCACGAGGTGGTCGCGGATGGCCAGCGCCAAGGCGTAATAGCGGTCGTGGTCCGTGGCGGAAAACTCGTCCTTGGCGAGGGAATACTTCAGGTGGTTGAGGTAGCTGCACTTGATGGCTTCCACGCTATTCAACCGCTTGCCATTGCACGGCACTTCCATGGCCGGCACATTCTGTTTGGCTATCGCACTCATCCAAAAACTCCTGCAATCAAACTGCGGCAACCCACACCACGGGGTAAACCGTTTCGGGGAAAGTAGGGATTCACTTGCGGCAGGTCAAGGAAACAAAGCCGCCCCGCGCGCGGCATCAGCGGGCCAGCAGCAGCGCGCGTTCAAGGGCGTAGCCCAGCAGGCCGGTGACCGGCAGCGTGAGCAGCCATGCCCACGCCATTTGCCCCACCAGTCCCCATTTGACGGAGTTCCATCGCTTGGTGGCGCCCACGCCCATGATCGCCGCCGTGATGACGTGCGTGGTCGAAAGCGGAATGCCCCAATGGCTGCCCATCTGGATGATGGCCGCCGCCGTGGTTTCCGCCGCAAAACCGTGGATGGGTTGCAAGCGCACCATCTTGTGCCCCAGCGTGCGGATGATGCGCCACCCGCCCATGGCGGTCCCCGCCGCCATGGTCAGCGCGCAGAGCAGCTTGACCCAAAACGCCACGCGAAAAACTGGCGTGCGCAAAAAACCGAGCGCCGCCGGCAGGCCATCCAGCGCCCCGCCCTGCGTGCCCGCAAACAGGATCAGCGTGAGGATGCCCATGGTTTTTTGGGCGTCGTTGGTTCCATGGCTAAACCCCATGAACGCGGCGCTGGCCACCTGCAAGCGGCCGAACACGCGGTTAATGAGGTGTGGGCGTTGGCGGTACAGCAGCCCGAACAGCGCCAGCATCACCAGCAGCCCGCCCATGATCCCCAGCAGCGGCGAGGCGATCATCGGCGCGATGACCTTGGGCCAGAGCCCCTCCAGCCGGCCGGCGGCATCGCGCGCCGACCAGCGGATCACCGCCCAGCGGCCATCCGCGGAAGCCAGCGTGGCGCCGCACAGCCCGCCAATCAGCGCATGGCTTGAACTGGCCGGCAACCCCAGCCACCACGTGAACAGGTTCCACGCCACCGCGCCCAGCAGTGCGCAAAAAATGGTTTGCGGCGTGACGTAGGCCGCATCCACCAGCCCCGTGCCGATGGTCGCCGCCACGGACGTGCCCACCAGCGCCCCCAGCAGATTGGTGCTCGCCGCCAGCGTGATGGCCTGCCGCGGCGTCAGCACTTTGGTGGAAACGCTCGTCGCGATGGCGTTGGCGGTGTCGTGAAAGCCGTTGATAAACTCAAAGGCCAGCGCCACCAGACAAGCCAGAAAAATCAGCGTCATGCGCGGCCGGTCAGGAGTATTTCAGCACCATTTGAAAAACAATGTTGCCCGCATCCCGGCAGCGGTCCACCACCTTCTCCAGCGTGCGGAACAAATCGAGGGCAATAATGACCCGCAACGCCTCATGGCGGCCGCTGTAGAGCTCATGCGTCATGTCCATCATCAGCCGGTCGGCTTTGGCCTCGAGCTGGTGCAGTTGGTCATTGAGCCCCTGAATGACTTCCAGATTTTCGTGGCGACGTAGCCGTTTCACCATCTCCAGCACGGTGCCCACAGCCTCGCCCAGAAGCGCCATTTGCTGGTCAAGGCCGGGCAGGGAGCCGCGCGGCTGGCCCAGCAGGAACTTTTCGCCGAACTTTTCGATGGATTTGGGGATTTTGTAGAGCGCAAACGAAAGCGCTTCGATGTCCTCGCGCTCGAACGGAGTGACGAAGGTCCGGCACAGAGCCTGGGAAATTTCGCCCGTGATGCGCTTGTTATGGCGACGGCTATGCACCAGTTCCTCGATGGTGTGAACATCCTCCGTTTCCCGCAGCATTCTGGACAGATGCTGCACGCTGGCCTGCGCCTCACCGGCGCTGGTTTCCAGCAGGTCGAAGAACTTGTCGTTATGACCCAACAGTCGGCGCAACAGATTGATCATGCCCGGCAGCCTAGCAGAAGCCCTGCCGGGCGCAAGTATAAAGTAAAGCGTTTTTTATTGGCTGTTTTGCCGATTATCCATTTGTCGGGGCCGGCGCCACCAAGCGCATAATTCCCCGGTTTTGGCCAAAAAATCGCCAAAAACTGGCTAAAAATGCAAAAAATCGGCCAAAATCGGCCAAATTCACGAAAAAATGGCCAAAAACACCCCAAAAACAGTAAATTTTGGCCAAGCGCCAATTGTCGCGTCGGTTTTGTGGATTGGCGGTGGCCATTGACCTCAGGAACACCATAACAACGCCATGGCAGCGACGGTTGCCCTGAAATCCCTGCAGGTGACCCGGGGCGTCAAAATTCTTGTCAATCGCGCCTCTTATAGCGTGGGGGAAAACACAAAAAACCTCACTTCTGAACTGTCCACACTTTATAAACTCTGGACATTGCCTGTAAAACTGCCGATTAAAAATATGCGAAAAAATATACATAATAAGTTGTATATAATAGAGATATAAACATTATAAAAAGTGTCCACAGTTTATAAACTCTGGACATCACGTCCAAAATAGCAAAAAAAGAGGTCGGTTTGAGGACAGTTGCGGCTCACCAGTTTTTCTGCAAAATTGGCGCATTCAAGGTGGCCCTTTGATCAATCAAAAAAATGGAAAAAATCGGCCCAAATCGCCAAAAAACCGCCGAAACCCGGACAAAAACGCAAAAAACAGGCCAAATTTGGCTAAAATCGCGTAAAAACGGCCAAAAATGCCATAAAAATGGCAAAATTGGCCTGAGTTCCGCGCTCCACAAAAATCTTGTTGTCACGCGTTGCGTTGCAACCGGGCGATTTCATTTTGTGGTGCCTCGGCCCTAAAAACCGATTCCGGCTGGATTGTAGGGATGGAATGGTCGCAGACCTTCCAGCCGTTCCCGGCGGGAAGGTTTCGTTCCTCAACCATTCTCGCCCTACAAAATTCCGGCAAGAACAGCCATGGCCGCATTCGGGTTGGATTGTAGAGGCGGATGCCGCCAGAGTCTCGACTTTTGTGGTCATTTTAAGGATATAGGGAACCAATATGACCTTACCCGGTGGCAGCCCTGGCCCGCAGGCCAACATTCCCGCTCCTTGGCGATTGATCATTATCATCGCTGGAGTGCTCGCCATAGTGCTCCTGGGCATCATGATTCGGGCCGCTTTGCATTACGCCGATGAGGAGAAGAACCAAAGTATCGAGGAGTGGTCCATCGAATGGAGCCGGAATCATCCGGAATGAACGGAGCACGCCGCGTTCATGCGCCACAAAGTTTCCGAAGGTGGCAACGCAGCCTTGAGGTCGGCGGGGAGTTCCCGTAGAAGGGGAGGGTCGCGGATTTGACAGGAGCCGATGACGGTGGAAACGGACTTAGTCAATATACAGAGCAACGGGAGGCCGAAGCGGTGGCCGGGTGCGGGCTTTTGTGTCCGCCGCAGGGACGGAGTGTTCCGGTGGTGTTGCTGGTGGGTGGCGTTGCTGTTGGTGGCAGGCTGCGGCCTCAAGGAAGAAACGGCACGCCAGCCTTCAGCGCCCCCGGTGCTGGCGCCGCCGGTCATCTCCGGCGAGGCGGCCTTGGCGGCGGTGCGCGAGTTTGTGGAATTGGGCCCCAAGGATTCGGGCACGCCGGGCGCGGAACAGGCAGCACAGTACATTTTTCAGCAACTGCAAGCACGAGGCATCGCGGCGGAGATTCAGGAGTTCCAAGACTCAACACCGGATGGCGAACTGACCTTTCGCAATGTGCTGGGGCGGATTCCGGGTGGCGCGGGGCCCATCGTGCTGCTGGGCGCGCACTACGACACCAAGATCGGCATTGAGGGCTTTGTCGGCGCGAATGATTCGGGCTCCGGCGTGGGCCTGTTGCTGGAACTGGCGCGCGCGTTTGCCGCGGCCGAACCGCTGCCGCTGGAGTTGCGTTTTGCGTTCTTCGATGGCGAAGAATGCCGGGTGCGGTATGGCCCCAACGATGGCTTCCACGGCAGCCGGTATTTGGCCGAACGCATGGCGGCGGATGGCAGTTTGTCGAACGTGACGGCCATGATTGTGCTGGACATGGTGGGCGATGCCCACCTCACCGTGACCATTCCGCGCAATAGCACGCCGTGGCTGGTGTCGCGGGTGTTCGCGGCGGCGCGGGCGGAAGACGCGCGGCAGCATTTCCTCCTGTATCCTTATCCCATCAGCGACGACCACGAGGCGTTTTTCCGCCGCGGCGTGCCGGCGGTGGACCTGATTGATTTTGAATTCGGCAGCCGCCCCGGCGCCAACGACTACTGGCACACCGCGGCGGACAGCATGGATAAACTTTCCGCCCGCAGTCTGGACATCGTGGGTCGCGTGGTGGCGCGGATGATCGTGGATTTGGCCGCGACGCCCGCGCCGGGAAAATAACGCCACGGGCGGTTTGGGCTGGACAGGCGCGGGGCCGCAAGGCCAGCATGGCCCATGCAAGATCAAGGAGCGCCATGATGTTCAATCCAACAGCCGAAGCCATGCCGCGCGCGGACCTGCGGAAATTGCAGGGCGAACGGCTCCAGCAATTGGTTCAGCGGGCTTACCACAATGTGCCGTTTTATCGCGCCAAACTGGATGCCGCCGGCGTGAAGCCCGGCGATATCCGCCGCGTGGAGGACATTGTCAAGCTGCCCTTCACCATGAAGGCGGAGTTCCGCGACCAGTATCCCTTCGGCATGTTCGCCGTGCCGCAAAAAGACATTGTGCGCATCCACGCCAGCTCCGGCACCACCGGCAAGCCGACTGTCGTGGGCTACACCAAGTACGACATTGAAGTGTGGGCGGAATGCGCGGCGCGCTCGCTGGCGTGCGGCGGGGCCACGGCGGAGGATATTGTGCAGGTGGCCTACGGCTACGGCCTCTTCACCGGCGGCCTCGGCATGCACTACGGCGCCGAAAAACTCGGCGCGGCCACGCTGCCGATGTCCTCCGGCAACACCGAAAAGCAAATCATGCTGATGAAGGATTTTGGCGTGACGGTGCTGTGCTGCACGCCGAGCTACGCGCTGCAAGTGGCCGAGGTGGCCGCGCAAATGGGCGAAGACCTGATGAAGCTGCCGCTCAAGAGCGGGCACTTCGGCGCGGAACCGTGGACCGAGGCCATGCGCCACCGCATCGAAGAACTCTTCCCGCTCAAGGCGCTGGATATCTACGGCCTCTCGGAAGTGGCCGGCCCAGGCGTGGCCAACGAGTGCCTGGAGCAAAACGGCCTGCACGTGTTCGAGGACCACTTCTTGCCGGAGATCATCAACCCCGACACCGGCGAGCCGCTGCCCGATGGCGAAAAAGGTGAGCTGGTTTTCACCTGCCTCACCAAGGAAGGCGTGCCCCTGATCCGCTACCGCACGCGCGACATCACTATGATCCTCAACGAAGGCACCTGCCGCTGCGGCCGCACCAGCCGCAAAATCGCGCGCCTGATGGGCCGCACGGACGACATGCTCATCATCCGCGGCATCAACGTATTCCCGTCGCAGGTGGAAGACGTGCTGGTGCGCATCGAGGGCGTGCATCCGCAATACCTCATTGTGGTGGACCGGCAGGGCAACCTCGACACCATCGAAATCAAGGTGGAAGTCACCGAGGCGCTCTTCAGCGACGAAGTCAAAAAACTCGAGGCGTTGCGCGATCGCATCCAGCAGCAGATTCGCTCGGTGCTCAGCATCAGCGCCAAGATTACGTTGGTGGAACCCAAGACCATTGAGCGCACCCTCGGCAAAGCCAAGCGGGTGCAGGACCGGCGCAAACTAACCTAAGCAAGGAGCGGCAACATGAAAGTTCGGCAAATCTCGATTTTTCTGGAAAACCGGTCGGGGCGGCTCGCCAGCGTGCTGCGGGAGGTCGGCCGCGCCGGGGTCAACATTCGCGCCCTCTCGCTGGCCGACACCAGCGACTTCGGCATTCTGCGGCTGATTGTGGATGACGTGGACAAAGGCGTGCAGGCGCTGCGCGAGACGGGCCACACCGTGTCGCTCACCGAAGTGCTGGCCGTGGAAGTGCCCGATCATCCCGGCGGGCTGGCCGGCATTCTCGACAAGCTTTCCGCCGCCAACCTCAACGTGGAATACATGTACGCGTTTGTGTGCCGCGCCACGGAAAAAGCGGTTGTGGTCTTCCGGTTTGAGGATGTGGACCACGCCGTGGCCACGCTGCAAAGCTCCGGCATCAGCGTCCTGCGCGCCGAGACGGTGTACCAGCTCTAATTTGCTGTTGGGCACTACATAATGTGAAGAAAGAAAAAATAAAAACATCCCTCGACGCATTCATTTCACGGTTGGATTCAATACAGATGACTGCCGATGTTGCTGATGACCACAAGGTCGCATCGGAAAAACTCCACCGTTGTGCTAAGGATATAGTGGTATTCCTCAATTCCAATGGATACCCAAGCGATGCGAGGGAAGTCGAAGCTGTAATGATGCATATTGAAGTAACCTATGGCGTACCTCAAATCTTTCGCATCAAGAATGACATAGATTATTACCGAACGAAATTAACGGTTTTGCGTGATGCGCTTGATGAACCTACACACTCTTCAGTCGAACAAGTCACAGAGTCATCTGAGCCTGTTCAACGCATAGGTAACTCCCTGGATATGCCAGAGAAAATAACGCTGAAATGGTTCATGGAACATACTCCGATTTCATTCTGGCCGTGGGTGCTCGGGATCATTGGGATGCTATTCGTGGCTGGAATTTACGTCGGGCAACTCTCGTTTGTGAAGGAACTAATCGGTAGAGGCACCCAAGAGACTGTTTTGGCTGAGCACCTCAATACCAAGCGCATTGTATATACGAACGTAGTACAAACCGGGTTTATCAAATCTGTAGCGGGACCCTATGTCGACGTCTATTACCTCAATCCTTTTACTGGAACCCCTGAGCTAACGCTCATCCAAGCCACAAATGGCCCGGATCCAGCAATGGCGTTTGAAATCTTTGAACAACGCCCCGATGGTTTTCGTTTGAGTCATTTCAGGCACAGTGATGCTGATACAAATGGTATGATCTGGAAGGCTTCTGGTATCAGATCGGTTGAAGAATGAAGCGTCAGGATCCAACAATCGGTTGTGGAGTACACCGCACAAGATGTGTCACCCCTTGGCCCGTGCTATTGGGTGCAGGAACACAGAGGTGAATCATGTGGCTCGACATAAAGTACGAAATCGAGAAGTCGCAGGCCCCAGAGATCGTCAAGCTGTCCCTCAACATAGTCACCAAGGCCATCTCCTGGTTCCCTTGGATATTCGTCGTCATAGGCTTCTTCCTCCCTGGATCCTACTTCACTCTCTGGCTGGGCTTCTTCCTCCTTGTCGAAGGAGGACTCATCCTCGCCCTCATCTACATGCTCGTTCTTCTCGTCCATGACACGCTCACACATCCGCCCACTGGGCCGATATCACCGGAAGAGAGACGGGAAAAGGAAAGCCTTGCTCAGGCCGCGCTCAAAGGAATTATCGGGAACATAGCATTTTACATCTTCATTCTCGTAGCCTTCATTGTGATCAAATCGATGGGAATCACAGACAAGATCACCGGAATCTTCCTGAACAAATAGGAGAAAGCACCCAATCAGCGGCTTGAGCGCGCGGCGTACCACCGCCGCTCAGCCGTAACGTGGCCTCTTACACGTGGATGGCGCGGTTGAGGAGGCCGCGGGCGGCTTCCATGATGCCTTCGGCCACGGTGGGGTGGGCGTGGACCAGATCGGCCAAGTCCGTTGTGGTCAGCTCCGCGCCGCGCGCAAGCAGCGGCTCGTGGATCAAATCTGTCGCGCGTTCGCCCACGATCACCGCACCGAGGATTTCGCCTGTGCCGGGAGCGGCGACCACCTTCATGAAGCCATCGGCCGTTTCCGTGGCGACCGCCTTGCCAATGCCGCGGTACGGGAAACTGAATACCTGATGCGCGATACCCTTGGCTTTCGCCTGCTCTTCCTGCAGGCCGAAGCTGGCAATTTCCGGTGAGCAATAGATGGCGGAGGGCACCAGCGTGGGGTCCACGCGTCGTTCGCGCGGCAGGGGCGAGCCCAGCAGCGTGGCGGCAATATGTTCGGCGGCAATTTCGCCTTCCTTGCTGGCGACGTGCGCCAGTTGCGGGGTGGCGATCAGGTCGCCGATGGCGTACACGCCGCGCGCGGCGGTTTGGCAGTAATCGCCCACGGGCACAAAGCCGCGTTCGAGGGTGATGCCGAGTTCTGCGAGGCCGAGGTTGGCGCTGTTGGGCACGCGGCCAATGGCCACCAGCACTGCGTTGGCTTCCACTCGGGCGGGAATCTCCGCGCCGTTGTGGTCGGGCGCGGGTTTCAGGTCGAGCGCCAGGCCCTTGGGCCCGCGCGCACCGGCGGTGGCAAACGCGCCGGTAATGAATTTGATGCCGCGCTTTTCAAACAGCTTGCGCACCAGCGCCGCGGCTTCCGCGTCTTCCAGCGGCAGGATGCGGTTCATGCCCTCGATGATGGTGACTTCCGCGCCGAAGGCATTCCAGACATAGCCGAGCTCCAGGCCGATGGCCCCTGCGCCAAGAATGACAATCTGCGGCGGCAGTTTTTTGAGGTTCAGCGCGCCCGTGCTGGAGAGCGCGGTGGTTTCATCGAAGGACAACCCGGGCAACTCGCGCGGGCGGCTGCCGGTGGCCAAAATAATGGCGCGGGCGCGGACCCGCCGCTCGCCATCCAGCGCAATCTCGTTGGGAGCGGTCAGCCGGCCTTCGCCTTTGATGTATTCAATGGAATTCTTTTTCAGCAGGAACTGGATGCCCTTGGAAAGACGCTCCGCCGCCGCGCGGCTTTTCTTGTAGGCGTGGGCAAAGTCCAGCTTGCGCGTATCCACCGCCACGCCGAGGTCCTGCAAGGCCGGAATGCTGCGCACGAGGTCGGCCTGGTGAATCAGCGCCTTGCTCGGGATGCAGCCCCAGTTGAGGCATACCCCGCCGGGCTTGTCTTTTTCGATGATAGCGGCCTTGAGGCCCAACTGCGCGGCGCGGATGGCGGCCACATAGCCCCCGGGGCCGGCGCCCAACACGGCAACATCAAAATCATGACTCATGGCGGATTCCTTTCATGGGCGGGTGATTGTGCGCCGCGGGCTTCCTTATAGCAAGGCCCGCGCGGGCTCTTCGCACAGGGCCTTGAAGTCGGCGAGGAACGCGGCGGCCAAGGCGCCATCAATCACGCGATGGTCGGAGGACAGCGTGGCGTGCAGGATGCGGTGCACGACCACTGCGCCATCGCGCACCACGGGCTCGGCGGTCACCGCGCCGAGCGCGAGGATGGCCGAACCGGGCGGATTGATGATGGCGGTGAACTCTTCCACGCCATAGGAGCCGAGGTTGCTGATGGTGAAGCTGGCGCCGGTATATTCCTCCGGCAGCAGCCCACCCGCGCGCGCCTTGGCCACCAGGTGGCCTACGTCCTGATCAATGGCCTCGAGCCCTTTGGCTTCGCAGGCGCGAATCACGGGGGTGATGAGCCCGCCGGGCAGCGCGACGGCCAAACCGATATCGGCATGTGGCAGATATTGAATGGCATCGCCTTCCCAACTGGCGTTGATGCCGGGGTTGCGCTCCAGCGCGGCGGCAGCCAGCTTGACGATGAACGCGTTGAGCGAGAGCGCCGGGTCGCGGCCCGCGTTGAGCTGCTTGCGCAGGTCCAACAGGCGGTCCATCTCGATG
>MWEZ01000025.1 GCA_002071335.1 Verrucomicrobia bacterium ADurb.Bin018
CTTGTCAACGCCCCTATGAAAAAAGTGCGGCTTTGCTAACTACATAAAGTGTGAAGGTTTGCTTTCACCACGACACCATGAAGATTTACGCGCTTTTAACAAAACGTTGACGGCACAAACAAAGCGGCCCGGGCGGGATTACCACACCGGGCCCGTGATGATTTTTCGAAGGGTGTTTTTAACCGGCGATGGCCTGCAAATCCGCGTCCGGAGTCGTAATGGGCGTGAGGCCGAACTTCTCGACGAGGACGTTGAGCACGGTGGGCGAAATGAACGCCGGCAGCGTGGGCCCGATGCGGATGTCCTTGATGCCGAGCGAGAGCAAGGTCAACAGGATGCACACCGCCTTTTGCTCATACCATGAAAGCACGAGCGAGAGGGGCAGATCGTTCACGCCGCAGTTGAATACTTTGGCGAGGGTGACGGCCACTTGAATGGCGGAATAGGCATCATTGCATTGCCCCATGTCGAGCAGGCGCGGAATGCCGCCAATGGTCCCGAGCTTGTCCTGCAGGTGGTTGAAGCGGAACTTGCCGCAGGCCAGCGTGAGCACAAGCGTGTCGGGCCCGGTTTTTTCCACAAACTCGGTGTAGTAGTCGCGACCCAGTTTGGCGCCGTCGCAACCGCCGACGAGATAAATGTGTTTGATGGCGCCGCTCTTGACGGCCGCCACCACTTTGTCGGCCACGGCCAGCACGGCCTGATGGGCAAAGCCGGTCATCAGTTCATAGGCGCCGGGGGTGGTTTGCGGCCAGCCGCCGAGCGCAATGGCTTGTTGAATAATGCCGGAGAAGTCTTTGTGACCCTTTTCGTCAGCCGTGATGTGCTGCACGCCGGGCCAGCCCACCTCCGCCGTGGTGGCCAGATGCTGGATATAGGACGGGCGCGGCGGCATGATGCAATTGGTGGTGAAAAGCACCACGCCGGGGAGATTGGCGAATTCCTTCTGCTGGTTCTGCCACGCGGTACCAAAATGGCCCTTGAGGTGTTTGAATTTGCGCAGGCCGGGGTAGCCATGGGCAGGCAGCATTTCGCCGTGGGTATAAATGTTGACGCCCTTGCCCTCGGACTGCTCCAACAGCATCCGCAGGTCCAGCAGATCGTGACCGGTGACGATGATGAACGGGCCCTCGTGCTGCGTGACGGATACGCGCGTCGGTTCCGGGTGGCCATAGGCGCCGGTGTTGGCGGAGTCGAGCAGCGCCATGCAGGCCAGATTCACTTGGCCGAACTCCATGATCAGCGCCAGCCACTCTTCCACGCTGTGCTCATCGCCCAGCGCCTTCATGCCCTTCTGGAACCAGGCGGAAACCTTGGGATCGGTCTTGCCGAGCACGCGGGCGTGAGCGGCATAGGCCGCCATGCCGCGCATGCCGAACAGCAGCGTCGAACGCAGCGAGACCACATCCTTATCACCATGGAACAGGTCTTCGGGCCGGTAGGAGTTGGCCCCGCCGGCGGCCACCGCCGCGTGCAGGATGCGGTCGCGCATGGTGGTGTTGGCCTGCGGGTCAAAGTTGACGTTGGTGACGGTCATGAACAGCGCATCCATGAAAAGCGCCTCGATCTTGGGATCGGCCGGCTTGCCATCCACCGCGCGGGCCAGCGTGATTAGCGCTGCGGTGATTTCGTCTTGCAGGTTGGCTACTTCGGGGGTTTTGCCGCAAGCGCCGGTCTTGGTGCAGGCCACGCCGCCCACGGTCTGTTCGCATTGGAAACAAAACATGCTCATTGGTTGGGTTCTCCTCGGGGTTCTTTTTTTACACTGGTTGCAACAGGGTTGAAAAATCAGGGGCTAGTTGTGGCCTACTGGCCGGCTATTCGTCAAGCAGGGTGCCATCGGTCGCCACGGTCACGACCTGCCACGGGATCATCTTGCCGGAAGCTTGCAGCGCGCGGGTCACGGCCTGGGTGATGCCGCCGCAGCAGGGCACTTCCATGCGCAGCACGGTGACGCTCTTGATGTCGTTGGCCTGCAGGATGGCCGTCAATTTTTCGGCATAGTCGCCCTCGTCCAGCTTGGGGCAACCGATCAGCGTGACCTTGTTGCGCATGAAGCGGCGGTGGATGTCGGGATAGGCAAAGGCGGTGCAATCCGCCGCCACCAGCAGCGCCGCGTTCTGCAGATAAGGCGCGCGGACGTTGACCAGCTTGATTTGCACCGGCCAGTTGGTCAACTCAGATGCCGCCGGGGCATCCGCGGCGGGCACGGTGGCGGGCGGTGTCGGCTTGCGCTCGATGGTCTTGGCCATTTGCCCCGGGCAGCCGCAAGGCAGCGGTGGCAACGCGGAGTCCGCAGGTTTGGCCGCCGGCTGGCCGGCCGCCTGCCGAGCGGCAACCGCCGCGGCATCGAAGGGCGCAGCTTCGCGCTCGGTAATCTGGATGGCGCCAGTGGGGCACGCGGGCAGGCAATCGCCCAGCCCGTCGCAATAGGCATCGGACACCAGCCGGGCCTTGCCGGCCACCATCTGGATGGCGCCTTCGTGGCAGGCGCTCACGCACAGGCCGCAGCCGTTGCAGAGGTCTTCGTTGATTTCGACAATTTTTCGTTTCATGCCAGCTCCAATTGGGATCGGTCAAACGTACGCGCGAGTTGCGCGAGCGTGGTCTTTTTCATCTTGTGGTATAGGCGGCTGTTTTCGCGTTCGAGCAAGTGGCCGAAGGCGCAGGCGTGCCCGGCGCAGATGGTGGGGTCCAGCAGGCAGCGGTGCTGTACCAGTGGTGCCCCACCGGCGGCCAGATGAATCTCCAGCAGCGACAGTCGCCGCGGGTCGCGCGCGAGGCGGATGCCGCCTTTGGACCCGCGGGCCGCCGTGAGAATGCCGGCCCGCACCAGCCGCTGCACCACCTTGGCCACGTGGTGATAGGAAAACCCCAAGTGCCGCGCGATCTCGGCGGAGGAATAATAGGGCTGGTCGCCATCGGCAATCCACAAACAGGTATGGAGCGCGATGGAAACCGCCGCCGGGATGTTCAAAAGTCCTTGCATGGGCGCCACGTTCGCGATATTGGTATCGCAATACCAAATTGCTGTCAAGGCCCGCGCGCGATTTGTTTTTTCGGAAACGGATTGCTTTCCGGGGCATGGCTGCGCACGATCAAACGAAACATGGCAGGAGCAACGGACAAACGATGAAACCAGTACGGGGAACCCCCGCACAGGGGTTGATGGGCGCAACGGTCGGATTCTTTGTGGGCTTTGCGGCGGTCTCGCTGTTCGGGCCCACGGTCAAACATTTGCAGCAGGCCGCCGGCTTGTCGGCGGGGCTGGCGGGGTTGTTGATTTCCATTCCCAACCTGACGGGATCGCTGCTGCGGATTCCATTTTCGGCCATGTGCAACCGCGACGGCGGGCGGCTGGCCTTTCTGATTTTGCTGATCACCGCGGCCGTCGGCTTGGCGGGCATTTGGGGCCTGCTGGCGTTTGTGCCCGATCGCCTCGGCAAGCTCTTCCCGCTGCTGCTGGTGTTTGGCGCGCTGGGCGGCGCGGGGATCGCGACGTTCAGCGTGGGCATCAGCCAGACTTCGTTTTGGTATCCGCAAAAAACGCAGGGCTCCGCGCTGGCGGCCTACGCGGGCATTGGCAATATTGCCCCGGGGCTATTCGCGCTCCTGCTGGGAATGTTGATTCCGGTGATTGACTTGGCGTACTCCTATCTGGCGTGGCTGGTGTTTCTGCTGCTGGGCATCGCGGCCTACTGGGTGTTGGGCCGCAACGCGCCTTCCTTCCAACTGGAGCGCGCGGGCCTCTCGCGCACGGAAGCCTGCGCCGAGGCTCGTCGTCACCACGGCCAAGATATTTTTCCAAAGGGCAACACGCTGCACGTACTGCAGGAATCCGCCAAGCTCTGGCAGACATGGGCGCTGGTGTTCATCTATTTCACTACGTTCGGCGGCTTCATGGCGCTGACCGGTTGGCTGCCGAAATACTGGAGTTCCTGCTGGGGCTTTGATGTCGCGCGCATGGGGATGCTGACCGCACTGTTTTCCATTACGGCCAGCATCATCCGCATTGGCGGCGGGCCGCTGGCCGACCGGCTGGGCGGCGAAAAAACCGCACTGGGCTCGCTGGCGCTGATTGCGCTAGGCGCGGCGGTCATGACCCGCGCCGCCAACGTTCAGCAGGCCGTCGGCGGCATTGTGCTGCTGGCGCTGGGGATGGGCGTGGGCAACGCGGCCACGTTCAAACTGGTGCCGCAGGAAGTGCCGCACGCCATTGCGGGCGCATCGGGCTGGGTGGGCGGCCTTGGCGCCTTCGGTGGTTTTGTGATTCCCAATGTGTTGGCCGCCTTCCTAACCAACGGTGATGCCGGCGACCGCGGCTATGCCACCGGCTATTGGACATTTGCCGTGCTGGCCGCCGCGGCCGCACTATTGGTGCTGGCCATGCACGCCAGCCGCCTGCGCCGCGAGCGCACCGCCCGATTTGTTGACTCATGAGGAGCCTGTCATGACCCAGACCATCCGCACCACTTGCAGCTATTGTTCGGTTGGCTGCAACTTTGATGCCACGCTCAATGACCAAGGCGTGGTAACCAAGTTCATGCCGAACGCCACCTATCCCGTCAATGCCGGCAAGGCATGCCCCAAGGGGTTCCACCTGCTCACGCCGTTCAAGGCGGCGGACCGCCTGACCACACCGCTGCGCCGCGCGGCGGACGGCTCGTGGCAGGCCATCGGCTGGGATGCCGCGCTGGATGAGTTTGTGACCAAACTGCAATCCATCAAGACGCAGCACGGGCCGGAATCGGTGGCGTTTTTATCCACCGGCCAGCTCCCGCTCGAGGAGATGGCGTTCCTCGGTGCGCTGTTCAAGTTTGGGATGGGCTTTCTCCATTGTGACGGCAACACCCGGCAGTGCATGGCCACCGCCGTGGTGGCCTATAAACAGGCATTCGGGTTCGATGCCCCCCCCTTCTCCTACGAAGACCTTGAACAATCTGACCTGATGATTTTTGTGGGCGCCAACCCCGCAGTGGCCCACCCCGTGCTGTGGAACCGCATCAAAGCCAACGATACCGGTGGCGACATGATTGTGCTGGACCCGCGCCGGACGCAAACAGCCGAAGCCGCCACCGTCCATGTGCCGCTCAAGGCCAAGAGCGACATTGTCCTGCTCTACGGCATTGCCCGGCTGCTGATCGAGCGCGGCTGGATTGACCGCGACTTCATCGCTGCGCACACGGAGGGCTTTGCGGAATTTGCGGCGCACGTGGCTGCGTTCACGCTGGAGCGCACCGCCGCCGCCACCGGACTGGGCATCACCACCATCGAGGACCTCGCCGAACGGATTCACCGCGCCAAGGCCATGTCGGTCTGGTGGACCATGGGGGTAAATCAAGGCCACCAAGCCGTGCGTACCGCGCAGGCGATCATCAACCTCTGCCTGATCACCGGCCATATTGGCCGTCCGGGCACCGGCCCCAATTCGCTGACGGGCCAGGCCAACGCGATGGGCTCGCGGCTGTTCTCCAACACCACCGCGATGTTTGCGCTGCACGAATTCACCAACCCCGAACACCGCGCAAAAATGGCGGAGCTGCTCCGCATGCCGCTGCACGTCATCCCCGAAAAAAACAGCCTGCCCTATCACCGCATCATGGAAGAAATTGACCGGGGTAAAATCAAGGCGCTCTGGGTGGTGTGCACCAATCCGGCGCACTCGTGGATCGGCAAAGCGCCGGCCATCGCCGCGCTCAAAAAGCTCGATTTCCTCGTGGTGCAGGATTTGTATTCCACCACCGACACCGCCCAACTTGCGCACCTGCTGCTTCCCGCCGCCGGCAGCGGCGAAAAGAACGGTACCTTCATCAATTCCGAGCGCCGTTTCGGCATCGTGCAAAAAGTCATGGACCCGCCCGGCGAGGCACTTCCCGACTTCGAGATCTTCCGGCGTATCGCCGACCGCTGGGGCTGTGGCAAACAATTCGCGGAATGGACGGACCCCGAAGCGGTCTTTCGCATTTTGCAACGCACCACCGCCGGCCGCCCCTGCGACATCACCGGCATCCAAGGCTACGCCATGCTCCGCGAGCGGCCCGGCATCCAGTGGCCCTACCCCCAGGAAGGCGCCGACGATTCCGACCACCGCCGCCTGTTTGCCGACGGTCGCTTCTTCACGCCCTCCGGCCGCGCCAAGCTGCTGTTTGATCCCATCACCTCGCCGCCGGAAGAACCGGATGTCAATTATCCGTTCCTGCTGCTGACCGGGCGCGGCAGCATTGGCCAGTGGCACACCCAGACGCGCACGGGCAAGGTGGACATGATCAACAAGATTTCGCCCGCCGAACTGCCCATCCAAGTCTCGCCCGATGACGCCGCCCGCCTGCGCTTGGCCAAGGGTGACCGCGTACTGGTGAAATCGCGCCGCGGTCAAACCGAGGCCGTGGTGGTGGTGACCAACGAGGTCTCCCCCGGCCATGTCTTTATGTCCATGCACTATTACGGCACCAACCTGCTCACCTATCCCGTGTTCGACCCCTACAGCTTCCAGCCGGGCTACAAATATGCCGCGGTCAGCATCGAGCGGGTGCCGGCGCCGACTCCGTGAACCCCGCGCCACCAGCCGCCCGCTCCACTCCCGCGGAGGATGTCATCGGCGTGGTGTTGGCCGGCGGCTTTGGCCGGCGAATGGGGCGCGACAAGAGCCTTGTGCCGCTGGCCGGCCAACCGGCCGCGCAACGGCAGGCCGCACTGTTGCGCGAAGCCACCCGCCGCGTGGTGGTGTCGGTGCGCCCCGAGCAACTCAGCGGCAAAGACCGTGCCGCTTTCAACGGCTTGGAGTGCATCGCGGATGACACCCCCGGCGCCGGTCCGTTGGGCGCGCTCGTCACCGTGGCGCGGCATTTTCCAGAACGCGCGCTGCTGATTGTGGCCGTTGATTTGGCCGGACTCACCGCTTCCGCGCTGCGTCAACTGCTTGCGGCGCGCGCGCCAGAGGTGGCGGTGGTGGCCGCGCGGCAGCAACCCGCCGGTATTTCCTCAACGACAAGCGATTTGCCCCACCCGCTTTGCGCCTTGTGGACCCCGCCCGCCCTGGCGGCAGCACGCCGCGCATGGCAAGCCGGGTCGCGTAGTCCGCGGTGGGTACTGGCCGACATCGCGTGCGACAACCCCCGCGCTATCCGGCTGCTGGCCATCCCGTTCACCGACCGCAATACACCGCCGCCGGATGCTTGACTCTCCGCGCGGGCCTTTGGCATAGTGCGGCCCTCGTTGACGCCAACGTAGCTCAGCTGGCAGAGCACCGCATTCGTAATGCGACGGTCGTCGGTTCGAATCCGACCGTTGGCTCCACTCGCCCTACCCCCGCGCCCCCGCCGCCGTGGTCCCCACGATTTTGCCGTCGGTCAGCGTCAGTGTGCGGTCGCAACGCGCTGCCAGCGCCAAGTTGTGGGTGGTCAGCACCAGCGCCACGCCATCCTCACGCACCGTTTTTTGGAACAGCGTAAAAATGGCCTCGCCCGTGTGGCTGTCCAAGTTGCCTGTCGGTTCGTCGGCAATCAGTACGCGCGGGCGCACCACCAGTGCGCGGCCGATGGCCACGCGCTGCATTTGGCCGCCGGACAATTCCTTGGGCAGGTGCTTGGCGCGGTCGGCCAAACCCACCGCCTCCAGCACGCGCAGCAGCTCGGCGGGGTCCACCTTGCGCCGCAAAAACAGTAGCGGCAGCGCGATGTTTTCCATGACCGTCAACGTGGGAATCAGGTGGAACTGTTGGAATACATAGCCCAGCATCCCGCGGCGCACGTCCACGAGCGCGGCCTCGCTCAGGCCGTCCACCCGGCGCCCACCAATCTCCAATTCGCCGGCGGTGGGCACATCCAACGCGGAAAGCAGATTGACCAGCGTGGTTTTGCCGGAGCCCGACGGCCCCAGGATGCACACCGATTCGCCCGCGCGGATTTCCAAATCCACGCCATCGAGCGCGCGCACAATTTCGCTGCCGCGCCGGTAATGCCGCTGTAAGTTGCGGCCCGCAATCAAAATGTCATTGCTCATGATTATTCTCCACTCCGGATGGCTTCCACGGGGCGCAAGTTGGCGGCGCGGCCAGCCGGCCAAATTCCGGCCAGCAAGCTCAGCACCACCGCGCCCACAATCACCACGCCCAGCAGGCCCGGCGTAATGCGCACCAGCGATTGCGTCACGCCGATGTTCAGCACCTTGCGCAGCGCGAGGTCCGTCAACCGCGCGCCAGCGGTGGCCACCAGGCTGCCCGGGACCGCGCCGGCCAGACTGATCAGTAACGTCTCCAGCCATACCAGGCGGAAGATTTGCGCGCGGCCTGCGCCGATGGCCTTCAACACCCCGAGCTCGCTGGTGCGCTCATGCACGCTCATCAGGATGGCATTCACCACGCCAATCATGGCTACCAGCACCGCAATCAGCGCCACCGCCGCCACCATGGTTTGCGCCGTGCCCACCAGCGACACGAGCGCGCCCTTCACCTGCTCCAGGCTGACCACCTGTACCTCGGGAATCTTGAGCCAGCGGCCCTCGAATTCACGCATCCGGATGCCGTTGAATTCCTTGAGCTTGATGCCGATGATCGTCAGCTCGCCCGGCCGCCCGAAGATCGCCTGCGCCGCCGGCAGCGGCAGAAAAACCGTGCCGTCATCCTGCGCGCCGGTTCGATCCAGCACGCCCACCACCGTGAACGCATGGAGCTCCGGCTCCACTTTGCCGTTGGGCACCACCGTGGCGTAGAACGTGTCGCCGACTTTGCGCTGTTCATACTCCGCCACTTCGTAGCCCATCACCACCTCGTTGGTGGCCGTGGGCGCGAACCAGCGTCCGCCGTCATAGCCGGGGCCGTGCTTGAACTTCAGCCACGGCTTCATCGTCACAAAACTATCCAGCTCCACGCCGCTCATGATCGTGTAGGCCGAGGCCTGCGGTGTGCCATCCAGCGAATAATTTTGCTTTTCGGCAATACCGATAAAAATCGGCGTGATGTCTTCAATGTCGGGATCGGTGCGGATTTGCTCGTGCGCCTCTTCCGGCAGATAGAGCAATCCCGAACCGCCTTTAAGCATCATGGTCGCGGCCTCATAGGGGCAGCCCTTGGCCATGACCATGACTTGAAATCCAAGCTGCTCGATACTGCCGGCGATGGCCTGCCGATAGCCGAGATTGAATCCGCCAAGGCTCACCGCCACCGCCACCGCCAGACCCACGCCCCCCGCCGTCAGCATGGTGCGCACGGGACGGCGCGTCAGATTTTTCCAGGCAAACGAGGTCAGATTCATGGCGCGGCCTCCCCACCAAACGTGACCCGCGTGCCGATGAACTGATGCCCCGTGCCGTGCGGAATCCACTCGCCTTCCACTTCGGCGCGCTGGCCGACGTGCCGCGGCAGCTCCGCAAAGTAGTCGCCCAATTCCACGCGGATCGAGCGGCCTTCCTCATCACGCAAAAACATCCAGCAGCCGGAGGACGGACATTGCCGTTCGATATCGCCCGCCACGCGCACCGTTTGCCGGCGGTAGGCCTCCGGGTCCGCCAGTAATTGAGCAATCGTCACGCGCGGCGCATCCGTGAACGCGGGGCCGAAATGCTCCGCTTTCTGGCGGGCGCAACCGATCATGCCCGCGCCGACGCCCACCAACAGGGCCAAAATCATCCAGCGTAGTTGAGAAGTTTTCATGGGGTATTTTCCTTTCCTTGCCGGGCGGCGACCGCGCGCTCATAGAAGGGATCGTGCCGCCGCTCAAAAACAAAAATGTCGAGAAGGATCAGGTCCTTGCGCACGCCGCGCAGCGTGGCCTCCCAATCCGGCCGGGCCGCGTCCGGCAACTGCGCGGGCGGCGCAATCCGGCCGACAGTATCCGCTTCGTTGGCGGGGTCCACCGCCGCGAAATAATCGTGCTTATAGAAATCCGCCAGCGTCAGGCCGGCGAACTGTCCCGTCACCGCTGGGTTGCGCAACGCGGGGCCGCCGGGACTTTCCAAACGCTGGTAAAACATCCGGCGGATGCCCCCCGATTCCGGCTCCACCGCCAGGAACACTTGAATGACCCCACCGCGTCCGGGCACGTTCACGCCGTGGACATAGCCGATACGCTCGTCGCCCTTGAACACGGAGTAGAGTGTGTAGGGCGTGTCGAACGCCTCATACACCGGATCCAAATCGCCGCCCACCCGCTCTTGCAGCGCGGCATAATCGGCGCGGCCCTGCGGCAGCTTGCCGAACTCTTTCACATCCTCGCGATACGACGTCATCTCGGGAAACAGCGTTTGCAAATCGCGCGCCGGATTGCTTAACGTGCAGCCGATGGCTCCCCACGCGGCCGAAGCCGCCAGCACCCCGCCCGCCAGTCCCAGTCCCAGAATCCGTTTCATGTTCAGCCTCGCTTTCACCAATAGTGGTAATACTGCGCCAGTAACAGCGTGTCGTCCGGCATGTCCGTGGCCGCCCAGCGGTTCTCGACGCCCACCGCCAGCCAATGCAGCGCGGTGTTGCCAACCTCGTTGCGGAAATAACGCGTGGCCACCAGCGCGGCGCTTTGCTGCGTGGCCGGGGTGGCCGCACGCCGCGTAAAATAGGTATATTGCGCCGCCGCGCCCCAGCGGCGCGACGGATGCAGCCAATCCGCTTGCAGCAGCCCCGACCACACCGCGCGCTGGTCATCCTCGCCGGCCGCGCCTTCGCCGGTCAGCGTGATGGGCCCGCCGCCGGTGTCCAGTCGTTGCCGCGCATCCACCCCCACGCGCCACGTATCCACCACCCCCGCCCCGACCGCCGGATCCAGCCGCTGGCCATACGCCGCGCTGATCCCGCCTTCGCGCCCGCGCTCGTTGCGCGCCGTGTTGTTCAAGCCCAGCCGCCCAACGGCCATCCCGCTTTGCCCGTCCCAATGCTGGCGCGGCCCCGCGCCGAACACGTAGCCAACTTGATAATCCAGCAGCTCCGTCGCGTTGCCGTAGGCGGTGACTTGCCAATCGTGGCTGTCGCCGAACACGCGCTCGTTGGCCAGTTGCAGCAACGTGCCGTGAGTGTCGGTTTGCCAGCTCAAGCCAAACGGCACATAAAAACGGCCCGCGCGCAAATTGAGCCGCCCAAGTTCGCCGGCCACGTTATACAACTCAAAATAGGCGTTGTGCGTTTCATAAGTCCAGCGGGCGGCATCCATTCCCATGGCGTCGCCGGTTGCGTTCAAGCTGTGCTCGCGATACACCACGCGCCCCTGATAATCCACTGCGCCGAGCGTCCGCGTGGCTGTCGCCAACCGTTTTTGCACTTCAAACCCCGCCGAGAGGCGCACGCTGGCGCGCCCGGTGTCATCCAAGTCATGCCAGCCACCGGCAACCACGCCATACAGCTCGCGGCGGACTTGCCAATTATCCCGCCACCACGGAATCGCCGGCTCCGTGGCAGCGGGCGCCACCTGCGGGCGCACATCGGCAAAGGGATCATCGGCCGCAATGGCCGCCCCAGCCAAGAGCAACCCGAGACTGACGGCACGATTCATCATTCCGCGGCGGGTGCCTCTGGCGCCTTTTCCAGCTCCACACCTTCCGCCTGCAACTGCGCGATATACTTCGCCGGGTCATCTTGGATGGCCTTGGCGCAGCCCCGGCAGCAGATATAAATCCGGTAGCCGTCCACATCCACATAGGGCGATGTGGCATCCACCTCGTTCGCCGTCATCACGGGGCAGTGAGTTTGGGGATGGCCCGCAGCCCACGCCACGGTGGTTGCCATCACCAACAAAATCAGGATCAGATTCAGTTTCATGTGTTTCCTTTCTTGAGGAACTCTCCTCAACAGCGTCGTTTTAATATCTCCAACAATTCCGCCACCTTCTCGGTGGCATCCGCGGGCGATTGCGACACCAGCGCGGAGTTGACGCAATGCGTCATGTGCTTTTCCAGAATCTTCAGTTCCACGGCCCGCAGCGCCGAGCGCGCGGCCTGAATCTGGGTGAGGATGTCGCAGCAATATTTGCGCTGCTCGATCATTCGTTGCACCCCCTGAATCTGGCCGGCAATACGCCGCAAGCGGGGTTGAACGTCATCGTGGGCGGGATGTTCCAGTTGTTTTTTCATACCCCCAACATACCCCCAAGGGGTATTTACGCAAGTAATCCAATTGGTTTTCTTGGATTTGCAACGGGAAAATAACTTATCTACTGGCAACAAAAAGGATTGCGGATTTTATGCAGCCGAGAATTTAGTGCGAAATCTCGCCGTTTTCAGCCAGATATAGCAAGAAATCCCCCAGCGCCTGCACGATTTCGTCGCGGGTCCGCCGATACGTCTCCAGCGGCATGCCCACCGGGTCGCTCACATCGCAGGCCTCCTGCACGCCGAAGCCATGAACCAGAAACACCTTGTTTTCGGCCAGTGGGAACCGCGCCACGATTTCCCGCTGGTGCCCCGCGGTCATCACCAGAATGTAGCGCGCGTCGGCCACCATTTTGGTCTCCACCGCGCGGGTGCGGTGCCCCGAAATATCGCAGCCGATTTCCCGCATGGCCTCAATGGCCTCCGCCGCTGCCGGCTGCCCCGGCCACGCCGCCACCCCCGCCGACTGCACCACCCACCCCTTGCCCGCCAACTTTTTGCTCAACCAGCCAGCGGCCATTGGACTCCGGCACGTATTCCCCGTGCAAACCACCAGAATCTGCCGCTCACGTTCACCGGTCTTCATCCGCGCTCCGTTCCGGCTTGGCGGGCCAAGCCGCTCAATAGGCTTTGGCCATCAATACCCGTTGCGCGCTCGGCTGGCCAGTCAAAATACACTTGCCCGGTCCGCGCCCCGCCTCCGGAATTTGGTCGGCAAACGGCAGGCAGCGGATACTGGTTTCAAAGCGCTTGGCCATGGTGTCCTCGTCGTCGCGCGTGCCGGCCCAATGCACCCAGGCAAAGCCGCCATCGCCCTTGAAGAACTCTGCGTACTCCTCCAGCGTGTCAATGATGCGTGTGCGCTTGTCGCGCATGGCGCGCGCCCGCTCCAGCAATTCCTTTTGCAGCGCCGCCAGCAGCGCGGGCATGTTGGCGATGGCCTCCGCGCGCGGCAAAAACTGTTTCTTGCGCTTGCGCAGCTCCTGCTCGCTCTCGCCGTCCTTCTCCAGCACGAACCGGCGCACCACGCACAGCGAACCTTTTTCGAGGTCCTTGGGACCCACCTCAATCCGCACCGGCACGCCCTTGCGTTCCCACTCGTAATATTTCGCACCCGGCTGCAACCCTTCGCGGTCGTCCACCTTCACGCTCCAGCCCTGCGCGCGCAGCTCCGTGGCCACCGCCTGCGCCTCGGCCGTTGTCCGCGCCTGCTCCTCCGCGCTCTTGTAGATCGGCACAATCACCACATGAATGGGTGCCAGTTTCGGCGGTAGAATCAGCCCGTTGTCATCCGAGTGCGTCATGATCAGCGCGCCGATCAGCCGCGTCGAGACCCCCCAACTGGTCGCGTGGACATATTCCAACTGGCCGTCCTTGTTCAAAAACTTCACGTCGGCGCTCTTGGCAAAGTTTTGGCCCAGATAGTGGCTGGTGCCCATTTGCAGCGCCTTGCCGTCCTGCATCATGCCCTCGATGCACTGCGTATCCAGCGCGCCGGCAAACCGCTCGCCCTCGGTCTTGTGGCCCCGCACCACCGGCACGCCCATCACGTTTTCCGCCACATCGGCATAGACCGCCAGCATGCGCGACACCTCCTCACGCGCCTCTGCTTCCGTCGCGTGCGCGGTATGTCCCTCCTGCCACAGAAACTCCGCCGTGCGCAGGAACAGACGCGTACGCATTTCCCAGCGCACCACATTCGCCCACTGGTTGATCAGCAGCGGCAAATCACGATAGCTCTGGATCCAATTCTTGTATTGCGCCCAAATGATTGTTTCGCTCGTGGGCCGCACCACCAGCGGCTCTTCCAGTTTCGACTCCGGGTCCACCCCCACCTTGCCATCCAGCGACTTCAGCCGGTAATGCGTCACCACCGCGCACTCCTTGGCGAACCCCGCCGCGTGCTCCTCTTCCTTCGCCAAAAACGACAGCGGGATAAACAGCGGAAAGTACGCATTCACGTGCCCCGTCGCCTTGAAGCGGTCATCCAGCTCGCGCTGCAACTTTTCCCAGATGGCGTAACCGTGCGGCTTGATCACCATGCACCCGCGCACCGATGAATGATCCGCCAGGTCCGCGCGCTTCACGATGTCCAGATACCACTGCCCGTAATCCACCGCCCGTGGCGTGATCCCGTCCGCCGCCGTCGCCGGCTGCTGTTTCTGGTTCGGCTGTGCACTCATCTCAACTCTCCTTCACTGCAAAATCCGTTTAACGCAAACGACGCCAACGACGCCAAAGGCCGCCAGCGCCGAACCGTCACAAGCCATTTACCACCCGGTGAATGCCCTCTTTCACGATCTTTTCTCCAAAATTGATGACCAAACCCAACTTCAGCCCGGATATTCTCAAATACGTCAAAACTTGGGACTCAAAAATCGGATTATATTCCGCCGTTGCCTTGCACTCCACCACTACGCATCCCTCAACCAGCAAATCCAGGCGCAGCGGCGTCCCCAGCGTGTGCCCTTTATATTGAATGGGCACTTGAACCTGGCGCTCAACCTTCAGGCCTTGCTTTGCCAACTCCCACGCCAATGCCTCCTCATACACACCCTCCAACAAACCCGGCCCGCCCAGTGCCCGGTGTACTTCAATCGCGCTCTCATACACCGCCCGGCTGACCTCATTCTCCCTCATCCTTCATCCTGTCTGGCGTTTGCGTCCTTTTGCGTCTCTTGCGTCTTTTGCGTTAAATGGCTGCTTGGCTGTTTGGTTCTCTGACACCTTGCACCGTCTCCGCTTGCGCTCTTTTGCGTCTCTTGCGTCGCTTGCGTCGCTTGCGTTAAATGGCTGTTCTGGCTGTTCCTCACATGTTCTCCGCAATCGCGTTGCCGAAGGCCGAGCAGCCCACTTCCTGCGCCCCGGCCATCAGCCGCGCGAAGTCGTACGTCACCACCTTCTGCCCGATGGTCTTCTCCACGCCCTTGATGATCAAATCCGCGGCCTCGGTCCAGCCCAGATAGCGGAACATCATTTCGCCGCTGAGAATCAGCGAGCCGGGATTCACCTTGTCGAGGTTGGCATACTTCGGCGCGGTGCCGTGCGTGGCCTCGAACACCGCGCAGCCGCGGTCATAATTGATGTTGGCGCCGGGCGCGATGCCGATACCGCCCACGCACGCCGCCAGCGCGTCGGAAATATAATCGCCGTTGAGGTTCAGCGTGGCAATCACGTCATACTCCGCCGGGCGCGTCAGGATCTGCTGCAAAAATGCGTCGGCAATCACGTCTTTCACCACGATCTCGCGGCCTGTCGCCGGGTCCTTCAGCACGTGCCACGGGCCGCCATCCAGCGGCTGCGCGCCGAACTCGTCACGCGCCGTGGCGTAGCCCCAGTCGCGGAACGCGCCTTCGGTAAATTTCATGATGTTGCCCTTGTGCACCAGCGTGACGCTCCGGCGCCCGTTGGCCAGCGCGTAGCGGATCGCCGCGCGCACCAGCCGCCGCGTCCCCTCCTCGCTCACCGGCTTGATGCCGATGCCCGAGCTGCCCGGAAAACGGATTTTCTTCACGCCCATTTCCTGCTGCAAAAAGGCCACCACCTTCTGCACCTCCGGCGTCCCCGCCGCCCACTCAATCCCCGCGTAAATGTCTTCCGAGTTCTCGCGGAAAATCACCATGTCCGTCTTTTCCGGATGCTTGACGGGGCTGGGCACGCCCGTGAACCAGCGCACCGGCCGCAGGCACACATACAAATCCAGCTCCTGCCGCAGCGCGACGTTCAAACTCCGGATGCCCCCGCCCACCGGCGTCGTCAGCGGCCCCTTGATGGACACCAGAAAATCGCGGCACGCCGCCAGCGTCTCGGTCGGTAGCCACGTATTGGGCCCATAGACCGCATTCGCCTTTTCGCCCGCGTAAATCTCCATCCATGCCACGCGGCGCTCTCCGCCATACGCCTTGGCCACCGCCGCGTTCCACACCGTCAGCGCCGCGCGCGTGATGTCCGGCCCGATGCCATCGCCCTCGATGTACGGAATAATCGGCCGCGCCGGCACCGCCAGCCCGCTCGCGCCCATCGTGATTTTCTGCCCGTCCGCCGGGACCTTGATCTTGCTCTCGCTCATCGTCTCGTCCTTTCCCAAACATCCTGTTCAGCCCGCCGGGGCGGGTTTTTCCACAGTGTGGAAAAATAATTTCCACAGTGTGGAAAATTTCACCAAAGTTTTTCCATTGTGTGGAAAAATCGCGCAAAGTTTTTCCATTGCGTGGAAAAATCCGCGAAACTTTTTCCATAGTGTGGAAAAATCCAGCCGTTTTTTTCCACAGTGTGGAAAACTTTTCATCCCGCCGGGGCGGAATTTTCCACAGGGTGGAAAAACGCGGGGCCACTTTTCCACAGTGTGGAAAAAAGGTCAAAACAAACCCTTGCGCGCGGATTTGGCGCTTGTGCACGGCAGGGGCGCAGTGCTAGGTTGCGGGGCACGTCGCCAGGGTGGCGGCGTCTCCGGCGACTACGGAAGCGGGTGAGATTCCCGCGCGGTCGCGCCGCTGTGAACGGTTAGGAAATTCCAACAGGCCATTCCGGCCCTCAGCCGGGAGAAGGTGGAAGAGTAGGGGCCGTAAGCCAGAAGACGGGAAGCCGGGGCAAGTGCAACTCCCTGCCCTCGCTGATTGGGGCGGAAAGGATGGCGCCATGCGGCGTTGGTTGTTTGGTCTGTTGGTTCTGTGGGTGGCGCGCGCGTGGGCGGCGCAGACGATCGTTTCGTTCGCAACCAATTTCACTGCTCCGGGGCAGTTCATCAACGACCGCCCGCTCGCCGACGGCCCAGCATTTTTCGGCAACACGTTCACGGACTGGGGGGGCGGCTTCACGTCGTGGGCTGGCTTCGCGTTTTCCACCGTCAGCAACACCACCGATGGCTCCTTCGGCAACCAATATGCCGCCGCCGCGCCGCACAGCAACGCCTACGCCGTGGCCTATGACGATCCTTGGAATCCGCCGCCGGTCATCGCGTTCGACATTCCCATCCACCCCCGCTCCGTCCAGATCAACAACACCACCTACGCCGCTCTCACCATCCGCAATGGATCGGGCTTTAGCCGGCCCTTCACCGATGGCGATTATTTTGTGCTGACTCTGACCGCGCGCGATCTGGAGAACCGCATCGTCGCCACCACCAATCATTATCTGGCGGATTTCCGCGATGGCAAAAGTTTCATCCAAACCAACTGGACCACGCTGGACCTCTCCTGGATGCCGCCGTCCGTGGCCACGCTGGCCGGCACGCTGGAGACCACCGACATGGGTGCGTTCGGCGCAAATACTCCGATGTATTTTGCGCTGGCGGACTTCACCTATGCCTACGCCGGCCTCGCGGATGGCCTCGCCGCCACCAACCCCGCCATTGTCTGCTGGGCAGATGCCGTGACCGACTACACCCCCGGCGCCAATGTGGACGCGCAATGGAAAAATGCCGCCCACGCCCTCGGACCCGCCGAAATGGGCGACGGCTTCAACGGCTCCACCAATGTCGTGAGCCTCGGCGACGGCGGCCACATCACATTGACATTCCCGCTGCCCATCACCGACGGCCCCGGTCCGGACTTCGCTGTTTTTGAAAATGCCTTTACCGAAGAATTTTTGGAGCTGGCGTTTGTGGAAGTCTCCTCCGACGGCACCAACTTCTTCCGTTTTCCGAATCACGCCTTTGCCACCAATCCCGTGCTGGGCTATTCCGACGAAGGCGGCACCGAAGCCGACGCCCTCGGCGGTCTCGCCGGCAAACATCTGCAAGGTCATGGCACGCCGTTTGATTTGCACTCGTTGGTGGGCACGCCGGGGTTGGATGTGCGCCGCGTCACCCACGTGCGCCTGGTGGATATCCCCGGCGATGGCTCCACGCTGGACAGCTACAGTCATCCCATCTACGACCCTTTCCCCACCTTCGGGTCCGGCGGCTTCGATGTGAATGGCGTCGGTGTCCTGAACGCGCTGGTGGAAATCGGCACGGCGCCCAACGAAACGCCCCCCGCCCTGCCCGGCTTCACCACGCAATTGGAATACAAGGCCAGCCTGCTTGATGCCGATTGGCTGCCGGCCACCGACCGCAGCGCACCCGGCTTCTACCGCTGGAGGTTGAGCCGGTGAAGCTCCGCGCGCCCAGCCCCCCCCGCGCCGGGTTCACGCTGGTGGAATTGCTGACCACTATGGCCGGCGTGGGCTTGCTGGCGGCGGTGCTCATCGGCCTGCTGCCGCGGGCCCGCGCCGCGGCGGAGTCCGCCACCTGCCGCTCCAATCTGCGGCAGTTGGCCGCGGCCAATTTGGCCTATGCCGCGGAGCACGGGCGTTATGTCACCGCCGCCACCGACATCGTCGGCGGCAACTCCATCCGCTGGCACGGGGTGCGCAGCGGCGCCGCCGCGTTCGATGGCGCGCTGGGCCCGCTGGCGGAATATCTCGGCGGCGCCGGCGCCAGTCGCTGGGTGCGACGCTGCCCCGCCCTGCCCATGGTGGATGGCGGCTTCGAGGCGTCGTGCGGTGGCTACGGCTACAACGCGCACGGCGTCGGCTCCGAGGTGTGCCTTGGCGTGGACAACCCCACGCGTCAAGGCATGCGCGCCGGAACTCTCGCCCATCCGGCGCGCACCGTGATGTTCGCCGATACTGCCTATATGCAGGGCGGCGGCGCGCAGGCCAAGCTCATCGAGTATTCATTCGCCGAGCCGCCGCGCTTTGCCGGCGGCGGCACGCCGTGGCCCACTATTCATTTCCGCCATGCCGGCCGCGCCAATGTGGCGTGGTGCGATGGCCACGTGACCAGCGAAGTCCTCGCCCGCACCGGCACGCGTGGCGCCGCACAGCATCTGGGCTGGTTCGGGCCCGACGACAATTCGTTTTTCGATCCGTTCTGACGCGCAGCGCGTCTCAGAACGCAATCCGCGCCGCCGCGCCAAGAAACACGGTATCGGTGTCAATCTTCTTGAGCTCGTCTTCCACATCCAATTCGCGAATGGTGCCGTGGTAGCGGTAGCTCGCGGAGATATCAAGGAAAAGGCTTGGCAGCAGTTCGAGGTCCAAGCCCACTTTTAACGCGATAAACGGATCATCCAGCCAGCCGCCATCCAGGTGGATCATGCCCGCCCCCAGCGCGGCATAGATGGCTTTGCCCACCAGCACGTAGGCCGCCGGCGCCACGCCATCCTTGCCAAACAGGTCGGGCAGGAATTCCACGTCGGCTTGCAGGCCGATCAATGCCGGGCGCCACTGGTAACTCACCAAATAGCTCAGGCCATCCTTGTCTATGTCCTGGATCTTGATGTCGTCCACGGCCACCCAGTAATTGGCCCCCAGCCCCAGCCGGTGTTCGGCTTGTGCCCCTCCCGCCACCAACCACAAACCAACGGCCAACATTGGAATCATCCACTTTTTCATTGCACCCTCCTGCGCTTGGTTCCGTTTGTTTTTCAGCATTCTTGCACGGTGTCCGCGCCGCGGCAAGATCTGCGTTCTGAAATTTTGCGGGTGCACGACATAAAAGTCGGTTATTAAGCCGCGCGATCATCCCAGAAGCGGTCGAATAGATTGGAGAGGAAGCCACAGCGTAGTTGTAGTATGGCGTGGGCACCCCGCACCGACCAA
>MWEZ01000026.1 GCA_002071335.1 Verrucomicrobia bacterium ADurb.Bin018
GCCCGCGGGCCACCTCGGTTTGCGTCGGCGCGCGCCACTGGCGCACGCCCCGAAAGATGGCCGCGGTCAACAGCAGATTGCCCAGCGAGTGCCCCGGCACCCGCAGTCGCGCCGCCAACCACGGTTGCATTCCGGCGGTCAGGCTCGCCAATACCGCGCGCAATGCCGGCGGGCAGGTCTGGCGCAGCTCCGGCTTGAGCACGCGCACGGGATCGCGCAGCTCCGCCATGGTCGGCGCGCGCGGGCCAAAACGATGCAGAAAAACGCCGCGCACGATTTTGGCCAACGGCCCCACCGCGCCGTAGCGCTTGGCGAGCGCCGCGCGCGACACCATGGCCAGCATGACCTTGCGCGTGTCGCCAATGCCGATCATCGGCAGCCGGCGCACCAGCTCGCCGGTGGAACCGCCATCATCCGTGGTGCAAACCCCCACGTGTACATCGGCAAACTCGCGCGCCAATCCCACTTCGGGTTGGTCTGCCCATTCCGCCAGCGCCGGGTTGCCGCCAAGAATCGTGGAAAGTCCCGTGCCGCCGCCCAGCACCACCACGCGCGCCCGGGCCGGCGGGCCGGCCGGTTCCGCCGCCCCCTGCCCCAACCGGCTCAATACGCCTTCCACCTGATGCTCCAGCGAGCTACGCGCCGCCGGCCATGCGCTCCCTCGGGCAGGTTTCATCCGGGTTTCTCCGTCAGGCAATCAGGACACCCAGAAGACGTCGTTCATGAATTGTTCAAGGAAGTGGGTGTTGTATTCCCCGCGCAGGAAACGGGCATCCGCCAGCAATGCCTGCGCCACCGGCACCGTGGTGGCTGGGCCTTCCATTTTGAACTCCGCCAGCGCCCGCACCATGCGGGTCAGCGCTTCTTCGCGGTTTTTGCCGCGCGCGATGATCTTGCCGATCATGCTGTCATAATACGGCGGGATGACGTAGCCGGAATACACATGCGAATCCACCCGGATGCCGGGGCCGCCCGGAAAATGCACAGCGTGCACCGGGCCCGGCGAGGGCGTGAAGTTTTTATATGGGTTCTCCGCGTTCACGCGCACTTCGATGGCATGGCCGCGCGGCTCAAACTCGCTGTCGGGGAACTTGAGGACTTCGCCGGCGGCGGCGCGGATTTGCAACTGTACCAGATCGGCGCCCGTCACCTCTTCGGTGATCGGGTGCTCCACCTGAATGCGCGTGTTCATTTCCATGAAGTAGAACTCCTGCGCGTCCTCGTTCCACAGGAACTCGATCGTGGCCACGTTGCGCAGCTTGCAGGCTTGCGCCGCGCGCACCGCCGCTTTCAGCAGCTTTTTGCGGCGGTCCGGCGATAGCGCCGGGCTGGGCGTTTCCTCCAGCAACTTTTGGTGCCGCCGCTGGATCGAGCAATCGCGCTCACCAAGCTGATACACATGGCCGTGGTTGTCCGCCAGCAGTTGCACTTCGATGTGCCGTGCCCGCTCAACCAGTTTTTCAATGTAAACATCCGGATTGCCAAATGCGCGCTCGGCCTCGGCCTGCGCGGTCATGTAGCCCTGCACCAGGCTCATGTCGTTGCGGGCAATCCGCATCCCCTTGCCGCCGCCGCCGGCCACGGCCTTGATCAGCACTGGATAGCCCAGTTTTTTGGCTATGGCCAGCGCGTCATCCTGGCTCTTCACCACGCCGTCACTACCGGGAGTCACCGGCACGCCGGCTTTCTTCATCATCTCCCGCGCACGCGATTTGTCGCCCATGTCGCGGATGTTGTCCGCCGACGGTCCAATGAACGTAATGCCGCACTCCTCGCAGATGTCCGCAAAATGCGCGTTTTCCGACAAAAAGCCAAAGCCCGGATGAATGGCATCCACATCCGTGACTTCCGCCGCGCTGATGATGTTGGAAATCTTCAGGTAGCTTTCCGAGGACGGCGCTTTGCCGATGCAGATCGCTTCATCGGCCAGTTGCGCATGCAGGCAGTTTTCGTCCGCCTGCGAATAGACGGCCACCGTCCGGATGCCCATTTCCCGGCAGGCCCGGATCACGCGGACGGCAATCTCGCCCCGGTTCGCGATCAGGATTCGCTTGAACATGCGGCCTCAGCCCTTCTCGATGAGGAACATCGGCTCGCCGTATTGCACCGCCGTGGCGTTTTCCACCAAAATACGCTTGATCACGCCGCTGGTCTCGGCCTTGATCTCGTTCATGACCTTCATCGCTTCGATGATGCACACCACTGTGTCCTTGTTGACGCGGCTGCCCACTTGCACAAACGGATCCGCATCCGGCGAGCTGGCCCGATAGAACGTGCCCACCAGCGGCGAGGGAATCGGCGTGAGGCTCTCATCCTGCGCCGGTGCGGGGGCCGGTGCCGCAGCGGGCGCTGCCGGAGCAGCCGCTGGGGCGGCGGCGGGTGCCATCATTGGGGCCATAGCCGGCGCCATCCCGGGGGCCGACATCACCACGGTCGGGGCGGCGCTGCCCCGCTTCAACTGCAACTTGAAATCTTTGTCTTCAATCGCAAATTCGCTCAAGTCGTGCTCACGCATCAGCTCGACAACTGTCTTGATCCGTTCCAAGTCCATAGGTTCTGAACTCCTTCGATATGGCCGGCTCTCCACCAACCTTGTGGGGCAAGTAAAACATTTTACCAGCCCCGTGGCAACCTTTTTCATATCTACTTGTTTTCGGGTGGGAAGCAACCTTTTTCATCCGGATTTTTTTGCCGCTCCCCCTCCCCGCTTCTTCAACCCGCCATCGCCGGCAGGCTTTTCCCGCTTTCCATTTGGTGGAAGCGCTGCTAAACAGGTTTTTGAGCTTTTGAAGCAAGGAGCGCCCCATGCCAGCCGACGCCATTATCCTGAAGCACCCGCTCATCGAGCACAAACTGGCCATCCTGCGCAACCGCGAAACACCCAATCCACTTTTCCGTGCCACGCTCAACGAACTGTCCTATCTTGTGGTCTATGAAATCACGCGCGACCTCGCCCTGCGCCCAGTGGAAATCCACACCCCCCTCGCGCCCTGCACCGTCCAACAACTGGCGGAGCAAATCCTGTTGATCCCCATTCTACGCGCCGGGCTCGGCATGGTGGATGGCATTTTGCATCTGCTCCCCACCGCCAAAATCGGCCACATCGGGGTCTACCGCAACGAAGAAACCCTTCAACCAGTGGAGTACTACTGCAAACTGCCGCCGGGCGCTGAAGCGATGCGCGTGTTCCTGCTGGATCCCATGCTGGCCACAGGCGGCTCGCTGGCCTACGCCATCACGCGGCTCAAGGAACAGGGCATCCGGCAAATCAGCGTGGTATCCATCCTCGCCGCGCCCGAGGGCATCGCCGCGCTGCAAGCTGCCCATCCCGATGTCACGCTCTATTGCGCCGCGCTCGATGAACGGCTGAACGAACAAGGCTACATTCTGCCGGGTCTCGGCGATTGCGGCGACCGCCTCTTCGGAACCCTGTGACCACACCCGCGCCTCACCGCCCCGCCCGCCCCCGGCCATGACACTGGAAGTTTTCATCGCCACCTACGGCTACTATGCGATTGCGCTCGGCGCCTGCTTCGAGGGCGAAACCATCTTGGTGCTGGGCGGCCTCGCCGCGCATCAGGGCTATCTCTCTTTCCCCGGCGTGCTGGCTTGCGCGTTCGCCGCCACCCTCGCCACGGATCATCTCTACTTTTACCTCGGCCGCCACAATGGTCTGGCCTTTCTGACCCGCCGCCCGCGCTGGCAGGCCAAATCCGCGCGCGTGATGGACCTCATCCGCCGCTACCAAACCCCGCTGGCGTTGTTCTTCCGCTTTTTGTACGGGCTGCGCGCCATCGTCCCCTTTTCGCTGGGCCTCAGCGGCATTTCACGCCTGCGCTTCTCACTCTTCGATCTGCTGGGCTCGGTCGCCTGGGTGTCGTTTTATGGCGCGCTGGGCTTTTTCTTTGGCCGCACCGGCCAAGCCCTGCTGCAAGAACTACCGCGCAAGGAATACATTCTCTTTGCCGCCGTGGCCTTCATCGGCGGCCTGCTCTGGGCCCGCTACCGCTGGCGACTGCGCCGCACCATCCGCGCCGCCGCCAACAACAAAAAAACGCCGGTCTGACCCGCAGACCGGCGCTTCGTCACGTTTGGCCGTGCGCTATTGTACCGGCACCACGCTCATGCCTTTCGCCGCACCACTGAGCGGTGTGCAATAGGCAATCTTCTCCTTGGTTTCAGTCACCACCGTGGTGCCCACGGTCGTCATTTCCGAATCCAGCACTTCGCCGGTGTCCGGATCCACCAAGTCTTCGGTGCTGCCCACTTGGAACTTCTGGCCAACCGTCACGCCTTCGCGCGTCCCGCGGTTGATCACCAGCTTGTCGCCGCTGACGAGCATAATGGAGCCTTTCCACGGCACGCTGGCCAACTGGGCCTCCAGAAATTCCACGCACTGCACCACGGCATCTTCGCACGCCTTGCCCACGTTGTCGTTCTGGAAACCGGCCAAATTGCCGCCCAAGCCGCCCAACGCGCCGCCGTGATAACCCACGCTCAGCCCACGCCGACCCGCCTGCCCAATCACCTTCTGCGACGCCTTGACTTGGCCGGTCTCGCTGTCCACCAGATAAATCGTGATGTTCACTTCCGCGCGCCCCTTGGACCCGCCCAGCGAAACCCCACGAAAACTAAGCCCGCCGCTGCCGCCGCCGGTTTCATCCTGCACGTGCGTAATGGAGCCGCGCACCAGCAACTGCGCCGGGGTCATGCGGCCCATTTGCGGAGCCTTCGCGCCGCCCGCCATCCGGCCGGTGGCCGCCAAATCCTGCTCCGCCATCGCCTCCTGCCGCATTTCGCTATCGCCCAAAACAATGAATTTCCCGCTCTGCTGCAACGCATCAGTCAGGATCGTCGTGAACCCGTCGCCCACATCCCAGCGCCCGGACCAGCCGGCTTCGTTCGGGAATTTGGTGACCGTGATCGAATAGCGCAAATTGCCATCCGCGCCAAACGCCGTCGCCCAACCCACGAGCCCAATTAACATCCCCACCAGCAACGTCTTTCCCGTTTTTCTCATTTTCTTCCCTTGTTGTACGGCACGAGGCCTCATGTTTTTTGCCGGGCAATATAGTCTGCCGCACCACGAAAAACAAGGGGGGGTACCGCAAACGTCCATGGCCCCATGGCGGGGGCTGGGTCAGCCCTTGAAAATCAATTGTTCGTGAAACAGGAACAGGGGGCGCCCATTGGAGGTTCCGGTCAAAATCGCCCGCTTGGCGTTGATTTTCACGGTCAAATCCGGGACAATTGATTGCAATGCTTAACAAAATTACAAAACCGAAAACTGCAATGCTCGTCGGCTATAAATTGGAAACCGTACCGTGAGCAAACTCTCCATCCGCTTCTTCAACGACCGCAAAGTCCGCGCCGTCTGGGACAACGCCAACGCCAAATGGTGGTTCGCGGCCGTGGATGTCGTGGCCATCCTTAGCGAAAGCGCAAACCCTGCCAATTACTGGCGCGTCCTCAAGAGCCGTCTGACTGCTGAAAAGAATGAAACCATTACAAAATGTAACGCTTTCAAATTGAGGGCCCCCGACGGCAAGCTCCGCCTCACCGACTGCCTCGACAGCGACGGCGTCCTCGCGCTCGCCAAGAATTTCCCCGGCAACAAGGCAAGGCATTTCCTCGACTGGTTTCTCTATAGTGACAACACCACCGACGGCCAAAGCAAAAAGAAGGCCTATTCGTTATTCGAGAGCGGCATCTTGCAAAGTCTCGAACCCGGCACCATCAAATGCCTGCAACAGATTCACGCTTATATCTTCGGTGGGCTTTACGATTTCGCCGGCCAAATTCGCACCAAAAACATCAGCAAAGGCGGCTTCACCTTCGCCAATGCCCGTCACCTCCCCGCCACTCTCGCCAGTATCGAAGCAATGCCGGAAACGACCTTCGATGAAATCCTCGACAAATACGTCGAGATGAACGTCGCACACCCCTTCATGGAGGGCAACGGCCGCGCTACCCGCATCTGGTTCGACATGATGCTCAAGCGCTCGCTCAGGAAATGCGTGGATTGGAGCAAAATCAATAAAAACGCCTATCATGAAGCCATGCGCCAGAGCATCAGCGATAGCACCAAAATCAAAGCCTTGGTCCAAGCCGCCCTGACGAACAAGATCAGCGACCGCGCAACCTATATGAAGGGCATTGACTACTCCTACTACTACGAACAGGACCCCACCCCATGAAGAAACCCTCCGATAGCCCCCCCTCATCCGCCCTCCGCGACAACCACGCCCGCGGCAGCGTCGCCGATTTTTTGAAGGAAAAAATCACGGCCGACTCGCGCCTCTCGTTCGTCTCGGCCTATTTCACCATCTACGCCTACGATGCCTTGAAAGAGGTTCTCGACTCCATCGGCCACCTCGACTTCCTGTTCGGCGAACCCACCTTTGTCAACCGCCTCGACCCCAGCAAGGCCGAGAAGAAGGCTTTCATCCTTGATGCCGCCGGCCTGAAACTGGCCAACAAACTCCAGCAGAAGCGTGTCGCCAAGGAGTGTGCCGACTGGATCGAGCGCAAGGTGGACATCAAGACCATCCAACAGTCCAACCTCTTGCACGGAAAAATGTACCACATCGCCACCCCGGCGGGTGTGCAGGATGCAATCCTCGGCAGTTCCAACTTCACCGTGCGCGGCCTCGGCCTGGGCAACAGCGGAAACAACCTCGAGCTGAATCTCATCCTCGATAGCAACCGCGACCGGCAGGAACTCAAGCAGTGGTTCGATGAACTGTGGTCAAGTCCGACACTCGTCAAGGATGTCAAACAGGAAGTCCTCAGCTATCTCAAGCAGCTTTACGACAATCACGCCCCCGAGTTCATCTATTACAAGACGCTCTATCACATCTTCGAGAAGTTCCTTGGCGATACCGGCAAGACGGATGTGGACTTGGGCAAGACCAGCCTCTTCGAGACGGGCATCTGGAAGGCGCTTTTCGAGTTCCAGCGCGACGGCGTCAAAGGAGCCATCAACAAGATTCTGAAACACAATGGCTGCATCATCGCGGACAGCGTCGGCTTGGGCAAAACCTATGAGGCCCTCGCGATAATCAAGTACTTTGAACTGAAGAATGAGCGCGTCCTGGTGCTTTGCCCGAAAAAACTCCGCGCAAACTGGACCATCTACCGCACCCCGGACCGGCTCAACCCGTTCGACGATGACCGGTTCCGGTTCGACGTGCTCTCTCACACAGACCTCAGCCGCGACAAGGGCTACTCGGGCGACATCAATCTTGCAACCCTCAACTGGGGCAACTTCGACCTCGTCGTCATTGACGAATCCCACAATTTCCGAAACAACACCCCCGGACGACGCGACGAAGAGGGCGTCCTCATCCGCAAAAGCCGCTATCAGCGCCTCATGGATGACATCATCAAATCAGGCGTCCGCACCAAAGTGCTCCTGCTGTCCGCCACGCCGGTCAACAACGATCTCAAAGACCTCCGCAACCAGCTCTATTTCCTGACCGAAAATCGTGACGATGCCTTTGCCGAGTCCATCGGCGTCGCCAGCCTCAAGGAAACGCTCGCCACCGCCCAGAAAAGCTTCACCCTCTGGGCCAAGCAGCACAGCTCGAAGCGCAGGACGGGCGAGCTGATGGAGAAGCTCAACGCCGGCTTCTTCACCCTGCTCGACGAACTGACCATCGCCCGCTCGCGCAAACACATCCAGAAATATTACAAGGCCGGCATTGCCACCCTCGGCGGGTTCCCCGAACGGAAAAAGCCGGTCTCCCTTTATCCCGAGATAGACCTGCTCGGTCGCTTCCTCTCCTACGACAAGCTCAACGACGAGATCGCAGGCTACAAGCTGACCCTGTTCAACCCGTCGAAATACGTCAAGAACGAGTTCAGGCCCCTTTACCAGACCACGGGCGCCGATCCTTTCTCCCAAGCCGACCGCGAGACCTACCTCATCGGCATGATGAAGGTCAACTTCCTCAAACGCCTCGAAAGCTCCGTGAAATCCTTTGAGATCACGATGGCGAACACCATCGCCAAAATCGAGGCGCTCGAACAGAAAATCAGAAATTTCCTGGCAGCACCCGGCCAGCATCCCGATGCCGACCCGCTCGAACTCGACCTGGACGATCCCGGCCACGATGACGAACTCGAAGAGGCCCTGCTCGTCGGCGGCAAGTTCAAATACAAGCTGGAGCATCTGGAGCTCGATCACGGCAAGAACTGGCTCAAAGACCTCAAGAGGGACAAGGACCAGCTCCGCATCCTCTTGAACGCCGCGCAAAACGTCTCGCCGGACTCGGACGCCAAGCTCGCCGAACTCAAGCGGATCATCGCCGCCAAGGTCGCAAACCCCACCCTCAACAAGGACGGCGCGCCGAACCGAAAGGTGCTCGTCTTCACGGCGTTCGCCGATACCGCCATCTATCTCTACGAGTCGCTTCTCGAATGGGCCACGTGCGAGCTGGGTATCAACATGGCCCTGGTCTGCGGCGACAGCACGCGCACCACCTTCGGCGAGAGCGCCTTCGACCACATCCTCACCAACTTCTCCCCCGTGTCCAAGAACCGCGCCAAAATACCCGGCATGCCGCAGCAGGGCGAGCTCGACCTGCTGATCGCCACCGACTGCATCAGCGAAGGCCAGAACCTGCAAGACTGCGACTACCTCGTCAATTACGACATCCACTGGAACCCGGTGCGCATTATCCAGCGTTTCGGCCGCATTGACCGCATCCACAGCGCCGGTCGCGCCGTGCAGCTCGTCAACTTCTGGCCCACCGAAGACCTCAACAAATACATCAACCTCAAAAACCGCGTCGAAGCCCGCATGGCTCTCGTGGACATAGCCGCCACCTTCGAGGACAACATCCTGGCGAACAAGGAGATCGAGGACATCGTCTCCGAAGACCTCCGCTACCGCGACAAGCAGCTTCTCCGCCTCAAAGACGAAATCCTCGACATCGAAGACATGGGCGACAACGTCTCCCTCACCGAGTTCACCCTCGACGACTTCCGGCTCGAACTCCTGAAATACATCGAGGCCAACCGCGACACCCTCGAATCCGCGCCCCTCGGCCTCTACACCTGCGTGCCGCCGCGTCCCGAACACAAGATCATCGCCCCCGGCGTCATCTTCTGTTTCCGCCAGGAGGGGCCGCGCGAAGCGGACTCCGGCGCCAAGCCCGATGCCGGCGCGTCCATCAATCCGCTCCAACCCTATTTCCTGGTCTATGTCCTCGCCGACGGCAATGTCCGCTACGGCTTCGCGCACCCCAAGCAGATTCTCGACATCTACCGCGCCCTCTGTTCCGGCAAAAGCCAGCCTTGCACCGCTCTCTGCAACCTCTTCGACCAGCAGACCAATCACGGCCGCGACATGAAGGACTACGACATCCTGCTCGACAAAGCCGTGGCCTCCCTCGCCGCCACCTTCCGCAAACGCGCCGCCTCCGGCCTCACCTCCTCCCGCAGCTTCATCCTGCCCGACGAGCGGGAGCAAGTCCACGAAAAGACCGACCTCGAACTCGTCACCTGGCTGGTCATCAAGAAGGGAAATGCATGAACAGGGATAACGGACAAAACAGACAGAATGGAAATGCTGACTTTGCAGACCGGCAAGACGGACGGGCATTGGACTCTGATGCCTCCGGCCGGATTTACGGTCAGCACAGCGGCTACCGCAACCTGAAGGCATACCAGATAGCAGAGCTGCTCTATGCCTTCACCTGCCGCTTTTGTGAGCGGTATATACCATTCTCTGACCGACACCATGACCAGATGGTACAGGCAGCCCGCAGTAGCTACCAGAATATAGCTGAAGGCAGTGAAGATAGCGCTACCTCCAAAAAACTGGAGATGAACCTGACCAATGTTGCCCGTTCCAGCCTGGGAGAACTGCACAAAGATTATGTCAAATGCCTCGAACGCCGCAATCTGCGCCACTGGCAGCAGGGCGAAGCGGAATTTGAAGAGGCGCGCCAACTGCGCCCCAAAAGCCTGTCAGAGGCGGCAGCCTGGGTCAACCGTAAGGGCGCTGCAGGCACACCGGAAGAACGTGCCGCCAATCTTGGTGCCATACTCTCTGCTCAGGCACATTGGCTTGCCGAGCGCTTGATGAACCGCCAGGCACAGGACTTTGAAAAAGGCGGCGGCTTCTCCGAACGCCTCCACCAAGCCCGTACCACTGCCCGTACCAAAAACACTCCCCCTTCCTTTTAGTCCGTTTTGTCCGTTCCCTCCCCTCCGTTCTGTCCGTTATGTCCGTTTCTTCTATCCCCGTTTTGTCCGTTCCAACCCCCTGCCAAACCTGCTAAGGTACCCAATTATGACACTCCTTACCATAATCAAAGAGAGCCTCAAAGCCTTCGCCAATCAGCCCCTCGCCGAGGCCGCCACGGCAACCGATTTTCGTGCCGCTGCCCTCGACTTTTTCGCCGTCCTCGGCTACGCATCCCCGCGCACCCTCGACACCGGCGGCTCCCCCGATGCCTTCCTTTCCACTTTTGCATCCAGCTCTGCGGGGGGCGTTCACGCCACCTTCAACCCCGCCGCCGCTCTTGTCTCCCACTGGCGTTCCGCGCACCTCCTCTTCCAACTCACCGACACCGAACTCTCAGGCGAAAACTCACTCTTCAAAGAAGGCTTCGAACGCACCCGCCACGACTCCTACATCTTTTTTGCCATCGAACTTTCCGGTACCTCCTACACCCGCACCCAACTCGCCACCATCACCCGCCAGCTCAACCGCCTCTTCCCCCAGCCCGTCATGGTGCTGTTCAAGACCGGTGCAGCCATCACCCTTGCCGTCATCAACCGCCGCGCCAACCTTCGCGATAGCGAGAAAGACGTCCTCGGCAAAGTCACCCTCATCCGCGACATCAACACACTGACCCCCCATCGCGGGCACCTCGACATCCTCGCCTCCCTCGCCGTCCCATCCCTGTCCAGTCCCATGCAAAGCGGCCACACCCCCATCCGCTCCTTCACCGCCCTCCACGCCGCCTGGGAGGAGCTGTTCAATGTCGAACTGCTCCGTAAAACCGCCTACTACGCCATTGCCAACTGGTTCTTCTGGGCGCGCGAAAACATCACTCCGCCACCTGATGCCCCGCTCGACGCCGACACCAAGAAACCTTCTCTCTTTCTCATCCGCCTCCTCACGCGCATTCTCTTTTGCTGGTTCCTAAAAGAGCGTCGCCTCCCCAACGGCCGTCCCCTCGTCCACGAAGAGCTCTTCTCTGAAAAACACATCCGCCACCTCCTTCACGACGCTTCCCCAACCGCCACCACCTACTACACCGCTATCCTCCAAAACCTCTTTTTTGCCACCCTTAATACGGAAATGGATACCCCTGAATCCCCTTCCAACCGTCGTTTTGCGCGGAACAGCAAAGATGACCACATGGTTCACACCCTCTGGCGTCACGCCGAGCAGCTTCGCTCCCCCGATGCCCTAGCTGCCCTTCTTCGCACAATCCCTTTCCTCAACGGCGGTCTCTTTGAATGCCTCGACGAGCGCGTCCAACAAGGCAACTCCAATTTCACCCGCGAGATTCGCGCCGACGGCTTTTCCTCTGACCCCGCCAAATGCCCCCGTATTCCCAACTTCCTTTTCTTCGGCCCCAACCAAACCGCCGACCTCTCCGCCGCCACCGGCAATTCCTCCCAAACCGCCGTTCCCGTCGCCCCCCTCCTTACCATCCTCAACCACTACGTCTTCACCGTTGCCGAAAATACCCCTCTTGAAGAGGAACTTGCCCTCGACCCCGACCTCCTCGGCAACATCTTTGAAAACCTCCTCGCCTCCTACAACCCCGAAACCGGTACCGTCGCCCGCAACGCCACCGGCTCCTTCTACACCCCCGATTACGTCGTCACATGGATGGTCGAGCAAGCCCTTCGCCCCACCCTCTCCGCCGTCCTCCCAAAATCAAAAGACACCAAACACGAGGCAAAACTCACCGCCCTCTTCTCTCCCGACCCCGAAGCCCGCCCCGACTTCTCCAAACAGGAAACCGCCGCCCTCATCAACGCCATAGACAACCTCAAAATCCTCGACCCCGCCTGCGGCTCCGGCGCCTTCCCGATGGGCGCGCTTCACAAACTCACCCACATCCTCGCGAAACTCGACCCCGAAAACGCCCTCTGGAAACAACGCCAACTCGACACCGCCAGCCAAATCGCCGATACCCCCGCCCGCGAAGCCGCACTCGCCGCCATCGAACGCGCCTTCGCACACGACAACGGCGACTACGGACGCAAACTCTACCTCATCGAAAACACCCTCTACGGCGTGGACATCCAACCCCTCGCCGTCCAAATCGCAAAACTCCGCTTCTTCATCACCCTCATCGTTGACCAACCCATTGACCCCGCGCTCCCCAATTACGGCATCCTCCCCCTCCCCAACCTCGAAACCAAAATCGTCGCCGCCAACACCATCATCGGCCTCCAGCGCGGCCAACTCCTCCTCGGTTCCGAACAAGTCCGCAAACTCGAAGCACAACTCAAAACCATCCGCCACGACTACTTCACCGCCCGCTCCTACCCGCGCAAAAAAGCCCTCCGCAAACAAGACCGCGAACTCTGCAAACAACTCGCCGCCGAACTCGCCGCCACCGGCACCATGTCCACCTCCGACGCCGACCGCATCGCCCGTTGGAACCCTTACAACACCAACACCGCCGCCGACTTCTTCGACCCCGAATGGATGTTCGGCCTCTCCGAAAAATTCGACCTGCTCATCGGCAACCCGCCCTACGTTCGTCAGGAAGAACTCAAGCCCATGACGGCCCTCGACACCGAAGGCAACGCCCAACCCCTTAAAACCATCCTCGAAGACCAATACGAAACCTACGCCGGCACCGCCGACCTCTTCGTCTATTTCTTTGAACGCTCCCTGCAATTGCTCAAAATTGGCGGCTTCCTCTCTTTCATCACCTCCAATAAATACTTCCGCTCCGCCTACGGCGAAAAACTCCGCATCTACCTCGCCCATGCCACCGAACCCGCCGCCATCCTCGACTTTGGCGACACCAACATCTTTACCGCCATCGCCTATCCTGCCATCTTTGTTACCAAGAAAACAAAGGATGTTGAGCGGAAGCAACTGCCCAAACTCCGCAAAGGAGAAAGCGAGGAGTCCTTCACTAAACGGCATTTCAAAAACCCCGAACGTCCATTCCCCGTTTTCACATGGCGACTTGGCCCTGAAAAAAGCACCTTCCCTCAAGTCTTCGACGAGCAGCACAACACGTTGCGGCAACGAAACCTCAATCCCTCCGGCTGGCGCCTCGAAGACGAATACGACATTGTCCTTTTTGAGCGCATCAAAAAAGCGGGAACTCCACTCAAAGAATACTGCAACGGGAGAATTTATTACGGAATAAAAACAGGGTTCAACGAGGCCTTTGTTGTGGATGAAGCAACTAAGAATGCCCTGATAGCCGAGCATCCATCCTCAAAAGACGTTGTGAAGCCGTATCTTCGCGGGCGAGATGTCAAACGTTGGCGGTATGATGAAACAGGGCTTTGGTTACTTTATATCCCATGGCATTTCCCGTTACATTTGAATAGATCAATTCGAGGCGCCTCAAAAGAAGCGGAAAATGAGTTTAAGTCGAAATATCCTGCAGTTTATCGTCATCTGTCAAAATTTAAAAAAGAACTCTCCGCACGAAACAAGGCGGAAACGGGTGTCCGTTATGAGTGGTATGCTCTCCAACGCTGGGGGGCTGATTATTGGACAGAATTTTCCACGCACAAAATCATTATGGGGCGTTTTATGGACAAACCCACATATGCGTTCGATGATGCACATGCCTATATCAATAATGCACTCCATTTTATTGCAGAGGCAAATAAGTATATTGTGTCTGTTCTTAACTCTCCAGTGGTATGGTATTACTTACGGATGACCAGCCCCGATTTGCAAGGCGGCTTTATACAAGCGTCTGTTGAAACACAAGGGGGCATTCCTATCCCATCCGCCACACCCGACCAACAACAACACTGCGAAACGCTTGCCACGGCCATCATTGCGCTTCACAAACCCGCCAACGCAGACTTCCCCAACCGTCTTGCCGTCATTGCTCTCTTCGAGCAATGGCTGAACGGCCTCATCTACGAACTCTTCTTCCCCGCCGAACTCCACGCCCGCAACCTCCACCTCCACACCCTTTCCGCCCCGCACCTGTCCGGTTGCAGCGGCGCCGTTAATGGCGACATGTCAAACGCCACGCTCTCCGCCCTCCATACCCTCATCTCCGACTATAAGCACCCCCTCCGCGCCGCCCTGAACGACCTCCAAAACCTCGAAGAAATCCAAACCATCGAAGCCGTAGATAAAAAATGAACGATACCGCCACAACGATTTCTTCCGCCGTCACCACCGAAGCACCATTTACCCTGCCCCACACACAGGAAACCCCGCTCGTCCCTAGTCCAGTTGCAACATCGGAATCCACGTCAACAACGCCCGCCCCGCAACCACTCCGCATCAAGAAAATCTCCATCAACGGCTATCGCGCCTTCCCGCAATACCGCCCCCACAATTTTGAAGTTTCCCTGGGCGACGACGGCAAAAACCTCCTCCTCTACGGCGAAAACGGCAGCGGCAAGACCTCCCTCTTTAAGGCCCTCCGCGACCTCCTCAACCGCGATCTGAAAGACACCGCATACACTTCCTATCAAAACATCTTCGATATTGGCAAAGACGATAACATCACGGTGGAACTCACGTCCGGATCCCCGCCTTCATTTTCATGGGGTGTCGGCACTGTCCACCCGTCAATAGACAAAGACAAAACCGCCTTCAACGCTTTCACACGTTCCTGTTTTTTCTTGGATTATCGCTCCCTGCTCGAAACCAACTTCGTGCATAAAAATAATGCGAATCCAAATCTCTACACACTGCTTGTTGGCACAATCCTGAAAGACGTGATGCCTCCTGGTTCACGAACAATCAGGGAATCGCGTGAAATTCTTTCCTCTGCGCTTGACGCAGTCCGAAGTTACGGAAATTCCCTGAATCAGAGAAATGCAGTGGCCGCCGCAGAAAAGATGACAACCGCGTTATCAACACTTATCCCCAATGTGGTTGTCGAAGCCAACATAATACTTGGAAAACTCCAGCCTGGTACGATCATAAACCTTACGACCCCAACGATCACTTACTCAAACGGGACACAAAAGAAAGACCGAAAATATACAGGCGAAAGCATCGAACTCTTAATTGAATTAAACGGGAAGCCTATTCCCACCCCGCAACACTTCCTCAATGAAGCCCGCCTGTCCGCCATTGCACTTTCCATCTACCTTGCCGGCGCCAAATTCTCTCGCGCCGGCCGCCCCGGCATCCTCGTCCTCGACGACGTCCTAATCGGCCTCGACCTCTCCAACCGCATTCCCCTCTTGGAACTCTTGCAGAATGACTTTGCCAACTGGCAAATTTTCCTCTTCACCCATGACCACGTCTGGTATGACTTGGCGAGGACTTGGGTTGGCGAAAAGTGGATTTCAAAAGAACTCTTTCTTGTTTCAAAAGATACAATGGCATTCGACCGTCCCGAGTTGCGCGATGGCGACCTACTGGCAAAAGCCAAAGGTCATCTTGACAACAAAGACCTGACTGCCGCCGCAGTTTATATCCGTGCGCGATTTGAGACGATTCTTTCAAGGGTGTGCCAAGACTCTGGGATAGAAATCAAATACAAGAAAAACCCAAAGAACATTTCGGCTGACAATTTATGGCAAGGTATCCAATCCCGTCAGAGAACAAGAGTACAAGAGGGACAGTCAGACTTTATCACACCGCAGCTGATGCAGGACGTTGAACAAGTCCGCTCCAACATTCTGAATAAACTCTGCCATTCCGCTTCTCCGTCTTTCACGGACACCGAAGTTCAATACGCATTCGACATCATCACTGAACTATCTCGATTCGATTTTAATAAGAGATAACCATGCCCCAACTCACGAACATTGAAAAAGGTGCGTTCCTCCGGCTGTTTAACGACGGTGGGTATGTTCTGGATTTCTCAACCAACGACTTCGACAATTTTACGCTGGATAGCGTTGGTGTCGCATTATGCCATCATTACGGACTTTCAAAAGGCAAGTCGCTGACCGCGTATGCCAATGAAGCTGAGGCAAGCAAAGTCGTCAAGCTATTCACGGACCTGTTGGCTCACTTTGAAATTCATTGTACCTCCCGCTGTGAGCGAGATGAGGACATCGCCAAACTCTATGCGCGATGTCGCGCTATCATTGACCGGTTTTCCAATGTTGCGGTCCCGCTGGCTGGTTCCGCTCATACTGTCGCCAAGAAGTTCTCAAGCGATTACATGTCTGCCCAGATAAAACTGATGCTGGAAATGACGACACAAAATCCAACCGAAGCAATCGGCAAAGCAAAAGAGTTTGCGGAGAGCTGTTGCCGAACGATTCTTGAAGCACATTCTGTATCCATAGACAAAATTTGGGACATGGGGAAACTCGTCGGCGAAACCGTTAAACTTTTATGTCTGACGCCCCAAGATATCCCTGACACATCGAAAGAAGCCGCTGCTATCAGACGGCTGTTGGGCAACCTGAGAGAAATTGTCTCAAACATGGCTACCATCCGAAACTCTTACGGGAGCGGTCACGGCAAAAGCGCGAATTACAGAGGCTTGGAAAAGCGCCACGCGCAACTTGCCGTAGGCAGCAGCATTACTTTGGTGCAATTCCTATGGGATTCGCACGAGACCCAAAGTCAAAGGAGATGAATTCACCAACTATCATACGAAGTGGGCGGAGGCCCAAAAAAATGGGGCACGCCTTGGTAGACGTGCCCTGATCACTGTTCCACACATGGTGGTTGTATCTGCATGAACTTTAGCACAAGGATTTGAAAATGCAACAGGCCGGGAAAAAGAAATTTTGGCTGGTGAAGTTCGCCCCCTTTCGCACCTCGTGGGACGACATTGTGAAAGCGGGCAGTTTCACGCCGCGCGGCATCCGCTGCCCGCAAGCCCGAAACAATCTCGCCCGAATGGCCGTCGGCGACCTCGCTCTCTTTTTCCACAGCCAGGAGCATCGTTGTTTCACCGGTATCCTGACCGTCACTCGCGCCGCCTATCCCGATCCAACATCCGCCGATCCGCGCTGGCTGACCTGCGACTTCGCCCCGCTTCAAACCCTCGCCGACCCCGTTTCCCTTGCCCAAATCAAATCCAACCCCGCTCTCGCCAACTTCCCTCTCATCCGCCAGCCCCGCGTGGCCGTCCTCCCGCTCACCGCCTTTGAATGTGCCGCCATCCTGCGTCTGGCATCCACGCCATTCCCCGCCGTCCCCACAGCCAAACAAAAACCCATCGCCACCCTCGTTGACCGCATCCTCACCGCCAAGCGCACCAATCCTGCCGCCGACATTATCTCCATCGAAACTGACTTAGACGCCCTTGTCAATTTCCGAAGAAGGTAGTCATCATGTTGAGGCCATGCGATGAGTAACCACGACAAACCTGGGAACACCCCACCGAAGGTCATCATTTACGAGGCGGATGGTGCAGTGGCCAAAATCAGCGTCCGTCTGGAAGGCGAGACCGTGTGGCTGACCAACCTCCAACTCGCCCAGTTGTTTCAGTGCACGAAATCCACTGTCAGTGAGCATATCAAAAACATCTTCGACAGCGGGGAGCTATCCGCCGATTCAGTTGTTCGGAAATTCCGAACAACTGCCACCGATGGCAAATCCTATACCATGTCCTATTACAACCTCGACATGATTATATCCCTCGGCTACCGCATCAATTCCAAGGTCGCCACCCGGTTTCGCCAGTGGGCCACCGTGCGACTCCGGGAATATATCATCAAGGGATTCACGATGGATGACGACCGCTTGAAGGAGCTCGGCGGTGGCGGCTATTGGCAGGAACTACTCGAACGCATCCGCGATATCCGTACCAGCGAGAAGGTGTTCTGGAACGGTCGCAGACCTTCCAGCCTTTCCCGGCAGGAAGGTTTAGTTCCTCAACCATTCCCGCCCTGCAACGTCCGTGGCAGCGGAATTGTTTGGTGTCCAATCGTGAATTATTCAGGCTAAAGAAGCGCCAGAAAGGATGAATCTGCGCATGAGCGATAACAATCAAAGCCAGTTTCTGCTCTTCAAAGCCGACGGCGGGGCGGTGCATGTTAATGTCCGGCTTGAAGGTGAAACCGTATGGCTAACCCAGGCGGCGATGGCTGCACTTTTTGATGTTGCGCCACAAAACATCACGATGCACCTGCAAAATATATATGCCGACAAAGAATTATCTCAGGATTCAACTTGTAAAGATTTCTTACAAGTTCAGAAAGAGGGCAATCGTGAGGTCTCGCGCCGCCTGAAACACTACAACCTCGATGCCATCATTGCGGTCGGCTATCGTGTGAATTCCAAACGCGCCACGCAGTTCCGCATTTGGGCGACCGCCGTTCTCAAGGAATACAT
>MWEZ01000027.1 GCA_002071335.1 Verrucomicrobia bacterium ADurb.Bin018
CCAATCGGTGCGGAGGGCGTTGGCATGGAGGATGTGGGGGGCGTTGCGCAGGGGTAGGCGGGCGAAGTATTGGCCGATTTTTTCGGCGAGGTCGCGGTTCATGAGGTGGTCCATGAGCCACATGGCGACTTCGGCGATGCGGGCGGGCCATTCGTCAATTTCGATGCCGTAGAACTGGTTGACGTCCACGCGGGCGAGGTGGGAAATGTCCACGATGCCTTGGGCATCGCTGTGGAGGGTGGCGAGGATGTCGTTTTCGATGGCGCGGATTTCGCGGTAGGCAATGACGAGGAAGTTGCCGCAGCCGCAGGCGGGGTCGAGGAAGGTCAGGCCGGCCAATTTGTCGTGCAGGCGTTGGAGGGCGGCGCGGTTGGCGCCGGCTTTGGCGCGCTCGGCCTGGAGGTCATCGAGAAAGAGGGGGCGAATGACTTTGAGAATGTTGGCTTCGGAGGTGTAGTGAGCGCCGACTTGCCGGCGGGCGCGCGGCTCCATGACGCCTTGAAAAAGCGCGCCGAACACGGCGGGGGAGATGCGCGACCAGTCGAACCGGGTGGCGGCCAGCAGCGCGTTGCGCATGGCGCTGTTGAAGTGTGCCAGCGGCAGCGGATCGGCAAACAGGCCGCCGTTGACGTACGGCAGGCCGGCGAGGGTTTCATCCAGCGTGCGCTGGCGGTGCTCAACCGGCGTGTTGAGGGTGTCGAAAAATTCGGCGATGGCGGGGCCGAGGCCTTTGCCGTCGGGGGCGGATTCCTCAATCAGGAGGTCAAAGGCGCGGTTGTCGAACAGGCCGGTGTCGTTGGCGAACAGGCAAAAGAGCAGGCGGACCAGAAACAGTTGGCGGTGGTGGTCGGGATAGCCGGCGTCTTCGAGAGTGTCGGCCAGCCGCGCCATCAGGTCGGCGGCTTGGATGTTCACCGCGGGTTCGGCGGTGAAGGCGTGCTGCTTATAGCCGGCAATGAAGGCGAAGTGCTTGACGTGACGGTGGAATTCCGCGAGCGGAAAGTCCGCAATCAGATCGCCGTTCTGGTTGAGGTCATAGAGCAGCAGCCGGGCGAAGTCAGTGATGATGATATATTCGGGGGCTTCGTTGTGGCGGCCTTCGCGGACGAGGTCTTGCACATAATCGAAGGCTTGCAGCTTGGCTTTTTCCAAGTCTTTGCCGGTGGATTTATGCTCGGCCAGCAGCCGTCCCTTCCAGAACAAGTCAATGCGGTTATAGGTGCCCTTGAGCGAGCGGACCGGTTCCTCGAAGCTGGCCACGGCGCGGCGGTTGAGGCCAAAGACGTTGAAAAAAGCGTCCCAGAAGGTTTTGGCTTCGGCGGTCTCGCGGGTTTCATCGGCCCATTCGCGGGAAAAGGCCACCGCACGCGACTTGATTTCATTCCAGCTTAGCGGCATGTGGGGAGCCTAGCGGGTCGCATGGGGAAGTTCAAGGCGCGAGACACCGCATGCCCTCCCCCGCGCAGCCGCGCCAGCGGCGAGGAATGGCCAGCCCCTGCCAAGGCCGCGCCACGCCGCGCCAGCGGCGGGGCCGCGGGGGTAAGTGAGGCCGGGCACAAACAGCGCCATTTTTCCCCACCCCATCCAAGGGAGACCACTACCTTGTGAGCCAAGGTACCTTGGATGACAAGGTAGTATGAAGGAGCCGATTCTTTATCTTGGTTCCTCGCTGTTTTCTGTGGCTGAATAGTCCCTTTGGGGGCGTAGAAGCAGCAGTCGTCAGGCCAACCTTCATTTTTGCCATTTGAGGTGAGCCATCCAGAGTTTATAAAACATGGATGGATTTGATAATATTCACATATCATTTATATACAGCTTGTTGCGTATAATTTTTCGGCCTTTTATAATTGGTTGTTTCGAAGGTGTCATCCACAGTTTATAAACTCTGGATAATTTTTGGGTGAGTGGTTTTTGCGTTTTTATCCGCGTGGTGCGGTGCCGCATAACAGTTGCCGACCACACATCCGCCACTCAAATCGGCGAAGAGTCTTTATTTTTTGCGCGAGGGCAAAACGACCTGCCGGGGATACACAACTCCGGCCGATAAAATCGCTGTGCGGCGGGCATGGTGCGGGGTTCTTGGGGCTGCGCGCTGGGCTTGGGTTGGTAGTGGCGCTGGCGTTGAGATGGTTCGGGTGTTTTGGGGAGATGGCGGAGAGGGAGGGATTCGAACCCCCGTTGCCCTTTTGGAGCAAACGCGCTCTCCAGGCGCGCCCAATCGGCCACTCTGGCACCTCTCCATCGTCTAGCGTTTGGCAGGGATTGGTACCGGAGAAGGGACTTGAACCCATACGCCCGTGAAGGCGCCAGATTTTGAGTCTGGTGCGTCTGCCATTCCGCCACTCCGGCCCATGAAACGCAGGCGAGAAGGTAGCCCGTGGGCGGGAGGGGCGCAAGTCCAAAAAAAACGCCGCGTCCGGCGCGGGGTGCGCGGGCGCGGCGGTGGTGGCGATGCGCCAGTTTTAGTAGCGATAGTGATTGGGTTTGTAGGGGCCGTCCACGGGGACGCCGAGGTAGGCGGCTTGCTTGCGGTTGAGCCGGTCCAGCCGTACGCCGAGGTGGGCGAGGTGCAGCCGCGCGACTTTTTCATCGAGCTTCTTGGGCAGGGTGTACACGCCGATGGGATATTTGTCGTGGTTGGTGAAGAGCTCGATCTGGGCGAGGGTCTGGTTGGAGAAGCTGTTGCTCATCACGAAGCTGGGGTGGCCGGTGGCGCAGCCAAGGTTGACGAGGCGGCCTTCGGCGAGCAGGAGCAGGGATTTGTTTTTGCGGGTCCAAATGCGGTGGACCTGCGGCTTGATTTCTTCCCAGCGGTATTTCTTCATGGCCTCGGTTTGGATTTCGCTGTCGAAGTGGCCGATGTTGCAGACGATGGCGAGGTCTTTCATTTTGAGCATGTGTTTTTCGGTGATGACATCGCAGCAGCCGGTGGCGGTGACGAAGATATCGCCGAGGGTGCAGGCCTCGTCCATGGTCATGACTTCGTAGCCGTCAATGGCGGCTTGGAGGGCACAGATGGGGTCCACCTCGGTGACGATGACGCGGGCGCATTGGCCCTTGAGGGATTGGCAGGAGCCTTTGCCGACATCGCCATAGCCGGCGACAACGGCGACTTTGCCGGCGATCATGACATCGGTGGCGCGCATGAGGCCATCCACGAGGGAGTGGCGGCAGCCATAGATGTTGTCGAACTTGGATTTGGTGACGGAGTCGTTGACGTTGAAGGCAGGGAAGAGCAGCTCCTTGCGTTCGGCCATTTGGTACAGGCGGTGGACGCCGGTGGTGGTTTCTTCGGTGACGCCGCGGATGGTTTTGGCCATTTTAAGGAAGCGCTCGGGATTCTTTTTGACGGCGCGGCGGACTTGGTCTTTGAGGATTTCTTCTTCGGTGCTGTCGTAGGGGCCGGCGAGGGTTTGGAGGCCTTCGCGCACGGCTTTGACGCCGAGGTGCACGAACAGGGTGGCGTCGCCGCCGTCATCGAGGATCATGTTGGGGGATTCGTCGCCCCAGTCGAGAATGCGGTCGGTATATTCCCAGTATTCCTTGAGGGTTTCGCCTTTGACGGCGAAGACGGGGGTGCCCTTGACGGCGAGGGCGGCGGCGGCATGATCCTGGGTGGAGAAGATGTTGCAACTGGCCCAGCGGACGCGGGCGCCGAGAGCTTGGAGGGTTTCGACCAACACGGCAGTTTGGATAGTCATGTGGATGGAGCCGGCAATGCGCGCGCCCTTGAGGGGCTTGGTTTTGGCGAATTCGGCGCGGACGCTCATCAGGCCGGGCATTTCGTGTTCGGCCAGTTCAATTTCCTTGCGGCCGAAGTCGGCGAGCGACAAGTCCTTGACGATGGCATCCAATGTTTTTTTTGCTTTGGCCATGATGAGTCTCCTTGTGATTGACAAAGGCGGGACTATAGGGGCAATGGCCGGAGGGCGCAAGTCCGGTGACGGCGCGATGGCGGTTTTGCGGCGTGGAGCGAGGCGAGTACCCTCCCCTGCCCTGCGGTCTTTTGGGATACGGCGGGGATAGATCGGGCCGCACCGGAATCGTGCGCCGGGGCGGAAAACAAAAAAAGCTTGCCAGCGGTGTAAAACGGTTTACTCTGCGCGCAATATCGAGTCGCAAAGTTTTGGTTGGAAAGCGCGACGTGGACTTGATAGCGTCGGTTTGGTTTGTATTCAGATAGGAAAGTATGCTCGCTTTTATCGTAACTGCTTTGTTTTCGGGTGCGGTGTATCTGCTGTTGACGGCAGGTTCGGGCTCCGTTCTGCATTTTTGGGCGCCGACAGAACTGGTGGTGGCCTGCTTTGTGGCTTTGGCGGTGGGGCTGGTGGCGCGAAAGTATTTTGCCCATGCCCGCCAACGGGCGGTGTTGAACCCGGTGCGGTGGGTGCTGGGGGTGGCCTACGCGGTGGGGCCGTTCTTTCTGGAAATGGCCAAGGCCAACGTGGATGTGGCCTACCGCGTGATTACGGGGCGCATCCGGCCGGGCATTATGCGCGTGAAGAGCGGCATGAAAACCGATGTGGGCACGCTGATGCTCGCCAACTCCATTACGCTGACGCCGGGGACGTTGACGGTGGATATTGACGAGGAAACCAACGATCTCTACGTGCATTTCATCAACCTCGCGGACGAGACCAAGGCGCGCGAGTTTCTCGAGGCCGAAGAGGTATTCGGGTTGTTCAACTGCCCGGCTTGGGTCAGGAGGATTGCGGAATGAGCATCTGGATGTTCACGGTGTCGGTGCTGTGCGCGCTGATGCTGCTGGCGATGGTCCGGCTGGTGCGCGGGCCCACGGCGGCCGACCGCGTGGTGGCGCTGGACGCCATCAACACGCTGGTGGTGGCCTCGATGATTGTGCTGGGCGTGGCGTTCAAGCAGATCATCTTTATTGATGTGGCGATCATCTACGCGCTGCTGTCCTACGTGGGGACGCTGTTCATTGCCAAATATCTGGGAGGTGAGCTGTGATCCTCAACGTGCTGATTTGGGTGGCGCTGGGCATCGGGCTGTTTTTCAACACGCTGGGCGTAATTGGCATTCTGCGTTTTCCGGATGTCTATACGCGCCTGCACGCGGACACCAAGGCGACGACATTCGGGAGCATCTTCACGTCCATCGCGGTGGTGCTTTATGCCGCGGGACAATACTGGCACACGCTGGACGGCCAGTATGCGACGCTGGCGCTGCACACGGTGATTGCCGTGGTGGTGCTGGCGATCACCAATGCCACGGGTGCGCACGCCATCGCCCGCGCGGCCTATCGGCGCGGCCACCGCCCGGTGCAGGCCGTGGTGGACCATTTGGAGGGCAAGCCATGACCGCGTTTCTGGTGTTGCAGGCGTTGGTGCTGCTGGGGCTGCTGGCCACGGCCGTGATGGTGGTGGCGTTCAAGGATTTGCTGGCGGCGGCCATTGCCTCGGCGGCATTCAGCCTGTTGCTGGCGCTGGAGTTTTATATTTTGCAGGCCCCGGATGTGGCGATTGCGGAGGCGGGCATTGGCGCGGGGTTGACCACGGCCATTTTCATTATCGCCATCCGCGGCACCAAGCGGCATGAGGAGCACGACCAATGAAAACTGCCGTTCTCTACGCGATCTTGCTGATCCTGTTTGGCGGGTTGCTTTACATCGTCACGGATTTGCCGTTCGGCCAGCCGTGCAAGGCCGACATGGATGAATACTTCATCCGCAACAGCCAGACCCAGACGGGCGCCAACAACGTGGTGACCAGCGTGGTGTTCGACTTCCGCGGGTTCGACACCCTCGGCGAGGCCACCGTCCTGTTCACGGCAGTGCTGGGCGTGGGCATGATGTTCCGCAAGCTGCACGAAGGGGAAGAATATGAAAATGACTAAAATCGTGCGGACGACCGCCGATGTGTTTTATCCCTTCTGCCTCGCCTTCGGGCTGTATGTGGTGATGCACGGCCACCTGACGCCGGGCGGCGGCTTCCAGGGCGGCGCGGTGATGGCTACCGGCGCGGCGCTGCTGATCGTGGCGCGCAGCTATGAGGATATTACGGGCCGCCTGCGCAAGGGCGTGCTCAAAGTCTGCGAGGCCACCGGCCTGATGCTGTTCCTGCTGGCGGGCTTGAGCGGCCTGCTCAAGGGGCTGCCGTTCATGGCCAACTGGTTGACCCAAACCGGCGGCTGGGTGGGCAAGGTGATGGAATTCGGCCCCAACGGCGGCGAGTTGGCCACCGGCGGCTTGATCCCGCTGCTGAACGTGGGCGTGGGGATCGAGGTGCTGGGCGGGTTGAGCATCATCCTGCTCTACATGATTTCCGGTACCAAGGAGAAGAAGCCATGATGACGCGCCTGCTCCTGGATTTACCGTTTTTTACGGTGGTGCTGCTGGTGGTGATCGGCCTCGGGGCCATGGTCCTCAAGCGCAACTTGATCAAGATCCTGATGGGCCTCTCCATTCTGGAGTCGGCCGTGAATCTCTTTTTGGTGGCCATTGGCTACCGGCAGGATGGCGTGGCGCCCATTTTCACCAATGTGCCCTCGCTGCACATGGTGCTGCCGACGGTGCAGGCGCTCACGCTGACGTCCATTGTCATCGGCGTGGCGACCTCGGCCATGATGCTGTCGTTTGCGATGATCCTGTATAAGAAGTACGGCACGGTGGATGCCCGGGACATCCGGAAACTCAAAGGTTGATGATGAGCACGATGATCATGCGACATTTGCCGGCGCTGTTGATTGCCACGCCCCTGTTTGCCGCCTTCCTGATGCCGCTGGTGGGCGCGGCGGGCCGCTGGGTGCGGACGGCATGGGTGTTTTTGGGCGCGGCGTTGACCGCCACGGTGGGCCTCTTGTTGGCGTGGCAGGTGTTCACCACCGGCCCGGTGCTGTATGTGTTCGGCGCGGGCGATCCCACCCAAACCCTGCCGGGCGATGCCGCCTTCCCCATCCGCATCATGTTCGCGGTGGACGCGCTGAGCGCGCTGATGATTGTGATTGCGTCGTGCTCATCGCTGGCGATCACGCTGTATTCCCTGAATGCCGAGGCGCGGCAATCCGGCCTCGAGACGTTCTATGCCATGCTCTTTCTGTTGGTGACGGGCGTGCTGGGCATGGTGGCCACGGGCGACTTGTTCAACTTCTTCGTGTTCCTGGAAATCAGCTCGCTGGCCGGCGCGGCGCTGGTGGCGTACCGGATTGATGAAGGCGTGGCCGTCGAGGCCGGCCTGAAGTACGCGCTGTTGAGCACGGTGGGCGCCTTGGCGGTGTTGATTGCCATCGGCATTTTGTTCGCGCAGTACAACGCGCTGAACATCGCGGCGCTGGCGTCGCGCTTGCAGTTCACGGTGCTGGACAAGGTGGCGTTGGTACTGCTGGTGGTGCCGTTGGCCATGAAGTGCGGCGCGGTGCCCATGCACTTTTGGACACCGGACTCCTACACCACCGCGCCCTCCTCGGTGACGGCGTTTCTGGTGGTCTCCAGCCAGGCCAGCCTCTACGGACTTTTCCGCATTCTCTACACGCTCTACGGTTCGCTGCTGAGCTGGGCCACGTTCGGCTGGTTTCTGATCATTCTGGGCGTGCTGTCCATGTTCATCGGCGTGACCATGGCCATTCCGCAAAAGGATGTGAAACGCCTGATGGCCTACCACGCGGTATCGCAAACCGGCTACATGCTGCTGGGCGTGGGCGTGGGGCTGGCCGTGCTGGGCAACCGCGCGGCGCTGGAGGAGTTCGGCAAGACGGCCATGGCCGGCGGCCTGTTCCACATTTTCAACCACGCCATGTACAAGGGGCTGCTCTTCCTGACCGCCGGCGCGGTGTTCTACCGCACCGGCACGCGCAACCTCAACAAACTTGGTGGGCTGGGCCATACCATGCCGTGGACGATGGTGTTCTTCATGATCGGCGCGCTGGCCATCGCCGGGGTGCCGCCGTTCAACGGGTTTGCCTCCAAGCTGCTGATCTATGAATCCGTGTTCCGCTTCTCGCCGTTCCTGGCGGTGGTGGCCATGGTGGTCAGCATCCTGACGTTGGCTTCGTTTGTGAAGGTGTTCCACTCCATGTTCCTCGGGGCGCGCCGCGCGGAATATGCCGCGGCGCGCGAAGTGCCGGCGGCCATGTGGGTGGGCATGGCGTTGCTGGCCGTGGTGGTGATGGCCGCCGGGCTGGTGCCGCGCCCGTTTATTGACCATTTGATCACGCCGGCAGTCAATGCGTTGTGCGACCGCGCCGGTTATATCGCCACGATTTTCGGAGGATGAGCGCATGGATACCTCACAAACCCTGTTGACCGGCTACGGCGCATGGAATCCGCTGTTGTGGGTGGTGGCGTTCGCCGTGGTGTTGGTTGTGGCGCTGCTGATCCGCTCCCGCGGGCGCAAGGATTACCGCGAAGATTCCGGCCTCAAGCCGTTTATTTCAGGCAACGAAGAGCCGGCGGCGGGCGGCAGCCATATTCCAGCCTCCAACATGTACTGGGGATTTTTGGAGTCGCTTAAGGGCTATTACGCGCGGCTGGTGCCGCTGCACACGGGCGTGCCCACCGATTATGTGGCCTGGGTGCTCGGAGTCATGGCGGTGATGGTATTGGTGACGCTGGCGGGCTGAGGCTCCCCTTCCCGGGCGGATGATGAGTGAAGAATGGATGAACAGAAACTAGCGAACGGCAAACGATGAAACTTTCCCAAACTTTAGGCAAATCCCTGTGGGCCTTCCTGTTCAATTCCGGGTCGTGCAACGGGTGCGAAATTGAAACCGTGGCCACGGTCACGCCACGCTATGACCTCGAACGCTTCGGCATCAAGGTGGTCGGCTCGCCGCGCCATGCCGACATCCTGCTGATTAGCGGGCCGGTCACGCGCAAGATGGCGCCACGCCTGCGCCGCGTGTATGAGCAAATGCCTGATCCGAAAATCGTGTTGTGCATCGGCGCGTGCGGCACTTCCGGCGGCGCGTTTTACGACTCCTACACGCTGGTGGGACCCGTGGATCAAGTGGTCCCGGTGGACATGTACGTGCCCGGTTGCCCCCCCCGCCCCGAAGCCATCATTGACGGCGTGGTCAAGATTCTGGCCCGCCTCGAAGCCGCGGAGAAATCAGCATGAAACTCCTCACTCCCCAAGAAATCGCGGACACCCTGCAAGCCGCCGCCGGCGCGGGCTTTATTTCCGCGCGGTGCACCGAATGGGCCGAAGGCGCCAAGGGCCGCAAGAGCCGGCAGGTGTGGCTGCACATCACGCGCGAGGCGCTCCTGCCCACGCTGCGGCGGCTGGCGGATATCCATTATCCCCACGTCTCAGTCATTGCCCACGCCGACACCGGCGCGCAAGTGGACCTGATGTATCACTTCTACATTTACTGGGGCATTCCGCGCGAAGAAATCCTCGTCACCCTCACCATTTCGCTGGACAAGTCCGACCTGCGGACGCCCACCATCACCGGCATCATCCCCGGCGCGCTCACCAGCGAACGCGAAAAACAGGAAATGCTCGGCATCGAAGTCGTGGACATCCCCGATGGCCGCCGGCTCTTCCTGCCCGAAGATTTCCCGGAAGGCGTATATCCTTGGCGCAAGGATGAAACCGGAATTCCGCCCGACATGGTCAAGGAACTCTGGGCCACCGGCCGCGATTCCTTGCAACTGGACGACACTCCCCCCGCCCCCACCCCGGAGCCCCCCACCGCATAACCCACCCCGCTGCAGGCACGCGTATGAAAACCATCGAAGTCAAAAAACCCTCCGGCTACTTTACGCAAATCGGTCCGGCGCACCCCGCGCTTAAGGAACCGGTCATGTTCAACCTCGATGTCGAGGGCGAGCGCATCATCAAGGCCGATTTCGCACCGGGGATGTCCCACCGCGGCATCGAATGGATGGGCCTGCGCCGCAATTGCATTCAGGTGATCTATCTGGCCGAGCGGATTTGCGGCATCTGCGGCATTACGCACTCGATTTCGTTCGTGCGGGCCGTGGAGCAGATCGCGCAAATCCAGGTGCCGGTGCGCGCGCACTATATCCGCTCCATCGTGGGCGAGCTGGAGCGCATCCACTCCCACCTGCTTTGGGCCGGCGTGGCCGCCCACGAGCTGGGCTTCGATTCTGCATTTTATCTGGCTTGGCGCGTGCGCGAAAACGTCATGGATTTGGTGGAGTACCTCACCGGCAACCGCGTCCACTACGCGATGATCCAGATCGGCGGCGTGCGGCGCGACATCACCCGCGAGCAATTCCCGCGCATCGAGGAATCCATGAAGTTCTTCGACAACGCCTACGACCAGTTGGCTCGCGTTTTTCTGGATGACACCACCGTGCAAATGCGCTGCCGCGACTGCGGCGTGCTGACCTATGAAGAAGCCCGCCAGTTGTGTCCCGTGGGCCCCACCGCGCGCGCCTCGGGCATCAAGAAGGATGTGCGCGTGGACCACCCCTACGCCGGCTACGCGGATTTGGACATTGAATACATGACGCCTGACCGGCTCACCGGCGAAGTGCGCGGCGACGTCTATGACCGCATCGTGGTGCGCCTGCTGGAAGTCAAGCAGTCCATCGCGCTGGTCCGGCAACTGCTGGAGCAAATGCCTGATGGGCCGTTGCTGGCCATTCCCAAGCCGGCCGTGCTGCTGGCCAAGCTCAAAGGCGCAGCCGGCGAAGCCGTGGGCCGCCACGAAGCCCCGCGCGGCGAAGTCATGCACTATGTGCGCCTGGAAGCCGGCAAGGATGAACCCGTCTCCTGGAAGGTCAAGGCCTCGTCCTACTCCAACTATCTGTCGTGGATTCCCATGATGGAGGGCGAACAAATCGCCGATATCCCGATCATTGCCGCCTCCATTGACCCGTGCATCTCCTGCACCGACCGCGTCGCCCTGGTGCAGGATGGCAACCGGCGCGTGCTGACCAAGGCCGAACTGCACCGGCTGTCGGTGGAAAAAACCCGGCGCATTCAAGCGTCGCTTTCCGCGAGGTAAGACCCCATGAGCGTGAACGAGATTCTTCTGGCCGCCGGCGGCGCGTTGATCATGGCTTTCTTTAGCATGGTCGGCGGGCTCTGGTTTGCCGGCATTGACCGTGTTTTGGCCGCCCGGATGCAGGCGCGTATCGGCCCGCCCGTCCGCCAGCCGTTTCTGGACATCGCCAAATTGATGATCAAGCAAAACGTGGTGCCGGCCAATGCCATCCCGTGGCTGTTCAATGGCGCGCCGGTCGTGGCGCTGGCCTCGGCTGTGACCATCCTGCTCTATATCCCCATGGCCGGCATCCCCGGCTTGCCGATCCTGCAAGGCCATGGCGACTTGGTGCTGATCATGTATCTGCTGATTCTGCCCGCGCTGGCCATGGTGGCCGGCGGGTTGGCGGCCGGATCGCCCTATGCCACCATCGGCGCCCAGCGCGAAATGGTCACCATGATCGCCTATGAACTGCCCCTCGCCGCCACGATCATCGCGTTTGCGTGGAAGTTTGCCAGCCTCGGCATCGAGCATCCGTTTTCGCTGGCGACCGTGGCTGCGCAGCCCGTCTGGACGCTTGTGGGCCCGGTGGGTTTCATGGGCCTGTTGCTGCTGCTGGTGACCATGCTGCTGGTGGTGCCCGGCGAATTGGGCCGCATCCCCTTTGACGCCCCCGAAGCCGAAACGGAAATTGCCGGCGGCCTGCTGGTGGAATATTCGGGACGCAATCTGGCGCTGTTCACCCTCTCGCTGGCCGTCAAAACCATTGTGGTCACCTCGCTGATCGTGGGCTTGTTCTTCCCGTGGAACCTCACGGATATCCTCGCTGTGGCCTGCTGCGCCACCACTGCCGCCATGATCAATCTGGCATTCTTCATCCTGAAACTGCTGGTGGTGATGTTCTTCTCCGTCACGCTGGTGCGGATTTCCGTGGCCCGCTTCCGCATCAACCAAGTGGTGGATGTATATTGGAAAATCCTGGGCGTGCTGGCGCTCCTCGGAATGTTTTTAGTGATGGCTGACGCCCTGTTCTAACCGGAGAATTTGCGATGACTTTCCCCATTGTGCCCGATCTGTTGAGCAGCCTGTTCAAGAAGCCTAACACCAACCCCTTCCCCGCCCCCCAACTGCCGCCTACCGTTACGGGACTGTTGGACGAGGTGAACCAAGGCAAGGCCGAACTCAATCCCCCCGTGCCCGCCCCGGAACGGCTGCGCGGCAAAATGACCTATAATCGGGAAACCTGCATCGGCTGCAACCTGTGCATCAAGGTCTGCCCTGCTCACGCCATCGAGGCCATCCCGGCCGTCAAGAAAGTGCGTTTTTACGTCTCGCAATGCATCCAGTGCGGACAATGCACCGAGATTTGCCCCAAGCAATGCCTCGCCCTCTCCGGCGAGTTCCTCAACGCCTCCCACGACCGCTACGACCGCTCCCTCATCGTCGAAAGATAGATTGAGGCGGCCAGTCGTCCCGCCGGCGGGCACGAAAAAAGGCTCCAAACCGTAGTTTGGAGCCCAAGATGGTAGCGGGGCTTGGATTTGAACCAAGGACCTTCAGGTTATGAGCCTGACGAGCTGCCGGGCTGCTCCACCCCGCAATCTGTTTCAAATTGCACCCGTAGCATACGACCTTGGGCCGGGAATGCAAGCGCAAAAAACGGTTTTATCCGTTTTATTTGCGCGGTGCCGGCGGCGTCGGATTAGTCGCCGAGGGCTTCCGCGACAAGTTGGCCGGCATTCTTTCGGGGTGTGCCGGTCAACTTGTGGGCAACTTCTTCAAAACCGGAGAGTTGCACCGTGCGCGCGAATGAGTTTTCCAGAAGCGGTTCAAGGGCATTGGCCATGGCGATGGGCTGCGCATAGCTCTGGATGAACTCCGGGCAGAGCTGGCGGTTGGCAATCAGGTTGACCATGCCCAGCCAAGGGACTTTCACCAAGTGCTGGCCGAACAGGTAGGTCAGCGGATTGGTGCGGTACACCACAATCATGGGGCATTTTAGCAGGGCGGTCTCGATGGTGGCCGTGCCGGAACACACCATGGCGGCGCGGGCTTGACGAACCACATCACGCACTTGCCCCACCACAACCGCGATGGATTGCTGGTCTGCCGCCGGTAGCGCCTCGATTTGGGCCCGGATCAACGCGGCGATTTCATCGTTGGCCGCCGCGACCAGATACACCGTATCCGGATGGCGGCGCCGGATTTCCCTGGCCGCCGCCAGCATGGGCGGCAGCACGCGTTTGATTTCCAGCCGACGACTCCCCGGCAGCAGAGCCACATAAATTTTGCCGTCCGGCCACGGCAGGGGCGCCGAGGGCGTGGCCAAGGTCCTCTGTACGGATTCAACCAACGGGTGCCCCACGAATTCCGTGCGCAGGCCCGTACCCTTGAAGACGCCGACTTCAAACGGGAAAATCACCATCAACAGGTTGAGGATTTGCGCCATTTTGGGGATGCGCCCCGGGCGCCACGCCCAAACCTGCGGGCTGATGTAATAAAATACCGGAATGCCCAATTCATGGGCTTTTTCGGCGACTTTCAGATTGAAGCCGGGATAATCCACCAGCAGCACCGCGTCGGGCTTTTCGCGCTTCAGGCGCTGGGTCACTTGCTTGAATATGCGGCGGAAAAACGGATAGCGCACGAGCACTTCCCAGAACCCCACCACGGCCATCTGGTCCAAGTCCACCCAGGTGTTGACCCCTTCGGCGCGCAGCGCCTCCCCGCCGATGCCGAACCACTCGACATCGGTGCGAACTTTTTTCAAGTCGCGCACGAGGCGGGCGGCATGCTGGTCGCCCGAGACTTCGCCGGCAATGATCAACACACGCTTCATCAGGTGGGTCCCTGCCGGATGCTCTGACAAATGGCCACGGCCAGCTTCAAGGCCTCGGCGCCATGCGCGCCGCTGACCAGCGGATTGGCGCGGCTGCGAATGCAGTCCACGAACGACCGTAATTCCAACGCCAGCGGTTCGCCTTTGTGAATCGGAATTTGTTCCTGGGAAATCCCCAGCAATTTTTTGCGCAGGATTTTGCCGGTCTGCTCCTGATAATCGAGCGAGACATAGGAGTCATCCAGAAACACGCGGATTTTCCGCTGCTTTTCGGTGCTGATGCGGCTGGCGGTGACGTTGGCAATGCAGCCGTTTTCAAAACGCAGGCGCACGTTGGCGATGTCCTCGCTTTTGCTCAGCACGGGCACGCCGACGGCGCGGATGTCCACCACCTTGGATTGCACGAGGTGCAAAATGATTTCCAGATCGTGGATCATCAGGTCGAGGATCACGCTTACTTCGGTGCCGCGGGGCAGCAGCCCAAAGCGCGGTGGTGGATATGGCGCGATACGCAGCGCTTCAATGTAATGGGCTTTTTGCTTGGCGGGATTGATGGCGGTGAGCACGGGGTTGAACCGCTCAACATGGCCCACCTGCAAAATAACATTGTGCTCCTGGGCCAAGGCCACCAATTCCTCGGCTTCTGCGGTGCTGGCCGCAATGGGTTTTTCCACCAACACGTGGCGGCCTTGGGCGATGATCTGTCCGGCCACTTCACGGTGTTTATCCGTCGGCACCACCACATTCAGCGCATCGGCGGCGGCGGTCAATTCGGCGATGCTGGCAAACGCGCGGGTGTGGTAGCGCTCGGCAATTTCCTGTGCGCGCTTGCGGTCCGCGTCATACACACCGACCAGTTCCACATCGGGCATTTCGGAGTAAATGCGCGCGTGCCACTGGCCCAGGCTGCCGACTCCAATAACGCCGGTTTTGATTTTGGTGGGTTGGGTTGACATGGCGACCTCGCGCGTTAGGGGACAATGCGATCCAATGAAAAAGCGGTAAAAGCAATGCCGAGCCGGTTGGCTTCGGCCACCAGTTTTTCCCGCTCCAGCAAGATGGTGCGACCGGCTTCCACGGCCAGGCAGGAGATGCGGGCCTTGCGCAGCATCTTGAACGTGCGCGTGCCGATGATGGGAATGTCGAAGCGCATGTCATGGCCCAGCTTGGCGACTTTGACAACTACCCCACCCGCCCCGCCGAGGCGGCCGGCGCGCAGGATGGTTTCATCGGTGCCTTCAAAGCCTTCCACCGCCAACACGGTGCCTTCCTTGATGACCACCGTTTGGCCAATTTCCAGCCCACTGGTGGCTTTGGCAACTTGCGCGCCCAACTCAATATCCGCCTGCTCGCGCTCATCCGGCGCGCGCTGACCCAACAGGCCAGCGGCCGGCATCTCAGTTTCCATGAAACGATACGCGGGCAGCAGGTTGACGCCGATGGCCTGCAACTCGTTGCCAATGGCGCCGAAAATAGTGTGGGCGTTGCGCTTGGGCAGGGTCTTGAGCACGGCTAATGCTTTGGCGTCCAGCCGGAGCGTGAACAGCCGCGTGGGCATGATTTGGCCGGCCATCACCATGTTGGTGATGCCGCGCGCTTTGATAGCGTCAAGCAGCTCGCCGAGACAGCCCAGGCGGATCCAGACCACCTCATCGGCATCGCGCATGATGGCGCGCTCGGTTTCGCCCTTGAAAGCGAAGGCCACCACGCGTTGCACCCCTTGCGCGTGGGCGGAGCGCGCCAGTTGGCGCGGATAGGAGCCGCGGCCGGCAATCACGCCCAAGGTGGTGGGCACTTCGTCTGGGTGCAACTGATTCATCTTTTCATCATAACGCGGGTTGGCGGTGCGTCCAGCCTCTCTTTACCCAAGCACACGCGCCCAACAAAAGAAGACCGAACACCACTTCGCGCGTCAGCGCCCACACATTGTGCCAATGCCACAAATCGGCCAGCGCTGTTTTTTGCCATGCGGGGAACCACGAAAAGGACGCCAACACTGGCCGGAACGAAAATGGCGCCCACAGCGAGAACCCATAAGGCGCGAGGCGGTCGGCAGTCACCCCATCAATCAGCAGATGGCTCCCCAGCAGCACGAGGAGCAGTCCCAGCATCCGCCGGCCGAACAGTGCCGGCCGCCACGCACGCCCCAACAGCCAAAGGCCCGCCGCCACCAATACGATCCATACCAGACTATGTGTCATTTGCTGATGCGTGGTGTTCAGATAGCCGCGCCAGAGGCCCGGCAGGTAATCCACATCCGGCAGGCAGGCGACCACGCCGCCCGCGCCCAACGCCAGCCACCGGCGGCCTGTGGATGCAAAAGGCGGGAGGGGGTCCCCTCCCGCCAGCAACAAGGTCAGCCCGGCGCCGGCCAATCCATGAAAGATTGGAGAGGCCACTCCCGCTCGCCCACCGGCTATTTGCTCAGCGCGTGCCGCACCGCAAATGCCAAATCCTGGCCGCGCAAATCACGCGCGATGATCACGCCGTTTTGATCCAGCAAATAGCTGGTGGTCTGGCCGAAAATCCCCAGCGGGCGCGTGATGCTTGGCGCGCCGGCCACCACGGACCACGGCAAACCGGCCGCTTCCAAGCCGACCGCGTTGGGTTCGAGACAAATGCTCACGACTTCAAAGCCCTGCGGATGATAGCGCGTCCAGAGGTCCTGCACTTGCGGCAGATTCTCTTCCCACACCTTCCAGCCGCGGGCAAAGAAATCCACCAGCACCACCTTGCCGCGCAAGCTGGACAAAGTGAACGAGCGGCCGTTGATATCGGTCAAGGTTGCATCGGGGAAAATGACGCCCGGGGCGCTCTTGGCGCGAATGACCGCGTGCTCCATGATGGTCAACGGCAGCGAGTCGCCCGTGGTGGCATTGGGCCGGGCCACCAGCAGCGGGTCGCCGGGCTGCGTCATGCCCGACCACGCATAGGGTTTCGGGTTGTAGTACTTGCTGGCTTTGTATTCCGCAATGACGTTTTGCACGCCCGCGCTGTCGCCGGCTTCGGCCAGCACTTCCGCCTGCTTCACAAAAAGTTTGGACGCATCCACGCCGGCCATCTTGGCCACTTTCTTGCGGGCCGCCACCAGTTCATTGACGGCATCCGCGTGCTGGCGGCGCATATCGCTCAACACCATCGCCTTGATGACCACGGCTTTCACGAACGCATCGCCGTCATCGCGCTGCGCGGCATCGGTCACCAGTTCCTGCACCGCGCGGTCAATGTCTTCCCATTCCTTGGCGGAATAGTAGCCATAGCCCATGCTCTGCAACTTGCTCAGCACGGCATTGTATTTGCTGTCGAACGTGGTGCCTTCCCCTTGGCCAAATGTTCCCGTCGCGGCCAGCAGGCAGCAGGCCAGAACCATACTTGTCACGAAGTTACGCATGTTGTTTCCTCCAAAAAACTACGCGGCCATTGTGCCGACCCGCGGACAAAAGACAATTCTTTTTGTGCGCGGCTTTACCCCGCCAAAATCGGGCTTTTGGGCGCGGCGGATGTCGAACCGCGCGACGGGTTCAAGGAGCGGTCGGCGCCAGGCGCCAATACTTCTCCTTGCCCCACGAGAAATCGTGGCGCTGATAGTCTTGCAGTCGGGCTTGCCGCACATTGAACGCGCGCGCATGGCCGGTGATGATCCAAGGACAATCCTCCATCAGAATGGCTTGCGCCGCCCGGCAGGCTTCATCGCGCTCCGGCGAGGGCGGCAAGGCAAGGATGACGCGGTACAAACGGTCAAACTCGGGATTGTGATAGTTGGCGCGGTTGGGGCCCGGCGAGCTATTTTCGCTGGCAAAAAGCTGCAGGAAATTTTGCGCGTCCGGATAATCGGCCAGCCACGATACGCTGAACATCTGCGCTTCGCGGCGTTCCAGTTTTTGCAGAAAAGTGGGCCAGTTATTGTAACTGAGCTCCACCACCACGCCGATTTTTTCCATGAAGCTGGCCAGTAGCTCAGCGGCTTGGCGTGCTTCGGGATTGTCGGCCTGCCCAATCTCCAGGGTAAGTTTCAAGCGCCGTCCGGTGGCGGGGTCCTTGCCGCCGGGATAACCGGCGGCGGCCAGCAACTCGCGCGCGCGCGATAAATCGAAAGAGTATGGCGGCGGGTTGGTCGCGTGCCCGGCCACGCCCGGCGGCACCGGGCCGTTGGCTTTTTCCACGCGACCGTTTTGAAAGGTTTGCCATGCGTCGAAATCAAACGCGCAGGTCAGGGCTTGGCGGAGCAGTTTATTATTCCCCACGACGGGATCATCCATGTTGAACGATGTGTAAGATACCGCCATCTGCGGTGCCTTGCTCAACACGATGCCTTTGGCCACCAACTCCGGACGCAAGGTTTGGTCCGGGGCCATGATGCTGTCCCACTGGTCGCGACTGATCTCCGTCAGGTCCAGTTGTCCGGCCATGAACATGAGCCAGGCAGTGGCCGGATCCCCCACCACTGAACACACAATGCGCGGGATTTGCGGCAAGGCCACGCCGGTTGCAGCACCGTCCGGGGCGGGC
>MWEZ01000028.1 GCA_002071335.1 Verrucomicrobia bacterium ADurb.Bin018
CGCGCGGTGCACCGGCTCGACAAAGACACTTCCGGCTGCGTGTTGCTGGCCAAGGATGACGCCACCCGCCGCGCGTTGGTGGCGCAATTTGCCGCCGGCTCCGTGCGCAAGTTGTACCACGCGCTTATTGCAGGCAACCTGCCGGAGCCGCAAATGGAAATCCGCGCCGCGGTGGACAACCTGACGGCGGTCAGCCGCGTGCGGCAGGTTTCTTTTCAATCCGCGCCCCCGCGCTGCGCGCACGTGACGGTGCTGATTGAAACCGGGCGCACGCACCAAATCCGCATTCATTTGCAACACGTGGGCGCGCCGGTGCTGGGCGACCGGCAGTATTTCAGTTCGCGCAGCGCGGCGTTCAGCGCGGTGCCGCGCCAGATGTTGCACGCCCACGAGCTGCGCTTCAACCATCCGACCGGTGGCCGGCCCGTGGTGGCGGTATCCCCATTGCCCCCGGATTTTCGCCAGTGGCTGCGCCACTTGCGGTTGACCTGAACTCCCCTGCGCCGCGCGGCGCGCGCTCAGGTCTTTTCGCGGAACGTAATGCGGCCCTTGGTCAGGTCCGTGGGATTGATTTCCACGGTAACCTTGTCGCCAGTGGTGATCTTGATGAAATGCCGGCGCATTTTGCCGGAAATATGCCCGAGAACCTCATGCCCGTTTTCCAGGCGGATGCGGTACATCGTGGCGGGCAGTACTTTGACCACCTCGCCGGGCACCACGATTAAATTGCTATCCTTCGCCACGTAAGCCACTCCTTGTCAACAATGGCGCGGGTTATACCAGAGGCGCGCGGGTCTTGGCAACCCTGCGCCGCGGTTTTCTTGCGGATGGCGCGCGGTGTTTTGGCTGTTCAGCCGCGCGACGGTTTGCTTCATTGTCGCCACGACGATGAGCGAAAAATCCACAACCCCCATGATGGCGCAATACCGGCGCGCCAAGGCGGAAATTGCTCCCGACACCATTCTGTTTTTCCGGCTGGGCGATTTTTACGAGATGTTCTTCGAGGATGCCATCGTGGCGGCGGAAATTCTGGGGATCGCGCTGACCAAGCGGCAAGGAGTGCCGATGTGCGGCGTGCCGTACCACGCGGCGGACGCATATCTGGCCAAGCTGATTCGCGCCGGCAAAAAGGTGGCGCTGTGCGACCAGATGGAAGACCCGGCGCTGGCCAAGGGCATCGTCAAGCGCGAGGTGACCGGGATCGTCACGCCGGGCACGGTGCTGACGGATTCCATGCTGGATGCGGCGCGGCCCAACTATCTGGCCGGCCTGCACCGGCAGGACAAGCTCTACGGCCTCGCCATGCTGGACCTGTCCACCGGCGAGTTCTGGATGGAGGAAGCCGCGGACCCGACGGCGCTGCTGGATGATCTGGCCCGCTACGCGCCGCCCGAGGTCATCCTTTCCGAGCGCCTGCACGCGGATGAGGCGTTTTTGAGCGCGCTGCGCGCCACGGGCGATTTTGCCCTGACCGCGCGCGACGACTGGATTTTCGATCCGGCGACAGCCGATGACGGTCTATGCCGGCACTTTGGCGTGCAATCGCTGGCCGGTTTCGGTGGCGAGGGGCACCCGGCGGCCACCGCCGCCGCGGGCGCGCTGCTGTATTATGTGACGCGCGACTTGCGGCGCAACGCGGCGCACGTCCGCCGCATCCGTTTCCGCACCGCCACGGATGCGATGATGCTGGATGAATCCACGCTGGCGAATTTGGATTTGCTGGTCGCACGCGGCACACCGCGCGCGGATGCCCCCACCACCCTGCTGAAGGCGCTGGACACCACGCGCACCGCCATGGGCTCGCGCCGGCTGCGCGACTGGCTGGTGCGCCCGCTCCAGCAAGTGCCGGCCATCGTGGCCCGCCACGACGCGGTGGCGGCGCTGCTGAAAACCCGGCACGCGCTGGATGCGCTGCGGCAAACGCTGGGCGCCATCAAGGACCTGGAACGGCTGCTGGCGCGGCTCTCCTCCGGCACCGGCAACGGGCGCGATGTGCGCGCGCTGGCGGCCTCGCTGGAGAAACTGCCGGCGCTCCACGACGCACTGGCGGCCTATCCTGGCGGGCGGCTGGCCGAATTGCGCGGCCAGATCGTGCCGCAAGATGAGCTCGTGGCGCTGGTGGCGCGCGCCCTGGTGGATGAGCCGCCCATGTCCATCAAGGAAGGCGGCGTGATCCGCAAGGGCTACCACGCGGAACTCGACGAACTGCGCGCGGCCGCGCACGACGGCAAACAATGGATTGCCGAACTGCAAGCGCGCGAAATCGAGCGCACGGGAATCACCTCGCTCAAAATCCGCTTCAACAAGGTGTTCGGCTATTTCATCGAAGTCACCAAAGCCAATTTGTCACGCGTGCCGGAGGACTACATCCGCAAGCAAACCATCGTCAGCGGCGAGCGGTTCATCACGCCGGAACTCAAGGACTACGAGCACAAGATTCTCGGCGCGGAGGACAAATCGCGGGCGCTGGAATACGAGCTATTCTGCGCGCTGCGCGAGGAGATCGTGGCGGCCACTGCTGCCATCCAGCAGACGGCCGCCGCCGTGGCCGAGGTGGACGTGCTGGCCGCGTTTGCCGAGCGCGCGTTGACCTGCCGCTACGTGCGCCCGCAAATCTCCGCCGCTGGCCCGTTGGTTATCCGCGAGGGCCGCCACCCAGTGATTGAGCTGCTGCCGGAGTCCGGCCGCTTTGTGCCCAACGACACGCTGCTGGACAACCACGACAACCAATTGCTGATCATCACCGGCCCCAACATGGCCGGCAAGTCCACGTATATCCGCCAAGTGGCGCTAATTGTGATCATGGCGCAAATGGGCTCGTTTGTGCCGGCGGCCGCCGCGGAAATCGGCGTGGTGGATCGCGTCTTCACCCGGGTGGGCGCCGGCGATGACATCGCGCGCGGGCGCTCCACCTTCATGGTCGAAATGCAGGAAACCGCCAACATTCTCAACAACGCCACACCGCGCTCCCTGATTGTGCTGGATGAAATCGGGCGCGGCACGAGCACCTTTGACGGCATTTCCATCGCTTGGTCGGTGGCGGAACATCTGCATAACCAGGCCAGCGTGAAAGCCAAGACCCTGTTCGCCACGCACTATCACGAGTTGACCGACATTGCCCTGACCCTGCCCGGCGTGAAGAACTACAACGTGCTCGTCAGCGAAAAGGATGACCGCATTGTGTTTTTGCGCAAGATTGTGCCGGGCGCGGCGGACAAGTCCTACGGCATTCAGGTGGCCCGGCTGGCAGGCCTGCCGGCGGACGTCATCGCCCGCGCCAAAGAAATCTTGGCCAACCTCGAAGAGCAGGAATTGAGCGAAGCCGGCCAGCCCAAATTAGCCCAGCCGCGCGCACGCAAATTGAGGCCGTTTGACGGCGATCAGCTCTCGCTGTTCGGCAACTGAACCGCCGGTAGCGGCACGACTGTCGCCCGGCACATTCTGGGATTGCATCCGCCCGGAAGTCCGCTAGCATCCCGCGTGGTTTGTTACCCTTTTGCCCAGGAGAAATTTGATCGTGAAGAAACAGAGTTGGTTGGTGGTGGCATTGTTGTGCGGCGTGCTGACGGCATGGGGACAGTCGTCACATATTAACGTCGTCAAAGCGGCTGGCGGTAAAGTGGGGGTGGATTTGTCGGGCATTCAGGTTTCTGGCGCGGCGGCACAAACGGCGCGGCGCACGTTGGAGCTGGACATTGCCCGCTCCGGCTGGCTGACCGTGGCCCCAAAAGGGGGGGGCAGCGTCATCGTGAGCGGCACGCTGACCGAGGCGGGCGGTGCGGTGGTGTTCACCTGCCAAGCCGTGAACCCGGCCGGCCAAGCCTATTTGAATGCCACCTATACACAGCCGGCGAACCAAGCAATCTATCTGGCCCACCAAGTGGCGCATGACCTGCTCGGCAAAGTGATGAACAAGCCCAGCTTTTTCCTGGCCAAGCTGGTCATGGTGGGCACGCGCAGCGGCGCGAAGGAGCTCTATCTGGCGGACTCCAGCCTGCAAGATATCCGGCAAGTCACGCAGGACAAGTCCGTGGCCATCAAGCCGCGCTGGAGCCCGGACAACCGGTTCATCTCCTATACCTCGTTTCTGAAGCGCTATCCGGATGTGTACACCATCGAAATGGCCACGGGCAACCGGACGCGCGCGGCCAGCTTCCCCGGCGTCAATTCCGGCGGCGCCATCTCGCCCAACGGGCGCTCCATGGCGTTGATTCTATCCAAGGACGGCAACCCCGATTTGTACGTGATGGACATCGCCAGCAAGCGGCTGACGCGGCTGACCAACACCCCGCGGGCGGACGAAGGATCGCCCGCGTGGTCGCCGGATGGCTCGCGGATTGTCTATGTCTCCAACGCGAGCGGCTCGCCGCAGCTTTATATCATTTCGGCCTCCGGCGGGGCGCCGCAGCGGCTGACGCGCAGCGGCTCGCAAAACGTCGCGCCGGACTGGGGCCAGAACGGGCTGATTGCCTACCAAACCCAGAGCGGCGGCAAGTTCCAGATTGCCGTCGTGGACCCGAATATCATGCAGGAAAGGGTGATTACCCCCTTTGACGCCTCCTATGAGGACCCCTCCTGGGCGCCCGATGGCCGGCACCTCGTAGCGGTGCGCGGCGTGAATTACAGCTATAGCCTTTACCTGCTTGACTACATGGCGGAGATGGGTGATAAACCCATCGCGTTGACGACTACCGGTGATTGGACCGGCCCCGCATGGAGCAATTGATCCCCGTTTGCCGCCAACCCCGATTTAAAAATAATAAAGAGGAGCAAGAGAAAATGACACGCCGTTGGATGAGTGTTTTGATGGTGTTGCTGGCTGTGGCCATGGTCGGCACGACCGGTTGCATGAAGAAGAAAAAGAAGCCGTTGGGCACCGATGCGCCCTACAGCGACCAAGTGGTGATTGGCTATGACGCGAATGGCAATCCCATCTATGGCACGGCCGCGGACTTGGCTGGTTTGGCCGCCCGCACGGAAGGCGCGGAAGTGGCCGGTCAGTTTGAAGCGGTGCTGTTCGAGTATGACAGCACACAGTTGAACCCCTCGGAGCAAGCCAAGATCAATGCGGTGGTCGGCTATTTGCAGCAGAACCCGACCGCGGGCATCGTGGTGGAAGGCCATTGCGACGAGCGCGGCAGCAACGAATACAACCTTTCGCTGGGTGAGCGCCGGGCCCTCGCGGTCCGCGCCGCGATGATTGCCGCCGGCGTGGATGGCGCCCGCATCCAAACCCGTAGCTACGGCGAAGAACGCCCGGTGGCGTTCGGCCATGATGAAGCCTCGTGGCGCTTGAACCGCCGCGCGGAATTCCTTTCCACGCAAATGTAAACGCGGCGGCTCACGCCGCAACGACGCGCCCGCTCCCAAAAAGAGCGGGCGTTTTTTTGTGATCGAGACAAGGCGCGGACAGTTCTGGCCCAACAATTCAACCCGGATGCGGCATGGCTGTTCTAGCAGTGCTTTTGTAGGGCGGGAATGGTTGAGGAACGAAACCTTCCCGCCGGAAAAGGCTGGAAGGTCTGCAATCATTCCAGCCCGACAGTCCAACTGGAATCAGGTTTTGGGGCCAGGCGCCAACCCGCGCGTTTGCGCGGATTATCCTTTGAAAACGAAATATTTGCGCAGCACGTAATTAATAGCCAACGAGCTCAGGATGTTGGCGCCAAACGCGTAGGTGGTTGGCATCCCAAGGTATTTGATCAGCAGCCCCATCAACGTGGTGCCCACAGTCATGCTGATGGCCGACACGCCCAGGAATAGCAGAAACTCCAACACCACATGGTGCCGACCGGGGCGGAACACGAACCACCGGTTGATGAGGTAGCAAACGGTGTTGGAAAAGCCGAACGCAATGAGGTTGGAATATACCGCGTAGCGCGCGCGCAGGGCTTCGTTCACCACCGGCGCGGCCAGGTTGAACAGCCTCACCAGCGGGTCATCGGCCCCCACGCAAGGGAACAACAAGAAACCTGCGAGGAAAAAACTTCCCACGTGAGTGACGGTGGCGATGCCGCCCGCGAGGCCGTACTTCACAAACTGCACCAGCGGGGGCGCGTCGTGAGAAAGATAATGCTGCCAGCGTTCGCGCAAGGTCATGTCACTTCACCCATTCCTTGATGTCGTCCGGTAACGGCGTGACGGTTTCCACGCGGCAAGTGACCGGCGGGCCATCTTCCGCCGGAACTTCAACATCCTCTCCCGCCTGTTTGCCGGCCAGCGCCTGAGCCAGCCGGGTGTTGGAAGAAATAATATGCTTTTCGGGGAACTGATCCCACTCGCCCAAGATGTGGAAAAACTCGCGATGACCGTCTGGATAGGCCAGCGTGACGGTCGTGCCGACGCCAGCGCGGTCGGTCGGCGCTTCGGCAAAATCGGTGGGACGCACCTTGGCCAGCATGCCTTCCAAATCGGCCTGCCGCGCCATCAGCACGCGCTGCATATCCTTGGCCGCCTTGTATTCGAAGTTTTCGCTCAAATCGCCATAGCTGCGCGCGATGGCGATTTCCTTGGAATTGGCGGGGATTTCCACGTTGAGCAGTCGTTCCAGTTTTTCCTGCCGCTCGCGGTAGGAGCGGTGCGAGGTCACCTGCCCGGAGCTGGCCGTCGGTGTCTCCGCCGCCGCGCCCATGATGACGCCATGGAGCTGCGGAAATTGCTTGAGTATCTTGGCCTGCAAGACTTGCCGGTCCAGGCCCGGCCACGCCGGCGACTGATTCAAGCGCCGGAAGAAATCCTGCTGGCGGGAGGGCGTCATGCCGTCAAACACCGCCTTGAGCCATGCCGCATCTTCGAATGCTTCGCGGAGTTGCTTGCGGGTTTTCAGCCGTTCGCCTTTGTAGTCCTGCTCCAACTCGGCCAGCACGATTGGCGCCAGCGCGGCCGGCAAGGGCAAATCCCACTCGGCAATCAGGGAGACGTTGCGCAGCAGCCATAACAGCATTTCCTGCCGGATGGTGTGTGCGGCGCAGGTTGCGGCAAAAATATCACGGCAGGCTTCGTCGCTCCCCTGTTTGCGCAGTAGGACCATGACTTCCTGCAATGGGCCGAAGTATAAATTGCCCAGTTGTTCGAGCAGCGCAGCGCGCAACGCCTCCGGATCCTGCGCCCACAAAAACTCCAGCGCGGGAGCGACTTTGCGCGCGGGCAGATCGTGCAGCACTTCCACAAGGGCGGGGCCGCGCAGGAACTCGCGGGCGGCGGCGGGCCAGTCGCACTCCGCAGGGGGCACGGCGAGGCGCGCGGCCAGCAGGGCCGCTTGCAGCTTGATGCCCGGCTGGCGGCTGGTGGCGCTATGCAGCACAAACGCCAAGCGGTTGGTCATCACCTGCCGTTGCGCAGCGGGAATGGTGTCGTGGGCGGGCGCGCGTTCGGCCAGTTCGCCCAGCCGCTCCACGATGGTCTTCAGCTCGCGCTCGTTGGCCAGCCGGTCAAACCAGGTGTCGTCAAATCCGGCCGCGCTGTTCAGCAGGCACAGCGGCTCCGTACGCTTGGCGGGCACCATGACCAGCGGATCGGCCTTGAGCACTTTGCGGGCGGCATCCCAGAAACGTTTCCAGTCGCTATCCGGCAACAGCTCGGCGCTGACCAGCGTTTTTTGCAGCGTGGCCACCGGCATGGGTCCAAAGCTGGCCAAGGCCAAGCGCACCACTTCCGCCGGATTGTCGCGCACCAGGGCGCGGATGCGTTCGCGGTCGCGATGCCACTGGGCCAACAGGTGGGTTTCGGCCAGTACTTCGAGACTCTCGGCAGCCACTTTCATGGCCAGCCCGTGGCCGGGGCGTCCCCGGAAATTGATTTCAATCTTGCGGTAAAGCGCGTCGGCTTTCTGCACCACGCCAAACCCCCACGTGCGATGCAGGCACAGCGCACCAGGCTGCAAACTCAACAGCAGGCGGAGCCGGCGCACGCATTCGCGGGCCGCCAACTTCTGGCCGAACCCCGCCTCCTGAATCAACGCCAGCAAATAGGGATCGGACCCGGCCAGCACGTCGGCTACCTTCAGCCAATCCTTGGCGGTCATCTGATCCGGGGGCGTATTGTCCGCGCGCCACTTCAACAAATCGCTGCCGCCGGCCACATCCCCCGCCTTGGCCAGCGCCTCCTGCGCCATGGCCGCCCACTCGCGCGTCGCGGCCGGAATCCCCGCCGTGACTCCGGCCGTCAACACGGCCAGCCAAGCGGCCGCGGGCGCTGAGTCCTGCGTCAATAGTTCCAATAACTGGTTTTCCAAGTCCCCCGCGTTGTTCATCTCACTCATGCGCGCTCTTTCTCACGGAATGACGCAGAAAAACAAATCGAGCCCCGAAATGCAAGCCGCGCGCTTTTTTCATGTTTTTGGACTTGCGGCCCGCCGGCCTAGCCCGTATCGTGCGACGGCTCCGGGATGACGTGCCTGAAGCCTGCCGATGGACCGGCTGGCCGCGAGGAACCCGTTCCGTAACGGAAGGATACCGAGATGAAGACGAACAACCAACGACTGCTGAAGTGGGTGGCCGAAGTCGCCGAACTGTGCCAGCCCGATCAGATTTACTGGTGCGATGGCTCCGCGGAAGAAAACGAGCGCTTGTGCGCGCAGGCGGAAGCCGCCGGCACGTTCATCCGGCTGGACCCGGCCAAGCGGCCCAATTCGTTCGCGGTGTTCTCGGATCCGGCGGATGTCGCCCGCGTGGAAGACCGCACGTTTGTTTGTACCACCGATCCGCGCGAGGCCGGTCCCAACAATAATTGGCGCGATCCGGTGGAAATGAAGGACACGCTGCGCAAGCTCTATGCCGGCTGCATGCGCGGGCGCACGCTCTACGTCATTCCGTTCAGCATGGGGCCCATCGGCTCGCCCATCGCGCATATCGGCGTGGAGCTGACCGACTCGATCTATGTCGTGGTCAACATGCGCATCATGACGCGCATCGGCGCGGAGGTGCTGGCCGCGCTGGGCGATGATGGCGACTTCGTGGAATGCCTGCACTCCGTGGGCGCGCCGCTGGCGCCGGGCCAGAAGGATGTGCCGTGGCCCTGCAACGCAAACAACAAATACATCTCCCACTTTCCGGAAGACCCCTCCATCTGGTCGTTTGGCTCCGGCTATGGCGGCAACGCGCTGCTGGGCAAGAAGTGCTTTGCGCTGCGCATCGCCTCCACGATGGCCCGCCGGCAGGGCTGGATGGCCGAGCACATGCTGATCCTGGGCCTGACGAATCCCGCCGGCAAAAAAATCTATGTGGCCGCCGCATTCCCCAGCGCCTGTGGCAAAACCAATCTGGCCATGCTCCAACCCACACTCCCCGGCTGGAAGGCGGAATGCGTGGGCGACGACATCTGCTGGATGAAATTCGACGCCAACGGCCAGCTTCGCGCCATCAACCCGGAAGCCGGCTTCTTCGGCGTGGCGCCGGGCACTTCCATGAAGTCCAACCCCAACGCCATGCGCACGCTCTATGCCAACTCCATCTTCACCAACTGCGCGTTGACTCCCGATGGTGACGTGTGGTGGGAGGACATGACCGACACCCCGCCGCCCAAACTGACCTCGTGGAAGCGCGAAGAATGGACCCCGCAAAGCGGCAGCAAGGCGGCCAACCCCAACGCGCGCTACACCACCCCCGCCCGCCAATGCCCGGTGATTGACCCCGCCTGGGAAGACCCCGCCGGCGTGCCGATTTCTGCCATCCTGTTCGGCGGCCGGCGCCCCAGCACGGTGCCGCTCTGCTTTGAGGCGCCCACCTGGCAATACGGCACATTCCTCGGCTCCATTCAAGCCAGCGAAACCACCGCCGCGCAGGCGGGCAGCGTGGGTGTGTTGCGCTATGACCCCATGGCCATGCTCCCCTTCTGCGGCTACAACATGGGCGATTACTTCGCCCATTGGCTCTCCATGCCCGGCCGTGTGCCCAACGCCAAAATGCCGCGCGTGTTCTACGTCAACTGGTTCCGCAAGTCCGACGATGGCCGCTGGCTGTGGCCCGGCTTCGGTGAAAACTCACGCGTGCTCAAATGGATTTTCGAGCGCGTGGAAGGCCGCGGTCAGGCGATGGAATCGCCGCTGGGTCTCCTACCCGCCCCCGGCGCCATTGATACCACCGGCTTGGACATCGCCGCGGACGACATGGCCGAGTTGCTGGAAGTGGACGTGGCCGGCTGGCTCAAGGACATCCCCGCCATCCGCGCGCACTACGCCAAGTTCGGCGATGCCATTCCCGCCGCCCTGCAGCAGGAACTCAACGATCTCGAAGCCCGCCTGAAGGCTGCGCAAACAGCATGAGCTTGAAACACGTCACGGTTCGCTACTTTGCCTTGGTCGGCGCGCGGCGCGGCACCCAGACCGAGCCCTATGAGACCACCGCGGAAACCACCCGCCAACTGCTGCACGAAATCCAGCAGACCGGGCGGTTCCCGCTGACGACCAACATCGTCAAAGCGGCCATCAATGATGAATTCGTGGATTGGGACGCCCCCATCCACGATGGCGACCAAGTGACCTTCCTGCCGCCGTTTTCCGGCGGCTGATGTTGCGGCCTACTCCGCCGGCACGCGGGCGGCAAGTAGCGCGCGGATGGTTTGGTTCAGGCGGTGCCGCCCGGTTTCGTCCAGCGGAATCCAGTCCTCGTCCGGATAAATATCCTGCCACGCCACCACCAGCTCCTGCGACGGAATCACCAGCAAGGCAAACCGCCCGCCGTAGCCGGAACCGAAAAACGTATCCTCCGGCGCATCGGGCAATAGACGGTGGCCATCGGGCGTGACGCGGTTGAACCACCAGAATTGGCCGAGGCTCCCCAAGTGATGCTTTTCATCTTTGTCGCCGCCAACGGTCCGGGCCTCCGGCAGCAGCTCATCCTCCTCGCCACTGGTGCGGGGAAAATCCGCCGGCAACGCCGAGTGCATGTGGCTGGCAAATAAATCCGCCCGCAGCAGCGTTGCTTTCCGCCAGCGCCCGCCGCGCAGATAGAGTAGCCCAAAGCGCGCCAAATCCCGCGACGAAATCCGCAGCCGGAACGGGCGCGACTGCCGGTGCTGTATGGTGGGCTGGTCCTCAAAGCCGATTGAACCGCCCAGTAATTCGCCGTTCAACACGGCATCATTGTCCGCTTCGGGATACTCCCACACGCGGTCGAACAGCAGCCACGCGCAGAGATACGTCGCGTAGTCGTTGTAGGCAAACGCCTCGCCGGGGCTTTCTTCCAAACCGTAGCCGGACGTCTGATCCAGCAATTGCCGGAACGTAATCGGCCCCGCGATTTTTTTCAGGTACTCATCCAGCGCCGTGTTGTCCGGCACCCAGTCGGCCACCAAATCATCCAATGAGCCGATCCGCCCCTGCTCCACCGCCTTGTAGGCCAGGAAGGCATAGAGCGGTTTCGCGACGGAGGCCACGTCGCCCCGCGCCGCCCAATCCCCCCACGCGTAGATCATCCGCCCTTGATACGCGATGCACCCCGAGCCGCCTGTGTGCCGGGAAAAGGCGTTCAACTTCGCGGCGGAATACCCGGCACGCTCCGGCGCCATCCACGACCAATGCCGGCCGGGATACACCGGCTGGTCGCCCTCGCCCGGCCACGACCAGACCGCCAGCCCCGCGCCCACCAACGCGAGAAGCAGCCACACCAGCAGGCGAATCAAATGTCCGGGGGTTGACGGCATTGTTCGTATATGCCGTTTATGCGGACCCCGCACAACATCTAAATCAAAACCTAACAATTCCCCCAGCGGGAGATTCCGTCCCGCACAAAAAAACTGCTGACGGTTGGATTGTAAGACTGGAACGGTAGCCGACCTTCCAGCCGTTCCCGGCGGGAAAGTATCGTGCCACAACCATTCCCGCCCGACAAAAACTCCCGGTTGAAATTGTAGGGCTGGAACGGTCGCAGACCTTCCAGCCGTTCTCGGCGGGAAGGTTTCATCCTTCAACCATTCCCGCCCTACAAAAACATCCGGGTTGATTTGTTGGGCTGGAATGGTCGCAGACCTTCCAGCCGTTCCCGGCAGGAAGGTCACGTCCCTCAGCTATGGCCGCACGCGGGCTTACAGCTTGGCGCTGGTTTGCGTCAAAAACAGATGCCGGTTCACGGCGTTGATGTACGCCTTGGCCGAGGCCACGATGATATCAATGTCCGACCCCTTGGCCGCCACGAGATCATCGCCAAACTTCACCTGCACCGCAGCTTCACCCAGCGCATCCTCGCCGTGCGTCACTGCCTGCATGGCAAACGACTTCAGCTCGCCCTTGATGCCCGTGACGCGCTCGATGACCTTCAGCGCCGCTTCCACCGGGCCTGCGCCCGTGGCCGAATCCTCGATGATCTTGCCGTCTTTTTCGATCTGCACGGTGGCCGTCGGCAGCGCGCGGTTGCCGGTGGTGACTTGCAGGCACTTGATGGCGTACACCCGCGGAATCTCCGACACGTATTCGCGCAGCAGCTCGATGATGTCGTCGTCGTACACCACCTTTTTCTTGTCGGCCAGCGCGATGAACGCATCATACACGCCCTGCAACTGCTCGGCCTTGAGTTGGATGCCCATGCGCTTCAGATGCGCCGAGAAGCCCGCCCGCCCGCTGTGCTTGCCCAGCACGAGGTCGGTGCCGGTCACCACGCCGACATCCTCGGGCCGCATGATTTCATACGTCTCACGATGCTTAAGCATGCCGTCCTGATGGATGCCCGATTCATGGGCAAACGCGTTGCCGCCCACGATGGCCTTGTTGCGCTGCACCATCAGGCCGGTCAGTTGGCTGACCAGGCGGCTGGTGGCAAAAATTTCCTGCGTGCGCACGCGGGTTTGGATGCCGTAGTGGTCGTTGCGCACCTTCAGCGCCATCACCAGCTCCTCCAGCGAGCAGTTGCCCGCGCGTTCGCCGATGCCGTTGATGGTGCATTCCACGCCGCGCGCGCCACACTCGATAGCCGCCAGCGAGTTCGCCACCGCGAGGCCCAGATCGTTGTGGCAATGCACGTGCACCACCACGTTCTGCAGCTCCGGCACATGCTCGTTCAGGTAAGTCAGCAGCTTGCGGAACTCGTTGGGGACGGTGAAGCCGACCGTATCGGGAATGTTGATCGTGCTGGCGCCGGCGGCAATCACCGCGCGCACCACTTCCGCCAGAAATTCCGGCTCCGTGCGCGAGGCATCCTCAGGGCTGAACTGCACATCCTTGCAAAACTGCCGCGCATAGGTCACACCCTCGACGGCCTGCCGGATGATTTCATCCTTGGCCTTCTTGAGCTTGAACTCGCGGTGGATGGCGCTGGTGGCCAGAAACACGTGGATGCGGGCGCGGTCGCCGGCGGGCTTGAGCGCCTCGGCGCATTTTTCGATGTCGCTCTTGACGCAGCGCGCCAGTCCCGCAATCCGGCACTTTTTGATGGTGGCGGCCACTTGGCGCACCGCCTCAAAATCGCCGGGTGACGCCGCCGGGAAACCGGCTTCGATAATATCCACATTCAGCTTTTCCAGTTGGCGGGCCACCTGCAATTTTTCGTGCAGGCCCATGCTCGCGCCGGGGCATTGCTCGCCATCGCGCAGCGTGGTGTCAAAAACAATCACATGGTCGGACTTTTTCATTTTTATTTTCCTCTTGGGGTTCCAGTCGGGCGGGCAAAAAAATTCCCGCCAAGTTCAAAGTTGGCGGGCTTTCCAGAAATCAACGCGCTTCGGGACAATCAAACCATGCAACACCCGTCGCCCGCCGCCGCACGGGTGTCGCCGCGCAACGCGAGAAGCAGGTTCCAACTGGATTTCGTTGTCATCGTGCGGGGAATAAACCACGCCGGCGGGGGCGTGTCAAGGGCGCCGGCCCGAAAAATGGCTGCGCGGGCGCGGGCCGGCGGGGGCGGTCAATCGGTCGCGACCCGCAGCCGGGGATCAAGCGCATCGCGCAAAATATCGCCCAGCAGATTGAACGCCAGTACCACCGCAAAAATGGCCACCGTGACCGCGGCCAGCTCCCACCACATCCCCTGCCACAGGCGCAGCCGGGCGGACGCGATCATGGTTCCCCAACTGGGCTGCCCCTGCGCGCCGATCCCCAGAAAACTCAGGAAAACCTCCGTGCCGATGGCCGCCGGAAAGCGCAGTGTGAACGACACCAGCGCCACGTGCAGCACGTTGGGCAAAATGTGCCGGAACAAAATGCGCCACGACGAAAATCCCAGCGCCTGCGCCGCGCGCACATAGCCGCGTTCTTTCTGGCGCAGCACTTCGGCGCGGATCAGCCGGCACACCCCCACCCACGTGGTCAAACCGATGGCCAGAAAAACGCCCAGCAGCCCCTTGCCCACCACCATCGCAATGGCGAGCACAAACAGCAGCCCCGGAATGGCTGCGAACGTGGTGGCCAGCCACACCACCAGATCATCCACCCACCCGCCGAAGTAGCCGCCAAGGCAGCCCAGCAGCACGCCGATCATCACCGCCAGTAGCGACGACACCACGCCGACCTCGAACGCGATCCGCGCGCCCTGCGCCAGCCGCAGGGCCACATCGCGCCCAAGGCCATCGGTGCCCAGCCAGTGGCCCGCGCCCGGCGGCAGGTAGCGCGCGGCCAGCTCCTGCGCCTGCCATGGCGGCGTGACATCGCGCCACTCGTACCACGCATTGGCGGCCTCGCCCGCCAGCGCCACCACAAAAAACAACGCCAGCACCGCGAGGCACGCGCGGGCAATGCCGCTGGCCCACACCCGCCGCCATGCCTCGCGCCCGAACGACGCGCCCGCACCCATTTGTTCCGCCGCGTTGTTCATGCCAGCTTCACCCGCGGGTCCACCCACGCCAGCGCCACATCCGCCAAAATGTTGGCCGCCGTGAACAGCAGTGCCCCCACCAGCACCACCGCGCGCACCACGTCCACATCCGCCGAATGGATGGCGTTCAAACTCAAATAGCCCAGTCCCGGAATCCCAAAAAAGTTTTCCAGCAGCACGCTGCCCGTATAGAGGAACGGCAGCGCCACCGCCACGTTGGTGATGACCGGCCCCAACGCATTTTTCAGCACGTGCTTGAACAGCACCCGCTCCGTGCGCAGCCCCTTGGCAAACGCAGTGCGCACGTAATCCTTGTGCATTTCTTCCAGCAGGATCGTGCGGTAAAACCGCACATTCACGCCCAGCCCCGTGGCCACGCCAATCAACACCGGCAGCAGCAAATAGCGCCACGATTCAAACCCCCACACCGGGAACCAGCCCCAGCGGTAAGCCAGCAAAAACTGCCCGGCGACAATCCACACCAGATAATTCACGCTCATCAGCGCCACGCACACCGCCACCAGCAGCCGGTCCAGCCACGCCCCGCGACGATAAGCGCACAGCAGCGCCAGCGTCAGGCTCACCACCAATTCCACCAGCAAAATCGGCACAGTCAGCGCAAGACTCGGCCCGATTCCCGCGCGCAGCAGCCGCGTCACCGGCTGGTTCAAGCTGGCGCTGGTGCCAAGGTCCAGGCGGGCCACGCGGCCGATGTAGTCCGTCAGTTGGCTGTCGAAAAAATGCCGCGTGCCGCGTTCCAGCCGCACGCGCCGGATTTCCACCGCGCCGCCCGCCGCGCGGAAGGTGGGTTTTTCCACACCGTGGAAAACTTTTTTCCACACCGTGGAACTTTTGGCGCTTTTTTTCCACACTGTGGAAAACTTTTTTCCACACTGTGGAAAACCGGGGCCACGCCCCTCCACCGTCAGCCGCCATGTACCTTCCGCCGGCAGCGGAAACGCCAACGGCAGGACCAATTCTTCGCCATCAGCCAAGCTCAGCCAGCCGGAATCGCCGGCATGCCATTGCGCGCGCACGCTGGGCGCGGCGGTGGCGAAATCCACGGCGGCCAGCGCGCGGGTGGCGGTCCACCGGCCGCAGAAAAGCGGCTTGGCGTAGCCGCGGGCGAGATCAAATTCTTCCAGCGCGAGCGGCCCGGCGTTCTGGCCCAGCACCTGCGCGGCGGGACTGCCCCCTACCACGTTGAACAGCACAAACGTCACCAGCACCACGCCCAGCGCCGTGGGCACGGCCTGCGCGAGTCGCCTGGCGAGATAGCGCCACATGCATCAGGCCCGTAACCACAAATCCAACAGGGTTTGCGCGAGGTCGGACAGGTCGGCATCCGACGTCTCCAGTTGCAGCGGAATCTGCGCGTAGTGCGCGGCGCGGGCGGCGAGCAACTCGCGCACTTTGGCGGCAGGATCGTCGCCGGCCAGCAGCGGGCGGTTGCCCGCGCGCGCCGTGCGCGCCACAATCACTTCCGGCCGCGCCGTCAAACAAACCAAAACACCGTTGGCGCGCAGCGCCGTCAGATTTTCCGCGCGCAGCACCACGCCGCCGCCGCAGGAAATAATCGCGCTTTCCTGTTGGCCCCATTCGCGGGCCAAAGCGGTTTCCATGTCGCGGAACGCGGCCTCGCCGTCTTCCGCAAAAATCCGGGGGATGGGTTTGCCGGCGCGCCGCTCCAGTTCGGCATCCATTTCGAGAAAAGGCGCGCCGGTCAGCGCGGCGACGCGCCGGCCCAGCGTGCTTTTGCCGGTGCCCATGAAGCCCAGCAACACCAGATTGCGGCGCGGAATCACCGGGCGCGCGGCGGAGGCCGCTATTGAATGACCGTGCGGGTGGCCTTGACCAAGGCCTTCCACAGCTTCTCAGCGGTATCCGCTTCGAGCAGCTTGTCGCGGTTTTCCGGCTTCTGGAAAACCTGCGCCAACCCGGAAAGCAACTTCAGGTAGAAGGCGCTTGCGGCCGTTGGAATCACCATGAAAAACACCACGCGGGTGTTGGCTTTGCCATTGGGGTCAAACTTGATGCCTTTGGGGGCGATGCCCAACGCCAGCGTCAACGCGCCGCCTTCCACGCAGCGCACGTGGGGGAACGCCACACCACCTTCGATGGCGGTGGAAACGATGGCTTCGCGCTGGAGCGCAGCTTCCTGCAACTGCTGGGCATTGTCCACAAAACCTTCGTCTTGCAGCTTCTGGCAGAGTTCCGCCAGCACGCTTTCGCGGTCGGTGCCCTTGAGTGCGGGAATCATCAAGGTCTCGGAGGAAAAGCGTTCGATGCCGACCTTGGGCGGATCGCTGCGACGCGGCGGCTTGCGGGTGTTGCGCGCGCTGCCGCTGCGGTAGAACAGCAGGCGGGCGCACGACGGGCAGCCATAGATTTGCTCCGCGGCGTGCACTTGGTGCACCAGCGCCACCGGCAGCGTCATGCCGCAAGCGGTGCAAACACCGTTTTCCGTCGGCACAATCGCCAGCGAATTTTTTTGCAGTTGACGCTCAAAACGCTGGCGGACATCCGCAGGGATTTCTTTTTTCAGCGAAGCGATGGAGGCATCCAACTGGTCAAGTTGGGCGCCCGGTTGTCCGGCTTCATGCTGCGCGCGAGCGATAATCAGCTCTTGAAGTTGGACGAGAAGGTTGATGACTGGTTGCATTACGTTTCCTGACATGGCATGGGCTCGGTTATGTTTGGGAGTCCAACTTCTACTCCCCCATCGCGATTTTGTAAAGCGGAATGCAAAAAAGGGTTCAGGGTTCAGGGTTCAGATGTCAGGTAAAAACCTCCGAACCAGCAGCCCCGGCCTCACCGAGGCCGGCTACAGGAACAGCCAACAGCCGAATAACACGCCGACCCAACCCGTCTTTCGCTATTCGAGGTTAAACCCATCGAATTTTCTAAGATTTAGGTCAAAGGTCTGCCCCACATTTTTGTTGTAGATATTCAAGCCGAGGCGGGGGCTGTTGGGGCAACACAAGGTCAAGCTGACTGAGCAGTAGTTGGATATCTTTTTCCGGCTGGGTATAGCGGGGAAGAACCAGTTCGCGATGGTCGGTGGTGGGCAGATGTACGTCGATCATTTGGATGGCCTTGAATTTTTCGATGATGGCCCGGGGGGTCAGGCCCGGGGCCTTTGATTTGGCTCTTTGTTTGAGGGTGACTTGCAGGCAGTAGGCCAGAAAGCTCACGAAGATGTGCGCTTCGATACGTTCGTCTTTCTGGTGAAAGATCGGTCGCAGATTCAAATCGTTCTTGAGTTCTTTGAACGCCTGCTCGATCTCGGTCAGCACCATGTAGTGTTTCCACAGCTCTTCGGGCTGTTGTGCCGTCAGGTTGGTGCGCAGCAGATAGGTGCCTTCGCCCCGGCGGACATGGCGCACTTTGTCCCGGTTCAGGCGGAACGTGAAGGTTTCAGGCGTGGGGTCCTGTCCGGGCCGGGGCGTGACGATGTCCACCAAGGACCAAGCTTTGCCCGCTTGTTGTTTTGCGGCCCCAAGCCT
>MWEZ01000029.1 GCA_002071335.1 Verrucomicrobia bacterium ADurb.Bin018
CCGGAACCCCAACTCCGTCGGAAACGTGCCCGCGTTGGCAGTGGCCGCCTACGCCATGTTGCTCACCGCCGCCACCAAGCCCGCAACAACAAACACAACCTTGTCCCTATTGCGGAGGCCCAGTACTTCCGACGGTTCAGAAATGTAGGCACTGTGGCGAATGGCTGAACAAACAGGGGAAAGCCATATTCAAGGCATCAAGTGAATTCATTGGATTGCTTGCCTGGTACAGTATTATGGACGCCAACAAAAGTGTACTTGCGAGGCTTTCGCCCGGAGAAGTGTTCGAGGTGCCAATCAACCGCGACACCAAAATGTATGTCAAATATACTGGAGGATTCGGCGGCGCAAAAGAAGTGACGTGCTATGCAAAGCAAACCAATAGGTTTGCGATATGCAAATCACAGACGGGATTAAGCTGTGTTGTGTCTAGGGTAGACGTTATTGATAGTGACTAAGATTATGAGCAAAGGGGGCCAGGAACCTGGCACAAGGTGCCGGGCACCGACCATTGGCGTTCAAGATAAGGAAACACATGGCAGATATAACTTTTGATTGCCCGCAGTGTGGTAATAACCTCGTAGTAGATGAGAGTGGTGCCGGCTTGTCGGTGCCATGTCCTGAATGTTCTCAACTCATAACGATTCCGTCCCCCACAATAGCGGCAAGGCCAACTCCACCTCAAGGCGATATCGTTTTTAATTGTCCCCACTGCAAACAGTCAATTGAGGCGCCACTTGCTATATTCGGCCAACTGATAGACTGCCCTGCGTGTAATAACCCTGTTGAGGTGAGACGGTCCTCGTCATTACCAATGCCTCCGCCGAGACGACCGACCACACCTCCTCCCCATATAGCTCCTAAAGTCCCGCGCCCAGTCCCCGGGCCGCATCCTCATCACATCAGCAGCATAAAGGTTATCTCCGGACGCACTATTGCGGCTTTAATTTTTGGGGCAATTGTTCTCGTTGCTTGGACGCGTAATTACTTTTTTGTCCAGAAACCAGTGGCTGACACCATACGTGCAGATTCAAGGAATTATGGGTATAAGCTTACTGCGCGGCTACAGTATTACATACTGCCTTCAACTCTTATTCTTGATTTAGTTAAGGTGAAGTCTGTTGCTCCCGTTGACTTGTTTCGCGGGCTTTTCCAATCCGCTGAGGTATTTTCTGACGCTCGGAGGAGATTTGACAAGGTCATTCTTGCGCGAAACGGAAAACCAATATTTGAAATCAGCGGAAGCGATTTCTGGACACTTGGTTCCGAGTACGGGTCGGGACAGAATCCGATGTATCTCATAAGAACATTGCCGGAAAAACTTTACCGTCCCAATGGTCGCCCCGCCTATAGCACTTGGGAAGGTGGATTTTTAGGGGTTGTGAGCAGGCAAATGGAGGATGCGACAGATGCGGCTCATACCTGGGCTGATTATTAATGTCGTTTTATAACTCCGATTTCTTCGTTTTGATTTCATGGAGATAACACGCGAATTGCGCAGAACGCCACCTGCGCGGTAAGTGAATTTGTGAAAAGATGATTGGAGTAGAGCGGGAGCGTGCCGCGAGGTGGTCGATCCGGGTGGGTTTGGCGCTTGGGTGATGCCCGGGGCTTGTCAATGTTCGGGTGATGGCTTAGGCTGGTTGGCGAACCTATGAAGACACTGCATCTTGTTCGTTGGGCTGTTGGGATCTGCCTTGGGGCGCTGCTGGTGGGTGGAGCAACCGCGCAAAACCCGCCCGTCACGCTGCGCGTCGGGCTGTACCAGAATCCGCCGGAAATTTTCACGGATGAGACGGGCCAACCGGCCGGCATCTTCGTGGACATTTTGGCGGCCATTGCCGAAGCCGAGCACTGGACTCTCGATTATGTGCCCGGGAGCTGGGCCGAAAATCTGGACCGCGTGGCCACGGGTGAAATTGATTTGATGCCCGGTGTAGCCATCACCGCCGAACGCGCAGAGCGCTACGCGTTTCATGCCGAGCCGGTGCTGTCCGACTGGTTTCAAATTTACGCGCCGCCGGATGCAACCATCCGTTCACTACTGGATTTGGATGGGCGGCGCGTGGCCACGGTCAGCCACTCGTTGCAGGAAGAAGCCTTCACGACGCTGGCCAACGGATTCGGCCTGCACACCACGCTGGTTCCCGCCAAGGATTTTGCGGCAGCGTTTGATATGGTCCTCAACGGGCAGGCGGATGCCGTGGTGGCCAGCCGTTTTGCCGGCAGTTATCTCCAGCGGACGAAGCGCCTTGCGGACACGGCGGTCATCTTCAATCCCAGCCGCTCGTTTTTCGTGGCGCCGCCCACGGTGAATCCGCTCATCCTGCGCATCATTGACCAGCATCTGGTGCGGATGAAGCAGGATCCGGATTCCGTTTATCATCATGCCTTGCGGCATTGGGCCACAGAAGACGTGCACACGCGCATTCCGCGCTGGTTGCCGGCGACTGGCGCCGCGCTGGCTGTGCTGTTGCTTCTGGTGCTGGTTTGGAATGCCGCGTTGAACCGGCAGGTGGCGCGGCGCACCGCGCAATTGGAACTGCAGAATGAAGAAAGCCGCCTGCTGGCCAGCCGGGTCAAGGCCGGCGAGGCGCGGATGCGGTTCCACGCGCAACTGCTCGACAGCGTGCGCGAGTCCGTGGTGGCTTCCGATCTGGAAGGCCGCATCACCTACTGGAGCCGCGGCGCAGAACGGCTCTATGGCTATTCCGCCGTGGAGGTCATGGGCAAACCCTACCGCGATTTTGCCGGCCCGATCCAGCCGCCGCCCGAAGAAGATTTCCGGCGCGAGTTGATTGCGCGGGGTTGCTGGCAGGGCGAACACCAGCAGAAGAACCGGCGCGGCGAAACTTTCTGGACCTCCACATTTGTCTCGCTGGTGCGCGATGAAGATGGCCGCCATGCGGGCTACATCGGCCTGGATTTGCCGCTGACCGAGAAGCAGACGGAGCATCTGCAAAACCGGTCGCGTTGCCGCGATTGATTTGCGGCCAACGAAAAAGCCGCGGCATCTGCCGCGGCTTTCGTTTCATCTGAGGGATGAATTACTTGGCGCCGAGGATGGCGTCCTTCGCAGCCTTGGCCACGCGGAACTTCACAACCTTCTTGGCCTTGATCTGGATGATCTCGCCGGTCTGCGGGTTGCGGCCCTGGCGCGCCTTGCGATTCACCAGCACCAGCTTGCCCAAACCAGGAACGGTGAAACCATTCTTGGCATTCTTGTACGCCAAAGCCGAAAGGGCTTCCAGCGCCGCGCCAGCCTGCTTCTTCGAGATGCCAGCCTTTTCAGCCACCGCAGCCGTAATCTGACTCTTTGTCATCGCCTTTGCCATAACCAGTACTCCTTGTTTTCTGTTTCTTTTTTTAAGATGGGTTTTTAAATGGATGCCCAATCTGGAGGGCGTTTATCCTCCAAATACGGAAGAAATGCAACCTTTTTTCCAAAATATTTTCATCGCGACGCAAGGAGGTGCGGCAAATTCCTGGGCAGTCATTTCATCAGCGCAATGGCCGGCGCGAGATCGGCCGCGGTGCGGATGCGCAAACTGCACGCGGTGGTGGGCACGAGACGCGGCGTGATTTTTTGCGCGAGCATCGCTTCCAGATCATCCGCGTAATTTTTGCGCGCCTTGCCGCTCTTGGGATAGGCCTTCAGCAAAGCAGGCAGCGGCCACGTCTGCGGCGAGATGGCCGCCCACAGCCGCTCATCCTGATCGAAGCGCGCATGGACGGCGCTTTTCTTCGCGGCGACGACCGCATCGGGGATTTCCGTGGCGGCGATACCGGAGCCATGCCGCCGGGCGGTCTTCACGGTTTCGGCAATCAGATCGGCCTTCACCATCGGGCGCGAGGCATCGTGCACGCAGACCCATTCGACGCTGTCATCCACATGCTGCAAGCCGGCGGCCATCGCCGCCGCGCGCGTTGCGCCGCCCGCCACGATTTTGCGCACCTTGGCAAAGCCGAACAACTGCACCATGCCCAAGACACTCTCTGCGCGTTCCCGGCTGACCACCACCACAATGCCGTCAATTTCCGGACACTGGTTGAAGGCCGCAAGGGAGTACGCCAACACCGGGCGGTCGTTAAGATACAAAAAAGCCGTCTCCACATCGGAGGCAATCTTCTCCGACTTCCCCATGGCGATAATCAAACCCCAGGCTGACTGTTTCATAATTTTTTCCTTCGCTTGGGCAGCCGTCAGGTCCGCGCAGGGTGAGCGGGCAATCCAACGGCCACATTTGTAAGTTTGGGGATGCGGCAGGGGGAGGTCAAGCCCAACTCTACAAAAACAGTGATTTTTCTGAACTTTTGGCCAACTCCTCCCCCGCCCTTTGGCTTGCCACGGGCGCTGGCCACAAGCCGGTTCAATACCAGCCGGGCTTCAGGCCGCCGCTGGAAGGCTTTGGCTTGGTCATGCCGGGATATGTAACCGGTTGTACTGCAGGTTGTTCTGTATGTTGCAGCCAAGAATTAGCCCCTGTGGTTGGGCGCCCCCAATCCCCCCCCCATTTGGGCTTTTCCAAGCCTCCGGAGGCCCCTGGTGTGCCAGTTTGGCCCCATGACCAGCCGCCCCGGTCGGGAGCGGGACGGTCGGCCGCCCCCCCCCACTTTATTGAAATGGGCTCGGTTGGGGCCATGGCCTGCGCGGGAGCGGCTGGCGGGGTGCCCCGGGTCAAAGACTCTCGCAAGGCGGTAAAATCCGGGCGTGATTCGGTTTTGAAGGAGTCGAGCAATTGGCGGGTTTGCCCCAGATCGGGCGCGGCGGCGGCGGGAGCATAACCACGCGAATCGCCGGCCAAGGCGCTCGGTGCGGTGCGTACGGCATCTGTTTTGGGCATCAGGTCTGGGCGCGCAGCCACGTCGGGTGTTGGCAAGTTGCCGGGTTGGAGCGTAGTTCCGCGAGCCGCATCGCTGCCGGTGGCATCAGGGCCGGCAACTTTGGCCAGGGCGGGGTCTTCGCGCCAAAACGGATTGGCTGCGCCCGTCAGCATGGCTGCCGATGGGCTGGCCGCCGCCGCACTTTCTTCCGCGCGCATGATTTCCTCAGTCAGTTTGGCGGTGGAATCCGCATCCTGCTGGCTGCCGGCGCGGGCAACATCGTTGGCCAGCCAGCCCCAGCCGGAGGAATCGCTATCGCGCGAGAAAACCTCGGTGGCCACGTTGCTGTTGCTTTGCCCCAGATTTTTCAGACTGAGACTGCCGGCCAGCCAATTGCGCTCGGCTTGCTTGCGCTGGCTGACGCGGCGTTCCTGCGGATCCGTTTGCGGGCTCAATTTGCCGGGGATGTGGTCCGGGCGGCGAGAAATCAGCCCGGCCTCGCTGAAGGCCACGGCCAGCACCGGTTCGCGGCCGAGGAGCAACTCCTGCGCCTGCGCATCGCGCAAGGATTGTTGCGCGGCCAAATCCGGCGCCACATCGGCGAAACGGGCCACCTGGCCGGATTCGTCATAAAAGGTGATGGGCTTGGTGTACTCGCGGTGGACGGGGATATCCCGCGCTTGGGCGGCCAGCGCGCCCAGCACGCCGGCCAGCCAGAATCGCCTGAAAACACCTGCGTTCATTGCGGAGCAGCCTACCCCGCCCCGCGCGCGGATTCAATCCGGAACCTTGCGTCGCCGGGGGCGTTGGCATACTATCCCGCGCATGAAACGACTCGCCATGTTCACGCTGCTGCTGTGGGGCTGCCTGCCCGCCGGGGCGCAATCTACGCCACCGGCCGGCATTCTGCTGGACAGCTATGCCGCATTGGTCAACGGCAAGGTCATCACTGTGGGCGATGTCCTCGTGGCCATGCAACCCGCGCAGGAACGCCTGACCGCGCAATATGCCGGGCGCGAACTGGAGCGCAAGCTGCAAGAGCTATACACCACCACCCGCGAGCATCTGGTGGATTCCGAGCTGATCCTGCTGGAGTTTGAGAAGCAAGGCGGCGCACTGCCTGACCGCGCGCTGGAAAACCATGTGAACTCCGTCATCCACGATCAATTTAACAACGACCGCACCGCGTTCCTCAAGGCGCTGGCCGACCAACGGTTGACCTATACGGAATGGCACAAGCAAATCAAAGAGCAGTTCATTGTTCAGTTGATGCGGCAAAAGGAAGTGGTCGCCAAGATTCTCATCACCCCGCTCGACTTGCAGCAGGCCTATGACGAACAAAAAGCCACGGCCTTCACCACGCCGGCACGCGTGCAGTTGCGCACTTTGACGCTGACTGGCGCGGCGCGTTCGCAGGCGGCGGATCTGCGCCAGCGCCTTCTAGCCGGCCAATTGACCTTTGCTGCGGCGGCTGCCGAGGATATTGCCGCGCAAGATGAACCCGAATGGCTGGCCACCGACAGCCTCGCCGCGCCGCTGCGCGCCGCGTTGGCCGACTTGGCGCCCGGCGACATCGCCGAGCCTCTTGAACTGGGCGAGGCTACCTATCTCGTGCAACTCGTGGCGCAAGAGGACGCGCACACCCGCCCCATGGACGACGTGCTGCCCGAACTGGAACGCCAAGTACGCAACGCCCAGTTCGACCGGCTCAATCAAGCTTGGCTGGAGTCGCTCCGCGCCAAGTATTACATCAAGCTCTACGAGCACGACCTGTGAGTGGCCCATGAAGCCCATCGCGATCGGCATCACTTGCGGCGACGCGAACGGCATTGGCCCGGAAGTGGCCCTGCGCGCGGCGCGGCAACCACAACCGGCCAACCGACGCATCGTGCTGATTGGGCACCGCACGGTCTGGGAACGCACGGCCCGCCTGATTGGCTGTCCCCTGCCGCCGGAAATTTCCGCACTTGGCGGACCGCTGCCGCGCTGCAGTACGTGGGATCCGGCCATGGCCCCGCTGCCGGCCCATCGTCCCGGCCGGGTGCGCGCAGATTCCGCGCGCGCGGCCTATGCCGCCATTTTGGCCGCGACCGCCGCCGCGCAAAACCGCCAACTGGCGGCCATCGTCACTGCGCCCATCAGCAAGGAAGCCTTTCAACGCGCGGGCATCCGCGAGCCGGGCCACACGGAGCTGCTGGCACGGCTGACCGGTACACGCCGCTTCGGCATGATGCTTTTTGGCGACAAAATCCGGGTGATTCTTGCCACGCGCCATCTTCCTCTGCGGAAAGTGGCCGATGCACTCACCGCGGATGAAATTGTCCACGCCGTGGAACTGCTTGCGCGTGCACTGCCGTGGATGGGGTTCAAGCGCGCGCGCATCGGCGTGTGTGGCCTGAATCCGCACGCCGGCGATGGCGGCGCCCTCGGCACGGAAGAACGCGACATCATTGCGCCGGCCATTGCCCGCTGCCGCCGGCGCGGCTGGCAGGTTGCCGGCCCGATTCCGGCCGACGTCATTTTTCACCAGCATCTGGCCGGCAAGCATGATGCCGTGGTGGCGATGTATCACGACCAGGGCCTCGCGCCGCTCAAAATGCTGTCGTTTGAAAATGGCGTGAACCTGACGCTTGGCCTGCCGATCATCCGCACCAGCCCGGACCACGGCACGGCGTTCGATCTGGCCGGCCAAGGCCACGCCAATCCCGCCAGCACGCGCGCGGCGCTGGACTGGGCCGCACGGCTGGCCACCCGCCCCAACCCGTGGGCATGAAACGCAACCGTGCCCGCCGGGGAAGCTGCGGGTTGCTTTTTCGGGAAGCGTTTGCTGTGATGCGCGCGTATGGCGAAATTGGTTCATAACTACGACGAGAGCAAAATCCAGACGCTGTCGGCGCTGGAGCACATCCGCAAGCGCACGGGCATGTATATCGGCCGCGTGGGCGATGGCAGCCAATATGACGACGGGATCTATGTACTGATCAAGGAAGTCATGGACAACTCCGTGGATGAATTCATCATGGGGTTTGGCCAGCGCGTGGACATTACGCTCGACGGCGCCAAGGTGCGCGTGCGTGACTATGGCCGCGGCATCCCGCTGGGCAAGGTGGTGGAGTGCGTCTCGCGCATCAACACCGGCGCCAAATACAACGATGATGTGTTCCAGTTTTCCGTGGGCCTCAACGGCGTGGGCACCAAGGCGGTCAATGCGTTGTCGCTTTCGTTTTTTGTGCAATCACACCGCGACGGCCAGTATGCCAACGCGCGTTTTGAGCGCGGCGAACTGGTCAAGCAGGCCACCGGCAAATGCCCCGGCGAACCCAACGGCACGCTGATCGAGTTCGAGCCCGACCCGCAAATCTTCGGCGTGGTGACGTATCAGGACGACCTGCTCCAGCGCCGCCTGCGGCTCTATGCCTGCCTGCATTCCGGGCTGGCCATCGTTTATAACGGCACGGAAATCCTGTCCGAAAACGGACTGACGGATCTGGTGCTGGAAGAAGTGGGCGAGGAAGCCATCTATGGCCCGCTGCACCACCGGACGCCCACGCTGGAAATCGCCTTCACGCATACCCAGCGGTTCAACGAGACGTTTTTTTCGTTCGTCAATGGGCAGTACACCGTGGATGGCGGCACGCACCTCTCCGCGTTCCGCGAAGGGTTCCTCAAGGGCGTCAATGAATATGCCAACGCGAAGTTCGATGGCGACGATGTGCGGGAATCCATGGTCGGCGCCATCGCCATCCGGCTGAAGGAGCCGGTCTTTGAATCGCAGACCAAAAACAAGCTGGGCAACACGGAAATCCGTTCCGACCTTGTGGCGCAAATTCGCGACGTGGTGGCCGACCTGCTGCATCGGAATCCCGATGCCGCGCAAGTGCTGGTCAAAAAAATCGAAGAGACGCAATCGCTGCGCAAGGAATTGCAGACGGTCAAAAAGCTCGCCCGCGAGCGATCCAAGGCGGTCAGCATCCGAATTCCGCAATTGAAGGACTGCAAAAGCCATTTGGATCCGCGGCGGCGGCGGGGACTGGACAGCATGCTGTTCATCACCGAAGGCCAATCGGCGGCGGGCTCCATCACCGCGTGCCGCAACGTGACCACGCAGGCGGTGTTCACGCTGCGCGGCAAGCCGCTCAACGTGGCGGAACTCGACCGCGCGGTCATGTACACCAATGAGGAACTCTACAACCTGATGCGCGCGCTGAACATCGAGGACGCGCTCGACGGCCTGCGCTTCCAAAAAGTTATCATGGCCACCGATGCCGACGTGGACGGGCTGCACATCCGCAATCTGCTGCTGACATTTTTCCTGCGCTTTTTTGAGCCGCTGGTGCTGGCGGGCCACCTGTTCATCCTGGAAACGCCGCTCTTCCGCGTGCGCAACAAAAAGGAAACGCGCTACTGCTATAGCGAAGCGGAACGCGATGCCGCCATGGCGGGGTTGCGTGGCGCGGAAGTCACCCGCTTCAAGGGCCTTGGCGAAATTTCGCCGGATGAGTTCAAGCATTTCATCGGCCCACAGATGCGGCTGACGCCGGTGCAGGTGGCACACGACCACAAGATTGCCAACCTGCTGCGCTTCTACATGGGCCGCAACACGCCGGAGCGCCGGCAGTTCATCATGGACCACCTGCGCGTGACCGCGGAAGAATAGTCCGCTTTACGCGGGCTGCAGTTTGGCCTCGAGCGCGATGGCCTTGGGGAAGAGCAAATAGTTTTCCAGCGCGATGTGGCGATGGAGGTCCTGCTCCAGATCGCCGAGTTCCTTGAACAGCAGCCGATAGGTGTTGCAGGCATCCGCCGGTGGCTGGAAGCCGTTGGTTTCCGCGTGCAGTTTATCCAGGATGGCACCGGCGGTTTCATGCTCGCTGATCATGGCGGCGATGGGCGCGTTGACCGTGCCGAATCCCGCCACGGGGCGCGGCTGGCCCGCGCGCTCCGCCCGCACCATGGCTTCGATGTAAGGGAACAACACCCGCTCTTCCTTTTGCAGGTGCATGTCCAGCTCGGCGTGCAACGCCGCAAACGCCTCCTGCTGCGCGGGCAGTTCGGGATGGTTTTCGCTGTGCGCCCGCACAACCGCCGTAAAGTGCGTGGCGATAGAGGGCAAAATCTGTTTTGTGAAAACGTGGTGGGTGGCCACGATGTAGCGGGCCAGCTCGTCAATCGCCATGGCGTTGGCATCGGGCAGCAGGGCATCCTTGGTTTGGGCAGCGGCGGCCAGTTCGGCCTTCACCTGCTCCAGCGCCACGCCGTGTGTCTGGCAGGCCGCAGCCAGCGGCTGGTGGCCGTGGCAACAGTAATCCATGCCATGGCGTTCAAATACTTTGGCCGTGTTGAGGTCTTGGGCGACAATCTGCCCGATGGGTTGTTGGTCCAATGCTGACATGGTTCTTTCTCCTGAAGGTTTCCACCGGCCTGCCGCCGGCTCGGGATAGTATAGCCCCGGGCGGGCCAAATGCCAAATGATTGCCCTGTTTTTCACCGGTTCAGCCACGTCTGGCTCGACATTTCGCCCCCCCGCCGGCAAGCCAACAAGGCATTGCGTTTCTTCTCGCTTTGGGGTAGAACTGCTCGCATGAATCAAGAATTCGCAGGCTACTCGATCACCCGCTCCATTTCCGGCGGCGGCATGACCAAACTGTACGTGGCGATTGACGCGCAACAAACGCGCTACGTCATCCGCGTGCTGGATTCCGTGATGGCCAAAGACCGGCGGAATCGCCACCGTTTTTTCCATGGCGGCGAAGTGCTTGCCAAGATGCACACCCCCCAGCGGCACCCGAACATCGTGCCGTTCGTCAAGGCCGGCTACGAAAACAAAACGGCCTACATGGTGCTGGAGTATATTGAGTCGCGCACCCTGCGCGATTTGATCCTCTTCCGCGAGCCGCTGCTGACCGATAACGTGATGATTTTCATCCGCCAACTGGCCAACGTGATTCAATACGTCCACGCGCGCGGCTACCTGCATCTGGACATCAAGCCGGAAAACATTCTCATCCAGCCCGACGGCCGTCTCGTGCTGATTGATTTTGACCTGGCGCTGCCCCGCAAGCGCTTCTTCAAAAAATTGGCGACGGTTTCCGGCACCACGGCCTATGTGCCGCCGGAAACGCTGGTGAACCGCGTGGCCGATGACCGGGCCGACATCTATGCGTTCGGCATTTGCTGCTACGAAATGCTGACCTTCCGCAAGCCCTACGAAGGCGAAAAAATTGACCAGGTCCGCGCCGCGCAAATTGATCCGAAGGTGCCGCCCACGCCCATCCGCCAACTGAACCCCAACATCCCGGTGGCGCTGGCGAATATCGTGATGAAGTGCATCGCCAAGAATCCAGAAGACCGCTACCCCGACATGGTGCTGGTGCTGCGCGACCTCAACAAACTATCCTAACCCCCCCGCCCCCGCCCGCCCATGGAACTGCAAACCCCTCCCGATATCTATTTGATGAAGCGCGAGAAGTCGCGCGCCGGGTGTATGACGGCGCTCTTCGCTGCGTTGATCGTTGTGGCGTTGGCCGTCATTTTCGGCTTGGTGCATTGGTTCAACCAGCGCGGCACCGAACCCGCCGAGCCGGTCGAGTTCCCTGTGGCGCCAATTCAAGACGAAATTCCGCCGGTGCAATTGCCGGACATTCCGCTGCCGGAAGTCAAGCCGACGGCCAAGCCGGACACCAAATCCGCAGCCAAGCCGAGTGCCAAGCCGGCCCCGGCCCCCACGCCGGCCCCCGCGCCCGTTCCGGAAGCCGCGGCGGCGGATACCACGCCGGAATCGGCCGCTGTAGAACAAGCTCCTGCCGCCAACACCAACGAGGCCGTCGCCACGCTGGCCAAGGCCCGCCGGAAACTCAAGGCCGGCGATCACGCCGCAGCCCGCACCTTGGCGCTGCAAGCCCTGGCCGCCAGCCCGGGCGATGCCGCCACGGAAGAATTTTTGAGCGAACTCGCCATGCCCCTGCTGGCTTCGCAGCGCCCCATGCCGGAAAAAGTGGAGCACGTGGTGCAAAGCGGCGACTATCTCGGCAAACTGGCGGCCACCTACAACACGCCTGTGGCATTGATTGCCAAGGCCAACAATATCCAGGGGGCCACGATCCGCATCGGCGAAACCCTGCGCCTGCTCGATGGCAACAAGCACATCTTTGCGCTCACCGTCAGCAAGAGCCGCAACGATTGCGTGGTGACCCTGGACGGCAACTTCTTCAAGCGCTATCGGGTCAGCACCGGCACCAACAACATCACGCCCACCGGCGTGTTCAAGATTGTGGACAAGATCGAGCATCCGCCGTGGCACAAGCCGGGCAGCAAGGTCATTCCCTACGGTTCGCCGGACAACCAGCTTGGCACGCACTGGCTGGCCTTTGACCAACCGGGCTACGGCATGCACGGCACGTGGGAGCCGGATTCCATCGGCAAACAATCCAGCGCCGGGTGCGTGCGGCTGCTCAATAGCGATATCGAAGAATTGTACACCATCCTGCCCAAGGGGACGCTCGTCACCATCATTGAATAAAGGTGCTTCCGTGGCCGCCTATACGCTTCCCTTCGAAAAACCGCTGCTCGATCTGGAAAACAAGATTGCGGAGCTGCGCCAATTCTCCAAAGACCAAGGGCTGACCGCCTCGCAAGACGCAGCCCGGCTGGAAGCCGAGCTGGTGGAAACACGCCGCACGCTCTACGCCACGCTTACCCCATGGCAAAAAGTGATGGTGGCCCGCCATCCGCGCCGGCCCTACACCCGCGACTATATTGCCGCTTTTGTGCGCGATTTCACCGAACTGCACGGCGACCGCCTGCTGGCGGATGACCTTTCCATCGTGGGTGGGATGGGCTGGATTGGCGAACACCCGGTGATGGTGATCGGCACCCAAAAGGGCCGCGATACCAAGAGCAATCTGGCCTGCAACTTCGGCTGCCCCTATCCCGAAGGCTACCGCAAAGCGCTGCGCCTGATGCGCCTCGCCGCCAAATTCAACCGGCCCATCGTGTGCTTCATTGACACCCCCGGCGCTTTTCCCGGCATCGAGGGCGAAGAACGCCACGTGGCCGAAGCCATCGCTGTCAATCTGCGCGAAATGTTCCGGCTGGCCGTGCCGATCATCGCCGTGGTCATTGGCGAGGGCGGCTCGGGCGGCGCACTGGGCATCGGCGTGGCCAATCGCATCCTGATTCTGGAACATGCCTATTATTCCGTGATTTCCCCCGAAGGCTGCGCCGCCATTTTGTGGAAAAACCGCTCGCACGCGGATACCGCTGCCGCCGCGCTCAAGCTCACCGCGCCCGACCTTGTGGAACTCGGCATTGCCGATGACATCATCCCCGAGCCGCAGGGCGGCGCCCACGCCGACCCCGCCGCCGCCGCGGAGTTGGTCCGCGCGGCGCTGGAAAAACATCTGGCCCAATTGCTCAAATTATCCCCCGCGCAACTTCTGGCCCAGCGCTACGACAAGTTCCGCGCCATGGGCGTGTTCAAGGAAGGCCCGCTTCCGGCCTTGACACCGCCGCCCATTCCAGCAGATAACGCCTAGGATTTGACAACACGCGGGCCCCGCCCGCTAATCAGGAGACCGCATGAAAAGCATCAAAGGAACCCGTACCGAAAAAAACCTGCTGGCCTCGTTTGCCGGCGAATCCCAAGCCCGCAACCGCTACACCTATTTTGCCTCCGTGGCGCGCAAGGAAGGCTTGATCCAGATTTCCAAAATTTTTGAGGAAACTGCGGATCAGGAAAAAGAGCACGCCAAGCGCTTCTTCAGCTTTCTTGAAGGCGGCATGGTGGAAATCACCGCGGCCTACCCCGCGGGCGTGGTCAGTTCCACGCTGGACAACCTGAAGGCGGCCGCCGCCGGCGAAAACGAGGAATGGACCAAGCTCTATCCCGAATTTGCCCGCATCGCGCGCGAAGAGGGCTTCGAGCAAATCGCCACCCTCTGGGAAAAAGTCAGCAACGCCGAAAAACAGCACGAAAAGCGCTATAACGACCTCTGGCAGAATCTCTCCGCCGGCAAGGTGTTCAAGCGCGACGGCGTCGTGGTCTGGCGCTGCATCAATTGCGGCTATCTGCACGAAGCGCAGGAAGCCCCCAAGCTGTGCCCGGCCTGCCTGCACCCGCAATCCTTCTTTGAAATCCTTGGCGAGAACTGGTAATGTTCCGCTGATGTTGGACCCCCACCCCTAACCCGAAAGGAATACCGAAATGAAAGCCACTGTTGATGCGGGAACCTGCACCGGTTGCACCCTTTGCTGCGATCTGGCTCCCGATGTGTTTGTGATGGGCGATGACGGCGTGGCCCACCCGACGGCCGATGTCGTCCCGGCGGCCTCCGAAGGCGCGGCCCAGGAAGCCGCGGCGAGCTGCCCGGTGACGGCCATTACGCTGTCCTAACGCCCGGCTCTGCCGAGCACGGCCGCCGCCGCCAGCGGCGGCCTTTTTTTATCATGAATCTCCTGCTGGGCATCGGCAATCCACGCCATGGCGATGATGGCTTGGGGCCGCTTTTTGCCCGCGCCTTCCGGCATCCGGAGTGGCGCACCATCAATGCGGCCACGGCGCCGGAAAACTTCACCGGCCTGATCCGGCGCATTCGCCCGGAATTGCTGGTCATGCTGGATGCGGCCGAGATGGGCCTCCCACCGGGCACATTGCGGCGGTTGCAGCCGGCGGAGATCGGCGCACGCGATTTCGGCACCCACGCACCATCCATCGGTCAATTGGCCACCTATCTTGCTGAATGCGCGGGGCAGGTGGTGATTCTGGGCATCCAACCGGCCACCACGCAACCCGGCGCGCACCTCTCGCCGCCGGTGCGTGTCACGCTACGCGATTTGGCCCGTCAGTTGGCTGCAGGACGCCTGCCGCCGGAGTGAGATTATCCCGCAGGTATGGTAAATTGCCGGATGACCACCTGACATGAAGCGCGCGTTATCCAGCCGGCAATTGCTGATCGCTGCGGGGCTGATGTTTTTGGCCACGCTCTGGTGGAGCCACCCGCGCCTGAATCTGGCGTGGTCCCCGCCGGGGCCAACGGCGGTCGAAGCCAATCAACAAGCCCATGCCGCCATCCAACAAGCGCGCGCGCAGACCCGCACGCCCCCCCCTGCCCCGCTGGGCGACCGCCCAGTGATCCGGCTGCGGGCGGGTGACCTCTTTCCCGGCCCGCTGGATGAGCAGCCTCACCATACACCTTCCACGCGTGGTTATCCGTGGCTGGTGTTGTTCGATGGCCCGCTGCAACCGGAATGGCGGCAAGCCTTGCAGGATGCCGGCGCCACCGTGCGCGCCTATCTGCCACATCACGCGTTGTTGGTCGAAGCGCCCGCGGCCACCATCCGCCGGCTGGCCCACATGCCGCACGTGGCTTGGCATGGGGAATACCGGCCGGCCTACAAACTGCAACCCCTGCTCGCCGCCCTCCTGAAAAAAACGCCCGCCATCGCGCTGCCGGTCACTATCCAGACCTTTGCGCCCGATGATGCGTTCGCGGTTGCGGCCGTCTTGCGCGCCGCGCAAGCCGGCGAAGTCAGCGCCACACCCGGCAAACGCTGGGGCTTGGTCCGCGCGGTCGTGCCGGCGCGTGAGATCGCGGCTCTGGCCGCCCGCGCCGATGTGCAATGGATCGAGCACCGCCCCACCCCGCGCCTGTTGAATGATGTCGCCCGCGCCGCCAACCGCCTGAATGTGGATGCCGCCCATGACGACCACGGCCTCGACGGCGCTGGCCAAATCGTAGCCGTGGCTGATACCGGGCTCGATTCCGGAAATCTCGCCTCGCTGCATCCGGATTTTGTCGGCCAAGTGCTGCAAGTCTTCGATACTGGCCGCGGCAATGACTGGAGCGACAAGTACTACCACGGCACCCACGTGATTGGCTCCTTGCTCGGCACCGGCGCGGCTTCCACCAACCAGTTTCGCGGCGTGGCACCCAGCGCGCAACTGGTGCTGCAATCCGTGATGGACGCTTCCTCGCGCCTCAATCTGCCGGATGATCTCAACGAGTTGTACCAGCCCGCCTATGATGCCGGCGCGCGGCTGCATTCCGATAGCTGGGGCGGCGCGGCGGAAGGCGAATACAACAGCGATTCTATGACCACCGATGAGTTTGTGTGGGATCACCCCGACTTGTTTGTGGCCTTTGCCGCCGGCAATGAAGGCACAGATGACAATCGCGATGGCGTAGTTGATGAGCAATCGTTGGATGCCCCGGCCTCCGCCAAAAATGTGTTGGCGGTGGGCGCCAGCGAAAGTGGACGCCCGGCCGGCAGCGGCGGCCAAACCGCCCAAAATTACGGCATGAATTATCCATCGCGCTTTCGCACAGAGCCCATCCTCAGCGACCTGATATCCTCCAGCCCCGGCGGCGGCCCACAGGGAATTTCTGCGCTGTCTTCACGCGGCCCCGCGATGGATGGCCGTACCAAGCCCGATGTGGTCGCGCCGGGTAGCGATGTGGTGTCCGCGCGCTCGCGAGCCTCCAGTAGCACGGGGCGCGGCGTGCTGTCCGGCAACACCAATTATTGCTTCATGACCGGCACCAGCATGGCCGCGCCATTCGCCACCGGATGCGCCACGCTTCTCCGGCAGTTTTGCGTGGAAACACGCGGGCTGGAAAACCCCTCCGCGGCCTTGCTCAAGGCGGCGCTGGTCGGCGGCGCGCGCTCACTCTCGCCCGGCCAATACGGCACCAATGAGTTCCGCGAAATCCCCGCCCCCCCGCGCCCTAATTCGGTTGAAGGATTCGGCCAAATCAATTTGGCCGGCACCCTGTTCCCTACCGGCGCAACACAAGTGGCCTTGCTGGATTCCCCGGCGCCGCTCACCACCGGCGGCAGCAACACGCTGGAGTTCATCGTGCGTGAGTCCGCGCCGCTGACCGCCACGTTGGCCTATAGCGATTATCCCTCCGCGCTGGCGGCCGCCGTGAATCTCGTCAATGATTTGGACCTCGCGCTCCATGACCCCGACGGCGCCTCATATTTTCCCAACGGCTTGGCGGAGCCGGATCGCCTGAATAACGTGGAAGGCATTGACCTGGATGCGCCAGTCACCGGACGCTGGACGTTGGTGGTTTCTGCTCATAATGTTCCCGAAGGCCCCCAGCCCTACGCGATTTATATGCGCGGCGCCATTGATCTGCCCGCGGCCATCGAACACGCGCCGCTGGACAACACGTGGCAAACCAATGTGGAATATACGGTCACGGCGCGCGTCACCTCGCCGGGCCAATTGGACCCCGACACCGTGCAACTCCACTGGAACACCACGGGCAGCACCGACGATTTCAACGTGGTCACAATGACGCCCGGCAGCAATCAGATGTTCAGCGCGGCCATTCCCGCCCAACCGACGGATACTTGGGTGTACTATTATCTTTCTGCCGGGCCGGCTGACCTCCTGACCACCCACCCGCCCGAAGCGCCGGCGGCCCTACATCAATTCGCCGTCACGCAACCGCTGACGCTGACCATCACCGGCGCGCCCGGCGAATATTTTGCGGTGAACCCCGGCTACGGGACGCACACCTTCGCCTCCGGCATCGTGGTGCAAGCTGACGCGGCTTTTTCCGCCACCGGCACCAACGGAATGCGCACGGCATGTGTCGGCTGGCAGGGCGTCGGCTTCGTGCCGGCCGCCGGTGTGGCCAATACGTGCGAGTTCACCATCACCGCCGATTCCTCCCTCGTGTGGCAATGGCAGGAGCAAGCCTTGTTGATGCACATTTCCGAGCCGCACGGCATCCTCAACACAAATGTCTGGCACGAATTGGGCTCCGCAGCCTCCTCGCTGCCGGCGCCGGAAAGTGCGCTGGTCGGCCAGACACCCTATACGTTTGCCGGCTGGCTGGTGGATGGCGCGCGTTGGCCCACCAACGGCGAACCATCGCAGCACCAAGTGGACGGCATCCCCATGACCGAGCCGCGCGCCGCGACTGCCACCTATCTCCCAACGGAACAGGATAGCGATGCCAACGGCCTGCCGGATTGGTTTGAGCTGCGCTACTTTGGCGCGCTTGGCCAATCCCGCTTCGCCGACCCCGATGGCGACGGCCACGAAAACGAGGTGGAAGCCGCCGACCACACCGATCCGCTCGATTCGGCATCCGTGCCCGTTGCGCCCGGCATCACGCACGAGCCGCTGGCCTCGCCCGTGGCCAGTCCCGCCCCGTGGTTGCTGAGCGCCATTATCACGGACAACTACCGCGTGGCCACCGCCACCCTGCACTGGCAGCGCAACGGTGGCCTGCCCCGCTCAGCCCCCATGACCAACAGCGCGGGGGATGTGTTTACCGGCGCGATCCCTTCCCCCGTGCGCACCGGCGACAGCGTAGTCTATTCCTTCTCCGCCACCGATGTCGCCGGCTTTTCCACACAGTCCGCCGCATGGACGGTGCAAGTAGCTT
>MWEZ01000030.1 GCA_002071335.1 Verrucomicrobia bacterium ADurb.Bin018
TCTCGGCGAGTGCGTTTGGTATTCATAATGCACGCACTCTATCACTAGTCACCTACTTATGCAAGTCTCAATAGCCTCTCCCGGCGGGAAGGTTTCGTTCCTCAACCATTCCCGCCCTACAAAAGCCCTGCAAAATCAGCGAAATTATTGGGTGTCCCATTGCGGAAGCCAGGAAAGATTTTTTTCGGCAGCGCCGGCTGGAGAACAAGCAGGGGGATGTAGCGGACGATGCCGAGTAGGCGCTACTTCGGCTCGTAGCGGCGCTTGTGATCCTTGATGCCCGCGAGGCGGAATGGCCCGCCACGATACGGTGCGAAGACGTGGTCGGCGCCATCGCGCGGCACGCCATAATTGAAGATGTCCTCATACTGGCGGTAGGTCAGCGCCACGCGGCTGTCCAATTCAGCGCGGAGTTGTTCGGTGAACAAATGCTGCCGGTAGCCCCGCTGCACCACGCCGGAGAAAAATTCCGCCATGCAGCCAGAGCCGTAGGAGAAGAGGCCGAGGCGCTGGCCATCCAACGGCGTCGGCGCGTGATCCAGCAGCGCGGTCAGCGCTTCGTAGAGGCACGCCGCGTAGGTGTTGCCGGTCAGCCGGTTGTAGCGCAGCGCGTAATCCACCAAGCGGTGTTGCTCCTCCTTGGGCGGTAGCGGTACGCCTGCCGCCTTGTGGAGGCGCTCCAATGATTTGTAGGCAATTTTGGTGAACGGCAGATGGAAACAATAGTGCGCGTGATCGGCCAAGCCGCGGCCCGACTGCGCCTGGTAATCGTTCCAGGCTTCGATCAGCGTGGTCAGATACATCCGCGTGGAATACTTGCCATCCACCAGCGCTTCCTCGCGGTAGTTCGGCCGCCAGAAATCCATGATGTCTTCGGTGTAGAAGCCGCTGTGCGGGTCCAAGGCCAGCACGCGCGGATGGGCGCTGACCAGCATGGCCACCGCGCCCGCGCCCTGCGTGGGCTCGCCGGGGCTGGAGAGATCGTAACGCGCGATGTCCGCCGCCAGTACCAGGACCTTGCTTTGCGGGCGCTGCGCCACCATGGCCGCCGCCATGCGCAGCGAAGCCGTCGCGCCGTAGCACGCTTCCTTGGTTTCGAGGCAGCGGCAGCGCGCCGGCAACTCCAGCAGCCGATGGCAAAAACACGCCGCCGCCTTGGATTGGTCAATGCTCGATTCGGTGGCAAACAGCACCATTTCGATGTTTTCGCGCCCGGCTTTTTCCACAATCGGCAGCGCTGCGTTGGCCGCCAGCGTCACGATGTCCTGGTCCGGCGGTGCCACCGCCATGCGCTCTTGCCCGATGCCCACCACGAACTTGTCCGGGTCCACCCCGCGCTTTTCCGCCAGCACGCGCAAATCCAGATAATACGCGGGCGCGTGGAAGGAGATCAGATCAATGCCGATGTTCATGTTGGCCACCGTGGGTTGTGTGCGCGGGAAGATTCCGCCGGCTGATCCCGCTTAAAACCGCGCCCAGGTTTGCCGCGCGCACTCGTGTGCCTTGGCGCAGATTTCGCGCTCGTCGAGCGTCAGCACCTTGGAATCGCGCATGAGCACCTTGCCGCGGGCGATGGTGGTGTGGCAGCGTGCGTAGTTCAGGCCATAGAGCAGGTGGCCCAGCACGCGGCCGGGTTCAAGCGGGGTGGTTGGCACATAGTCAAAAATGGCCACGTCCGCCAACTGGCCCGGCTTGAGCTGGCCGCGCGGTTCGGGGAAGCAACGCGCCGCAATCTGCGCGTTCTTGTTGAGCAGCATGTCGCACGCTTCCACAAACGCCACGCGTGGGTCGCCTAGCGTGGCGCGCTGCAGCAGGTGCGCCACCCGCGCCGCCGAAATCATGTGCGACGTCATTCCATCTGTGCCCAGCCCCAGCAGCACGCCCTTCTTCAGCAGCGTCAGCATCTTTTGCGTGCCCACCGCGTTGTTCATGTTCGATTCCGGATTATGCACCATCATCGTGCCCGTCTCCGCAATCAGGTCCATCTCCGCCTCATCCAGATGAATCCCGTGGATGAACAGCGACTTCGCCCCCGTCAGTCCGAACTTGTGCAACCGCGGAATAATCCGCATGCCGTGTTTCGCCAGGCAATCCGTTTCGTCCGAAAGATCTTCCGCCACGTGGATGTGCACCCCGGCGCCGGTCTCCGCGCAAATTCGCGCCGTGGCCTCCAGCGTGGCATCGCCCAGCGTCATTTGCGCATGCAAGCCGAACAGCGCCGTGATTTGGCCGTCGCCCGCGCGCGTCTTTTTGATGAAGCGCTCGTTTTCCGCCACGCCGTCCGCCGGGATGTTGCGGTCCGACGTCTCATAGCACAGGCAGCCCGACAGCCCCGCCGCGCGGAAGGTTTCCTCCATGACATCCAGCGAGCCATCCGTGCACGACGGCGACGCATGGTGGTCAATGATCGTGGTGCAGCCCGTGTGGATGGCCTCCAGCAACGCCACATACGACGAATAACGCACCGCTTCCGCATCCAGCGCCAAATCCAACTTCCACCACATCCGCTCCAGGATTTGCACAAAGTTGCTCGCCGGCTCGCCCGGCGGCGCGAAGCCGCGCGCAAAGGAAGAATACAAATGGTGGTGCGCGTTGATCAGCCCCGGCATCGCCACCATGCCGCCCGCATCCAGCACCTCGGCGCCCGCCGGCGCCTCCACTTTGGCGCCCACCGCCGCAATCTTGCTACCCTCAATCAGGATTTCGCCATGGGGAATGACTGGTTGCGCGTCGTCGTTGGTCAGCACCAGCGCGTTACGAATGACTAAAGCCATGATGTTCTCTCCTGTGGCCCGGGTTTTCCATGCTGTGGAAAAAAGTTCATCCCGCGTGGGCGGGGTTTTCCACACTGTGGAAAAATCCGGCCCAATTTTTCCACACCGTGGAAAAACCTCTAGCATTTTTTCCACGCTGTGGAAAAGCTTTTACACCGCGTTGGGCATCTGGGGCCGCAGCATGTGATACAGCGCGCCGGCCGCCACCGCCCCCAGGCCATCCGCCAGCATATCTTTTTGCGCGTCCCACACATCCCCCTGCGATCCCAGAAATGCCGTGCCCGCCGTCGGATCCGCGAGCACCGCGTAGAGCCACTCCACCATCTCGAACAGCGCCGCCACCGCCAGAATGGCCGCCAATCCGAAGACGAGGCTGAACGCCCGGTTCCGGCTCAACCCGCGGCCTTCCACAAACTCCAGAATCGGAAAAATCCAGAACCCCACCGTGAAATGCGCCAGCCGGTCAAAATGATTCCGCTGCGCCCCGAGCCAATCCGTCACCCAGCCAAACGGCACCTCGGCGAACGTGTAATGCCCGCCGATCGTGTGCAGAAACACCAGCACCGACATCAGCACATAAGCCGTATTGGAAAAGCGGATGCCTTTGACGTACAGCCACACCACCGGCGTCACCACCACCCAGACCGTAATATTCTCCGCCCACCACGTGGCGCGCGACACCGGCCCAACCGCCAGCACCACACTCTCCACCACCCACGCCCCAAACAATATAATCGGCACCGCGTTCTTCATGCCCCGCATCATATCCCCGACCCCGCCAACCGCCATCTTTTATTCCATGCAAAAGTGTCCACAGTTTATAAACTCTGGACAGCACCCTAAAAACATCAGTTTTAAAATAGCCATAAATATAGACCTAACATATTGTGTATAAACATAATATGAATATACTAAAGAATGTCCACACTTTATAAACTCTGGACATAAGTTGGTTTTGGTCCAAAAAAACGGGGTTGGCGTGGGCCAACCCCGTGGACATCATTTTTCGATGCGTGATGGGTGTTAGAACTTTTCAGGGAAGGCGGCGATGAGGCCGTCGGAGAGGGCGTCGGCAAGCATCATCATGTGGGCTTCGGCTGCGCCGTATGCCTCGATGCCTTCCGCATACTTGCCCTGGAGGATGGCAGTCGCATACACCAGCGTGGTGTCAATATGGCTCTTCAGCATGTCGCGGACAAACGCCTGCGGCCAATGCTCGTTGGCGGCGGAAAGGAAATCGGCGATCTCCTGTGCGTTGTCATACGCCGCCTTGATGGCGTTGTTCAGGCCTTCCTCATCGTTGCCAGCCTTCGCTACTTCGACGATTTTAACGGCACCGGCAATGTGCTCCTTGAGCAGCTTGGTCACGGCGTCGCCGGCTTCCTTGCCATAGAACAGGGCGACCGCGCCGCCGATGTCTTCCTGGTTGCGCATCAGCCGTGCGGCCGTGGCTTCAAACGCAGGAGTGCCGTGCGCGGTGACCGCGGCATAGGTCCATTCCATGTGCTGGGCCCAGAGTTCGCGCATGGTGTCATGCAGCTTGTTGCCGGCCGCGGAACGGACGGCAGAAGAGGCATCGTGCGACGAATGGCCGGAATCTTCGGCCACGGCGCAGGCGCTCAAGAGGCCCATGCTGGCGACCAAAGCCACCACAAATGCGACTTTTACTGTTTTTTGGATGTTCATTTTGTCTCCTTGGGTTTGGGGTTCTCTATTTTTTCGGTAGAGAACTTACCGCTGGTTTGCGGGGTGTCAAAAAATTATCCGATATGATGGAAGTTCCACGGTGTGGAAAAAAGTTTTCCACAGTGTGGAAAATGGCTAGGGTGCTACAAATGGAGACGATTGACGGCAAACTGGTTGCGCTGGATGCGCGCTGGGTGTTTCGCGAGTTGAGCGGCATTGGCCGCTACACGCTGGAGCTGTTGCGTCAGTTGGGCGATTTGGGCGGGGGGTGGCGTTTTTTGGTGCTGGTGCGAGATGCGGAGCGCCGGGAGTTTGTGGAAGCGGCCGCGGGGCTGGGGGGGCGGGGGAATATGGAGTTCGCGGAGGTGCCGTTTGGACCGTTCGCGCTGCGCGGGCAATGGTCGGTGGCGCGGTTGCTGCGGGCGCGCGGGGTGGCGGTGTACCACTCGACCAATTTCATGATTCCACTGCCGGCGTTTTCGCGCCGTGAGCCCCGGGCGATCCGCGCGGTGTGCAACATCCATGATTTGATTCCGATGGTGCATCCGGAGTTTACGCCGCGCGCGCTCAAGACCCGGTTTTTTCCGGTGTACCGGGCGTTGATGCACGAAATTGCGCGGCGGGTGGACCGGGTGCTGACGGGGAGCGAATCGGCCAAGCGCGACATCCAGCGATTGCTGGGGGTGGCGGAGTCGCGGATTCGGGTGGCGGCGGATGGCGTGGATGCGCGCTATGTGCCGGGCGGCGAAAAGCCGTCCGCGCGCGGCGGGCCCAAAACCATCCTTTATGTAGGCCGCAGCGATCCCTACAAAAATTTGCCGGGGCTGGTGGCGGTGGTGGCACGGCTGATCGAAGAGGGGCTGCCGGTGCGCCTACGGATTGCGGGACCGCCGGATGCGCGGTATCCCGCGGCGGCAGAATTGGCGCAGCGGCTGAATGTGGCGGCGCACGTGGAGTGGCTGGGCTATCTGGACGAGGCAGGATTGCTCCGCGCGTATCAGGAGGCGGACGTGCTGGCGCTGCTCTCGCGCTATGAGGGCTTCGGCCTGCCGGTGCTGGAGGCGATGGCGTGCGGCACGCCGGTGGTTTGCTCGAATGTGGCGAGTTTGCCGGAGGTGGCGGGCGACGCGGCGCGGCTGGTGGCGCCAGACGATTTGGCGGGCGCGGTGGCGGCGTTGCGCCACGTGCTGACGGACTCCGCGGAGGCCGCCCGCCTGCGCGCGGCGGGATTGGCCCGGGCGCGGGCGTTCACTTGGCGCACAACGACGGCCGCGGTGCTGCAAACCTACGCGGAGGTGTTGGCGTCATGAGTCGCCCGCTCAAAGTGGCGCTGGCGCACGACTGGCTCAACGGGATGCGCGGGGGCGAACGGTGCCTCGACCTGATTGGCCGCGAATATCCGGCGGCGGAGCTATACACGCTGTTGTATCAGCCGGAGCAAGTGTCGGAGGCCATTCGCCGGCGTACGGTGCATGTGTCCGGCTTGCAGCGGGTGCCGGGATTCCGCCGCCACTACCGTTGGTTTTTGCCGCTCTTCCCGATGGCGATGGAATCGTTCCGCCTGCCTGCGGGCACGGATTTGGTGATCAGCACGAGCCATTGCGTGGCGAAGGGGATCCGCCCGCCGCCCGGCGCCAAGCACCTGTGCTACTGCTTCACGCCGATGCGCTACGCCTGGGCACTGCAAGAGGATTACTTCGGGCGCGGCGGGCTCAAGCGCGCGCTGATTGACCGCCTGTTGGCCCGGCTGCGGCGCTGGGATGTTGCGGCCAACGAGCGTGTGGACCGGTTTGTGGCGATTAGCCGGCACGTGCAAAAGCGCATTGAGACTTTTTACGGCCGCGAAGCGGCGGTGGTTTATCCACCGGTGGCCACGCAGTTTTTCACGCCCGGCGAGGCTGTGGGGTCGGGAGGCTACGATTTGATTGTATCGGCGCTAGTGCCATACAAGCGCGTGGATTTGGCGGTGCGGGCCTATGCGCAGTTGGGCACGCCACTGAAGATTGCCGGCGTGGGCACGGAGTGGGACGCGCTGCGCGCGAGCGCGCCACCGAATGTGGAATTTCTCGGCCGCGTGCCGGATGAGGGTATTCGCGAGTTGTACCGCGGCTGCCGGTTTTTGATTTTTCCCGGCGAGGAAGATTTCGGAATTGTGCCGCTGGAAGCGCAGGCGTGCGGCAAGCCGGTGGTGGCATTGGGCCGTGGTGGCTTGCTGGAAACCGTGGTGGCGGGAACCACGGGCGTATTTTTTGCGGAGCAGACGCCGGAGGCGTTGGCCGCGGCGGTGCGCGATGCCGCGCAACGGGAATGGCAGCCGGCGACCATCCGTGCGCACGCGGAGCAATTCAGCGAGGCGCGTTTTCTGGACGGGCTGCGCGCGGAAATCAACAAGTTGCTGGCAGGGCGCGGATGAACGCGGCGGGCGCGAACAGTTTTTCGGCTGGGCAGCAACTCCGGCTGGCGCGCGGTTTTTCCAGCGCGTTTTGGAGCCTGCCGCTGATGGCCGCGTTGCACGCGGCGGCCTTGGCGCGGCTGGGCCCCGCGGCGTGGGTGGTGACCGGTTTGCCGGGCAGCTTTTTGCCTCTGGGGTGGGGCCTGTGGCTGATGATGAGCGTGGCGCCGGACGATGCGCGGTGGCGGTCGCGAGTGCGTTGCGTCGGTTGGCTGACGTTGATCACGGCGTGGCTCTCGCCATTTCTGCCGTGGTGGCTGGGCGTGCCGCAGTTGGACTATCTGGCGGTCAACGCGGGGCTGCACTATCTGCTGTTGATTGCCTGCCTGATGAGCCTGAACGGTCTCGCGGCGGCCTATGCCGCGCGCACGGGCGACACCGCGTTGCGCCGCGAGGCGTTTGCCGGGCTTTGGATGGTGCTGTGGTTGAGCCTGTGCACCGTGGGCGTTTTGTTGTGGCTGTTTCACCGCGCGGGGTTGCTGGGCGCGGGGCTGCCGGCCATTTTGCGCGAGCTGGCGGAATTGCCGCGTGAGGCGCAATCGCTGTTTCTGCTGCCGTACGCCATGACGGCCTATGTGCTCTGGCGCGCGAAGGAAACTGGCTTCCGGCTGGCCGCGGAATAATCAGCCGCATTCACGCGGGCTTTTGTCGCGCGTGAATGGTTAAGGCACGAAACTTTCCTGTCGGGAACGGCTGAAAGATCTGGGACCGTTCCAGCCCTATATAACCGACCGGCTGCGTTATTCCCACGGCAGTTTGCGCGTGGGTTTTTCGTCGTCGTTGTCTTGGGGTGGCTCGGAGCCGGCGGGGATATGATCCTTAATAATGGCCAGCAGGGCGCGGCCTTCAGGATCATCCGGCATGGCGGCGAGGTAGCGGTTGATGGGTCCCAGCGCGCGCGAATATTGCTTGAGGCGGACGAGAGCATCGGCCCATTTGTAGAAGCGCTCGTAGCGGAAGGGAGCAATTTCCTCCACCTTGTTGAAGCACTGGGTGGAGAGTTTCCAGCGGCCCAGCACGCAGTAGAGCGCGGCCAGCTCTTCCCACAGCAGCGGGTTTTGCGGATTGCGCTTGATGGCCGCTTGCAGGACATCCACCGCCTCCTGGCCCAGCTTGGCTTTTTGCAGGGCTTGGGATAGGGCGATGGCCACCGCGGAGTTCCATGGGTCGCGCGTCAACGCATATTCCAGCCAAGGCCGTGCGGCCAGCGGCAGGCCGCGCGCGGTGAGCTCCTCACCGATGCGCAGCGCCCAGTTCACATCGTAATAGCCGGCGTAGTCGGCGCCCTTGAGAAACGCGATGCTTTCTTCGACCTCGGCGCCGGCGACGGTTTGCAGGAACGCCAGCAGCGCGCGCGGTTCGTAGCGGTGCGGCCAGAGTTGGTGGGCGGTTTCGGCGGCAGCGATGGCCTCGTTGGTGGCGCCGGCGTTGAACAGATACCAGCCCGCGCGCGCGGCCAGCCAGCCATCGGCGGGGGCGAGGGCGAGGCGGCGCTTGAGAATGGCCTTGGTGTTGGCGGCGGAGAGACTGGTCACGCGCGCTTCGGCGGCTTGGCGGTCATTCATCAATTCCTGGCGATAGGCCGCGTTATCCACTTGCCGGTTGAACGGCGGGCGTAGTTGCTGATCCAGCACGGTCTTGAGCACGGCGGCGTGGCCCCACGGATCATAGAGCAGCTCAGTGGCGAGGGTGGGGGCATCGGGCAGCGCGCCCGTGGGGATGGCATCGAACGCCTGCCGCGATTCCAGCCGCGCGAGCACGGCGGCCGCCAGCAGGTTGGCGCCCGCGAACGTGAAGTGCACGTGGTCCAAAAAGAATTCGTGCCCCGGCACGCCCTTGGGCGAGCTGAGCGCAAAATGTTTTTCCAAATCCAACAGGGAAACGCCGGCTTCTTCGGCGGCGGCGCGGATCATCTGGTTTTGGCGTGAATCGGTGCGCAGGCGCAGGCTGTCGGCGTCGCGCGCGCGGACAAAGAAGTCGAACGCCTCGGCGCGGCGGCCATCGGCCAGCGCGAGGCGCGCGGCGCGGAAGAGCGCCTCGGCGTGGGTGGGATTGCGGCGGATGACGTCGGCATAGAGGCGGGCGGCTTCGGGCGCGCCGGCGGCATCGGCGGCGATGGCGTTGCGCAGGGTTTCGCGCACCTGCTGGGCAGCGGCCTCGTCGGGCAGATAGGTGGTGAGGAACGGATCGCAATTGCGCAGGTTGACCGGCACGGTGCAGACAATCACTTCCGGCGCGGCGGCCTTGGCCAGCCGGAGGATGGCGCGCAGGTTGCGGTTGAACGCGCGATAGGCGCTTTTCAGCCGCGGGTCATCCGGTGCGAGCCGCCCTTTGAGCATCAGCGGCTCCTGGCTGCGCCACACGTTGAGGTCCACGCGCGCCGGCGCCACGCGCCCCACCAGCCCCGCGAAGAGTTGCGAAACGTGCGTGCGCGAGAACAGCACCAGCGTGCGCGCCAGCCGTGCGCTATGGTGGAACCAGCCCAGCGTGGAGGCCGGGCCGTAGGGACCGGCGATTTCCTCGTTGCCGATCATGATCACCACCGCCTGCGGGCGCAGTCGTTCGAGATCACGCGCCACTTCGCGCATGATGTGCGAGTTGCCGCCTTCGAGCGTGAGGTGGATCACCTCCACGGGGTGGTCGGGGTAGCGCTGGCGCAGCATGAGCTCGAGTTGCCGGCCGGGGCCGAAGGAAGGTTCGGGCTCGCCCATCAGCGCATCGCCGCCCAGCAGGCAAACGCGCAGCGTGCCCGGCGCGGGGGTTTGGCGCGCCACAATCGGCAACGGGGCGGGGGCGGTGCGTGGCGGATAGAAGCGGTAGGCAAAAAACGGGTTATCGCGCCAGACGGGTTCGCCGTTCACTTCGCCGGGCACCAGGAAGCGGCTGCCGCATTGGGGGAGGGCGTAGGTGCAGATGACTTCCAGCACCAGATACACCACGACCAGCGCCACCGCCGCGATGCCCAACCGGCGCAGCCAGCGCAGGAGGCCGGCCAGAAGGGGGGGCAGATCGCGTTGGGTGGTGAACAGATTCATGTCCGGCGTGTAATATCGAATATAGGAGAGCCCCGCTTTATTGTAAAGCGGCCTTGCAAAACCGCGCGCGCGGCGGCCGGCGCGCCCGCAGGGTAAATCGTTTCGAGCATGGCGGTTTCGCCATGTTTTGCCGCCGGCTATTTACTTGACAAATCGCCCAAGGCGATGGATAGTCGCGCGGATTTTTTCCACCCGGCTTGCCGCGTGGTATCCCTTTAGAAAAAAATCGGCCGGCCACGGCCGCAACACGGAGACAAACATGGCGAAGAAGAAATATGTGTATTTTTACGGATTCGGGAAGGAGAACACCGAGGGCGATGCCTCGCTGAAGGCCATCCTGGGCGGCAAGGGCGCGAACCTCGCCGAAATGGCGAACGCCAACCTGCCCGTGCCCGCGGGCTTCACGGTCAGCACCGAAGCGTGCGCCTACTATTCCTCTCACAAGGGCAAGTATCCCGAGGGGATGCTCGACCAGCTCAACGCCCAGCTCAAGAAACTCGAAAAGAAAATGGGCAAGAAGCTCGGCGACCCCAAGAACCCGCTGCTGGTTTCCGTGCGTTCCGGCGCGGCCATCTCCATGCCCGGCATGATGGACACCGTCCTCAACCTCGGCCTCAACGACAAGTCCATCCTCGGCTTCATCGCCAGCACCGGCAACGATCGCGCCGCGTGGGACTCCTACCGCCGCTTCATTGACATGTTCGGCGATGTGGTCATGGGCCCCACCACCGGCCTCGAACACCACGACTTCGAAGTGGCCATGGCCGATCTGAAGAAAAAATATGGCGCCAAGGAAGACACCGATCTGACCGCCGACCAGCTCAAGGAGCTGTGCGACATTTACAAGAAGGTCTACCAGCAGAAAGTCAAGAAGCCCTTCCCGCAGGACCCGATGGACCAGCTCCTTGCCGCCGTCAATGCGGTGTTCGGCAGTTGGAACAGCGAGCGCGCGCAGAAGTACCGCCAGATCAACAAGGTCACCGGCCTGCTCGGCACCGCCGTCAACGTGCAAGCCATGGTGTTCGGCAACATGGGCGATGAATCCGGCACTGGCGTCGCGTTCACCCGCGACGGCTCCACCGGTTCCGAAGAGCCCATGGGCGAATACCTCGTCAACGCTCAAGGCGAAGACGTGGTGGCCGGCATCCGCACCCCGCGGCACCTCGACGAAATGCCCAGCGAAAAGAGCCCCATCTGGAAGAAGGCGCACGAACAGTTGATCAAGATCATGAAGCGCCTCGAAGAGCACTACAAGTACCCGCAGGACGTGGAATTCACCGTCGAGCAGGGCACGCTGTGGATGCTGCAAACCCGCAACGCCAAGCGCTCCGGCCTCGCCGGCGTGCGCTGGGCCGTCGAAATGGCCACCGGCAAGGACTTCTATACCGGCAAGCCGCAGAAGAAAATCCTGCGCCCCGATGAAGCCATCGCCACCGTCACCGGCTCCGACCTCGAGCAGTTGCTCTACCCCATCTTCGACGCCGCCGCCGAGAAGAAGGCCGTCAAGCTCACCACCGGTCTGCCGGCGGGTCCGGGCGCGGGCGTGGGCAAGATCGTGTTCGAGGCGCACGTCGCCGAAGAAATGGTCAAGGCCAACCCGGATGAAAAGTTGATCCTCGTGCGCCACGAAACCAGCCCCGAAGACGTCGGCGGCATGTGGGCCGCGCAGGGCATTCTGACCAGCACGGGCGGCATGACCTCCCACGCGGCCGTGGTGGCCCGCGGCTGGGGCAAGTGCTGCATTGCCGGCGCCAGCGCGCTGCAAATTGACTACAAGGCCAAGACGATCTCCGCCGGCGGCACCACGCTGAAGGAAGGCGATTGGATCAGCCTCAATGGCACCGCCGGCGTCGTCTACGTCGGCCAAATCCCCACCCAGGCCAGCCCCGTGGTCAACGCGGTGGTCGGCGGCAAGAAGGATGCCCAAAAGCACCCCATCTACCGCATGTACAAGCAAGTCAGCGACTGGGCCGACAAGTACCGCAAGATTGCCGTGCGCACCAACGCCGACAGTCCCAAGGATGCCGCCGCCGCCCGCGCGTTCGGCGCGCAGGGCATCGGCCTGTGCCGCACCGAGCACATGTTCTTTGAAGGCGACCGCATCTGGGCCGTCCGCGAATTCATCCTGGCGCAGGACGCCGCCGCGCGTGAGAAGGCGCTGGCCAAGCTGCTGCCGCTGCAACGCAGCGACTTCGAAGGCATCTTCAAGGCCATGGATGGCTACGGCGTGACGATCCGCCTGATTGACCCGCCGCTGCACGAGTTCGTGCCGCAGGATGAGGCCGGCCAGGCCGAGATGGCCAAGCGCATGGGCACCACGCCCGACGTGGTCGCCGCGCACGTCAAGAAGCTGCACGAGATGAACCCCATGCTGGGGCATCGTGGCTGCCGCCTCTCCATCACCTATCCGGAATTGTGCGTCATGCAAACCCGCGCCATCATTGAGGCCGCCTGCAACGTCGCCAAGACCGGCCGCAAGGTCCTGCCGGAAATCATGGTGCCGCTCGTGGGCGCCAAGGCCGAGCTCGACTATTGCGCCGAAATCATCCGCCAGACCGCCGATGCCATCATCAAGGAAAAGAAAGCCAAGGTGAAGTATCTCGTCGGCACCATGGTCGAAGTCCCGCGCGCGGCGCTCACCGCCGACGCCATCGCCGAAACCGCCGAGTTCTTCAGCTTCGGCACCAACGACATGACCCAGATGACCTTCGGCTTCAGCCGTGACGACATCGGCACTTTCCTGCCCGACTACCTCGACAAGAAGATTCTGCCGGTGGACCCGTTCCAGTCGCTGGACACCACGGGCGTCGGGCAGTTGGTGGAGATGGCCGTCAAGAAGGGCCGCAGCACGCGCCCGGACCTCAAGTGCGGCATTTGCGGCGAACACGGTGGCGATCCGGCCTCCGTCAAGTTCTTCGCCAAGGTCGGCTTGAACTACGTGAGCTGCTCGCCATACCGCGTGCCCATCGCGCGCCTCGCCGCGGCTCAGCAGGCCCTCGGCAAGTAATCGCGCCTCGCGCCACAAACCGCCTCCGGCTACCGGGGGCGGTTTTTTTGTTGCCGCCACACGTTGCCTCACCTGACAAAAGCATCTGGTCGGATTGTGGGGCTGGAACGGTCGCAGACCTTCCAGCCGCGCCCGGTTCCCGCACGCAAAAATGCGCGCGGGGTGGGGGAGTATCGTAATTGATTTTGGCGTCCAATTTGCTACGGTGCCGGACGTGCCAAAATGCCGTCATCTGATTTTACGTTCCGCCGCGTGGTGGATTGCCGCGCTGCTGCTGTGCGCCACGGGTTGCCAGCGCGATTCCGCCGCGCGGGAAGCGCGTGAGCGCAATCTGCGCCGCGCCAAGGCCGCCGTGCAGGCGCAGGATATTTCCGCGGCCATCCACTGGGGCGAACGCGCCGTCGCGCGCCGGCCCAACTCCGGTCTGGCCCACCGCGAACTCGGCCTGCTCTATGACAACTGGCAGCAGGATTACGTGCGCGCGCTCTATCATTACCAACGCTATCTCGAACTGCGTCCCGACGCCGCAGACCACGCTGACGTTGCCGACCGCATGGCGCACTGCCGCACCGCGCTCGCCGCGGAGGTCGCCGCCACGCCCGCCGAAATGAAACGCGCCATCCAAACGCGCGACTCCCGCATCACCGCGCTGGAAACGGAACTCGCCGCGTTGCGCGCGGATGCCGCAACGTCTGCCAAGCCGCCGCGCGGCAAGCCCAGTGCGGCCAAAGCCGCGCCTGCCGCCCCGCCGGCCACCACTGCGCCCGTCGCGCCGCCGCCCGCCGCCGCCGAAACGCAAACCCACGTTGTCCAATCCGGTGAAACTCTCGCCACCATTTCCGCGCGCTACTACGGCTCGCCCGCCAAGTGGGAGCTCATTTTCAACGCCAACCGTGACCGTCTTTCCAGCCCCAACAACGTGCGCGTGGGCACGCGCCTGACCATCCCCCCGCCATAAGGAGCCGCCACCATGGGTACTGATTTTTTTGATGATGATCTCGTCCGCCAACGCGAAGCCGCGCTGAAGATCAAGCTCGATGCCGACAGCGCCGCCCCGCGCGATGGCCACATCCCGTCCTCGCGCGATCTGCCCAACCGCCCCGTCTCCGATCTCACCCTCACCCACCTCGCGCGCCACAAGCAGGAAGTCACCGACCAAATGGTGGACAAGGCCCAGGAGCTCGACCGCCTTCGCGCGCGGCAGGAGGAGCTCGAACGCGAGCGCCGCCTCCTCGAAGAACTCCGCCAAAAACAGGAGGCCTTCGATTCCGGCCGCCGCGAACTCAAAACCCGCTTGCAGGAAGCGCTCGTGCGTATGGAAAAAGATCAACTGCAAGCCGACCGCCTCAGCCAACTGCTCGAGGAAACCCGCGCGCAGTTCAACGACCGCCTCGCCACCGTCGCCGCGCTCAACGAAGACGACTGGACCAACGACACCCTGCTCGACGAACTCAACAAGGCGCTTGCCACGCTGGAGAACGTCCGCGCCGATTACAACAAGGCGCTCGCCAAGCTCGAAGCCGTGCAGCCGCATGCCGCCGATGCGCCACGCCCGCTGGCCTTCAGCGCCGCCACCCCCGCGCCCGCCGCCCACACCTTCGCCTATTGGTGGCGCGCCGGCTTCGCATTTCTCCTCCCGTTCATGGTGTTTGTTGCGCTCTTGTTTTTCATCGGCCTGTTGAGTTATTATTTCTGGCTGTAGCATGGCCGACCGCCGCAACATGTCCGCGTGGGAACGGCGCTTGAAGGAAATCGAGCGCGAGAAGGCGGAGCTGCGCACGCAAATCCGCGCCGTCGAACGCTGGCCCGATGCCCCGCAACCCGGCACGCCCCCCAGCGAACCACGCCTGCGCGATGCCGCCATCCCCGTCGGCTATCGCGGCGCGCATCCCGCCCTCCTGCGCGACAACCCCGAACTCCTCGAACCCGGCACCGCCGATCTGCCGCCCGGCGAAATCGCCGTGGACTTCGCGCCCGGCCCCGACGGCCTCGCCACCAAGCGCGTGGTCATGCCGCGCCTGCAACGCACCGATCTGCTGCGCCCCGCCACCGGCGGCGCGCCCACGGCCGCCGGCCGCCTCGCCGAGCCCCGCCACGACCAATTGCGCAACTATTACGGCGTGGCCGGCCTCAAGCGCGTCCGCGAAGCCCGCCGCGAGCAAGGCAGCCAGCGCGCGCGCACCGTGTTCATGGTGGGCATGGTGCTCGTGCTGAGCTACGTGCTCTTCAAGATGCTCACATGACCCGCCCGCCGCAGGAGCCTGTCCAAGCCACGCTCGCCACCACGTGGGGCCCCGTGGTCATCACCGCCGATGCCGCCGGGCTGCTCGCCTGCCATCTGCCGGATGCCGGCACGCCGCGTGGCCCGCTGCGCACCGGCCGCGCCACGCTGCCGCCCCACGCGCCGCCCGCGCTGCGGCAGGCGGTGGCCGCCGCCGCCGCGCTGCTTGCCGGCCGTACTCCGGCGCAGCTTCCGCCGCTCAGCCCCGCCGCTTGGGCTGACGCCACCGCTTTCCAGCGCGCCATCTGGCGCGCCATGCAGCGCATCCCGCGCGGCCGCACCATGACCTATGCCGAACTCGCCCGCCGCGCCGGACGTCCGCGCGCCAGCCGGGCCGCCGGCGGCGCATGCGGCGCCAACCCCTTGCCGCTCTTTGTGCCGTGCCACCGTGTCGTCGCCACCGGCGGCGGCCTCGGCGGCTTCTCCGGCGGCCTCGCGTGGAAGGTTCACCTCCTGCGCGTGGAAGGCGCACGGCCATGAACATCGCCGTCGCTTGCGGCGGCACCGGCGGGCACGTTTTCCCGGGGCTGGCCACCGCGCGAGAGCTGCTGAGCCGCGGCCACGAAGTCACCCTCTGGCTCACCGGGCGCGATACCGAACAAGCCGCCCGCCAAACGTGGGATGGCCCCGTTGTGGAAGTCCCCGCCCGCGGCCTGCCCTCCGGCTTCTCGTGGCAGGCGTTGCAACGCGCCGCGCAACTGGGACAGGCCATTTGGCGTTGCCGCGCCCGGATGCGCTCCGCGCGCCCTGCTGTCCTGCTCGCCATGGGCTCCTATGCCTCCGTGGGCCCCTGCGGCGCCGCGCGGCTGCTGGGCGTCCCCATTGTTCTGCACGAAGCCAACGTCATCCCCGGCCGCGCCGTACGCCTCTTCGCGCGCCGCGCCGCCGCCGTCGCCGCCGGCTTCGAGGAAACCCGCTACCATCTCCCCCGCGCCCGCCTCCACGTTGTCGGCATGCCCCTGCGCGACGAACTCACCGCCGCCGCCCACGCCCTGCCGCCGCGCCCCGCCGGCGCGCCGTTCCGGTTCCTCGTCATGGGCGGCAGCATGGGCGCGCGTCGCCTCAACCAAGTTGTCACCGCCGCCCTCGCCCCCCTCGTCGCTGCCGGCATCCCCTTCGCCGTCACCCACCTCGCCGGGCGCGATGACGAACCCGCCGTCCGCGCCGCCTACGCCGCCGCCGGCATCCCTGCCGACGTCATCGCCTTCACCAACTACATGGCCCCCCTCTACCACGCCGCCGACTTCGCCATCTGCCGCGCCGGCGCTTCCACCTGCGCCGAGCTTGCCTTCTTCGGCGTCCCCGCCCTCTTGGTGCCCTATCCCCACGCCGCCATGGACCACCAAACCGCCAACGCTCGCGCCGTCGAAAAACGCGGCGCTGCCGATGTCGTCGCCGAGGCCGACCTCACCCCCGCCTGGCTCGAGGCCTACCTCCTGCAAACCCTGCGCAAACCCGCCCGCCTCGCCCGCCTGCGCGATGCCGCCCTCAAGGCCGGCGCCCGCAACGGCGCCGCGGACCTCGCCACCCTCGTCGAGCAAAGCGCCCGCCCATGACCCCCCCCGCCGAACCTTGGCGCGCCGCCATCCACCGTTGGCTCGCGCAGCCCGCCCATGTCCACCTCCTCGGCATAGGCGGCATCGGCATGGCCGGCCTCGCCCGCCTGCTTGCCGCCCGCGGCCAGCACGTCAGCGGCTGCGACGCCGCCACCCCGCGCACCCTCCGCTGGCTACAAGCCCAAGGCATCCCCGCCACCACCGGCCACGACCCCGCCCATCTTGCCGACGCCCAATGGGCCATCCACAGCCCCGCCGTCCCCGCCGACCACCCCGAAATGCTCGCCGCCGCCCGCCTGCCCCTTTTCCGCCGCGGGCAAGTCCTCCCCGTCTTGGCCGAGCAATGGCAGACCATCGCCGTCGCCGGCACCCACGGCAAAACCACCACCGCCGCCATGATTACCCACATCCTGCGCCACACCGGCGCCGACCCCTCCTGGTGCATCGGCGGCGAACTCGCCCCCGACCACGCCCCCGCCGGCATCGGCACCGGCCCATGGCTCGTCATCGAGGCCGATGAAAGCGACGCCACACTCGCCCACTACGCCCCCGCCGTCGCCCTCATCACCAACATTGAGTTCGACCACATGGAGCACTTCACCAGCCCCGCCCACTTCACCCAATGCTTCCGCGCCTACGCCCGCCAGGCCCGCCACCTCGTCTATTGCGCCGATGACCCCGCCGCCGCCGCCCTCGGCGCGGAAATCGGCGGCCTCTCCTACGGCCTCACTCCCGCCGCCGACTACCGCGCCGAAAACCCGCAACCCACCCCCGCCGGCACCCGCGCCACCCTCCGCGGCACGCAACTCCACATCCCCATTCCCGGCCCCCACAACCTCCTCAACGCCCTCGGCGCCATTGCCGCCGTCAGCCACTGCGGCATTGACCTCTCCGCCGCCGCCGCCGCCCTTGCCACCTTTGCCTTGCCCCGCCGCCGCTTCGAGCAAATCGCCCACGCCCGTGGCATCCGCATCATTGCCGACTACGCCCATCACCCCGCCGAAATCCGCGCCCTCATCGCCGCCACCCGCCAGACCGGCGCTGACCGCATTTGGGCCATCTTCCAGCCCCACCGCTATACCCGCACACGCGCCCTCGGCCCCGACTTCCCCCCCGCCTTCGACGGCATTACTGGCCTCATTCTGCTCCCCGTCTATGCCGCCAGCGAACCCCCATTGCCCGGCGGTACATCCGCCGACCTCCTCAAGCACCTCTGGCGACACAACCAATACCCTGCCGAACTCGCCGCCGACCTCCCCGCCGCTGCCCGCGCTGCCGCCGCCCGCTGGCAACCCGGCGATACCGTCCTCGTCATTGGCGCCGGCGATGTCGAACAAATCGCCCCCCACCTCCAAGCCCTCCTCCACGCC
>MWEZ01000031.1 GCA_002071335.1 Verrucomicrobia bacterium ADurb.Bin018
CACGCCGATCTTCTCCAGCAGCCGGTGGATCCAGAAGCCGTCCCGCCCGGCCTCGTAGCAACTGTAGATCGGCGCGGCTGCCGGCAGTCCCAGCTTGGCCTTGGCTTGGGCAATGGCTTGTCGCAGCCGAGCCTGGTCTCGCGCGGGAATCGTCACTTGCCGTTCTTGCCGCCCATCGCCAAACGCCAGCTTCCATTCACGGTTGCTCAGCTCCATCGCCAGGTATAAAGTAGGATCGCTATGTGGGTTTTGTTTCATGTCTTGTGATTCCTTTCTTGTGGTTGATCCACATCACCATGATGCATGAACGAAACCCCATAGCATCTACAATCCAACCAGCTGCTTTTGTAGGGCGGGAATGGTGGAGGAACGACACCTTCCCGCCGGGAACGGCTGGAAGGTCTGCGACCGTTCCAGCCCGACAATCCGATCGAATCAAGCGATGGCTGTTCTTGTCGGGCGGGAATGGTTGAGGGACGATGCCTTCCTGCCGCTTCTTCCCTTCAACGTGACGCGGTGCGCCTTGCGTCACGGCGCAAGACGAACCTTGATCCCGTAGAAATGCGAGTTGTCGCCCGCGGGACCGGCGTTGGTAATGCTGAGGGTCCCGCCGCTGCCGGAGAGATTGTCCCGATGCAGCGTATAGGCATTGGTGGCGGAGGGTGCCAGCCATATGGAATAAATCCGCCCGGTCACGCTCGGCCATTGAATCACCAGGTTAGTGGTCGAACTCTTGACGACATTCAACGCTGTCAGTTCCAACACAGAGTTGCCGCTGCGCGGATCAGTCCCGGCAATGTATTCGGCTAGATTGCTCATTCCGTCGCCGTCCGCATCGGCATTCGGGTCGGCCCCAGTCGCGCTACCGAAATGCGCCTGCTCCCACGAGTCTGGCATCCCATCACCATCGCTGTCCGTGGCGCTGCTCAATTCGCCTTGATGAATCAGCACATCATCCAACCACACCTCCCCTGCCCGGGTGCTGGTACACTTGTAATATAAACCGAAATACGAAGTGTCAGTGTACGTGGTATCGGTGGCGGTGCCCGCTGAAGTCATGCCGCTGAAGAGCCCATCCGTGCTGGTCTTCAGTTCCCACAATCCTGCCGCCGTGCGCGTGACTTCAATGGCCACTGTCATCTTGGCATTCCAGTCCACGACGGACGTCAGCACAGTCGAGCCGACCCCGCCGCCGGTCACCCGCCAGAGTTTGATCAGATCATCAGTGCCCGTGAAGTTGACCCCCACCGCATAACCGTTGACAGTCGTGCCCGCGAGATCCGATGCGGAAGCCATAAGATACACATGGAAACGATTGTCGGCGGAAGGATCCCAATTGCCATTTTTCAGTTTGAACCGCCACGTGGTCGTATCCAAGGCCACATTGTAGGACGGCTGGGCGTAGACATAATTGACAACAGCCACGTTACTCAAGTTGTGCTTGAGCGAACGGTTGCCCGTGATCGCGGCGTTCGTGCTGTTGGCCCAATTGCCGGCACTGTCCTGCGTCCAGCCCACCAAATCGCCATCCTCGAAGTCATCCTGCATGATGGTGACCGGGCCAGCCGGCTTTTCCAGATATGCGGCGCTCAATGCGTTGGTTGAGCTGTTGGTGGTTGTGGTGACCACGTCCGCCGGCTCCAGCCAGCCCTCGATGGACTTGAACGACACCGTATGGCTACCGGCCGTCAGCCCCGTGACCACTGTGCCACTGTTGCGCCACGCGCCGGCATCCACTCGCCATTGAGCACCGGCATAGATGGCGTCTTCCGGGGTAATCGTCACCTTCACCGCGCTGCTCGGCGCGGCCGGCGTGCCAACCTGCCCCTTCAATTGGATTTCATCCAGATAATAATGATCGGAGGTGTTAGCAGATATGGCGTCATAGAAGGTTACCCGCACCATGATTTGCGTGCGGGAATCGTCCACCGCCAGCACGTAGGGAGTTCCAACCGGCTGCCGGTTGGTGTCTACAAAGGTGTTGTACTCCAATTTGACGTTGTTGTTGCCATCGGCGATCTGGGTGCCCCAAACTGAGGGAAGCCACGTGCTGCCGCCGTTATAGCTGACCGCCACGTGAAGGTCATCGCCATTGTCCGGCCCGTTGGCGGCAAACGGAATCGTCAGGGTGACATTGGTATAGCCGCTGATGTCCACATTGCTAAAAAGAATCGTGGGATTCGCCGCGCCGTTGGTTGAACCGCTAAGGCGCAGCCCGTTGGCGCCGGCAAGCACTTTGTTGGTGCTGACCACCACCACCGCACCATGATTTTCCGCCGTTGTGACCCCGCTGTCATTCAAATAGATGGTGCTCCATGACCAAGGGTGTGCATCCAGATCATCAAAGCCCTGCGAGCGGATACAATCCGCGCCCACCAATTGGATTTCATCGTAGGCCGCGCTCAAGGTGGCATTTTCGCCCGCGGCCAATGCATGGCTGATCGTGGCCGGTGCGGTGTAACCAGCCACGGTGTTGAACACAATCGTGTAGGTTTTGACACCCAAATCCAGCACCGTGGCGCCGCTTTCATTCCAATTAGTGCCGCCGTCGAGACTCCACTGCGCGCCGGTCGCTACCGCGCCGGCGGGCGATAAGTTTACCTTGATGGAACCTGGTTGCGCTGAGTAGGCATAGCTGCGGCTGACCGTCTCGCCGGCCGTCACCGTTGTGTAGGTGGTAGAGGGCACGGTGTAGCCATCCACGGTCTTGAAGGTCAGATACTGCCGACCGGCCAACAATCCGGTTGCTGTCGCGCCGCTGTTGTACCATGTGGTGCCGCCATCCACGCTCCATTGTGCACCCTTCGCCACTGCTGCTGCCGGCGTGAGAGTCACGGTCAAATTCCCCACCTGCGCCACATAGGTGCCAGTGATCGTCACCGGGCTGCCGGATATGGTCACATTGTTCGTCGCCGGCGTGGTGTGACTGGTAATGTCCTTATACGTTATGGCATAGGTCCCGTTGGTCAGATCCGACACCGTCGTGCCGCTGGTGTGCCAGGTGCCACCGTTGATTCGCCACCGGCCATCAGTCTGGGCCGATGCCGGCTGCAGATTCACAGTCAGCGCCCCGGAGGCCGCCGTGTATGTCGCGGTGAATGCATTGGTCGTGCCCGCCGTCACCACAATGGATGTTGCCGCTGGGGCCAGATAACCGGCCACCGGGCCAAAAGTGACTTGGTACGGGCCCGGTGCCAGCCCGGTGCGCGTGCTGCCGCTGGTGTTGGTGGTATTCGCGATGATCCAGCGGCCCGTGCCGGCTGCGCCGGCCGGCGCCAGTGTCACTTTGACTGCGCCGGGGACAGTGGCATCACTCAAAAATTCCATGGCCTTGGTCATTACGGTGGCGCGGGTGGCCTCGTTGGTGATGGTTTCAAACGGGAAGCCCATCACAATGGTTCGATATGTCGCGTTGCTGTATTGAATGATCGCCCCATTCGCGCCGCCAGCGCTGGCGCCATACACCGCGGCTTTGGCCGCGCCGCTGCCCGCACCCAGCACATCGGGATAGTTCGCCGCGTAAATATCCGTTAGCAGGTTGGTGTAATTGAAGTGAATGGTCACCCCGTTAAGGAAACCACTGGCGGTACCGGTCACTTGGCCGGTATTGCCGCTGTCGGCAATATACGTCGTGCGCAGCATGTTGGTCAGGAAGGCCAGTTCCGCCGGCGTGGATATTGCGGCGCGGCCCAAGTCATAGCCAACTTCGGCGCCGGACACGAACAGTCGCCCGCCGGCATTGAGATAGCCCGTCACCGCGGTGACTTCACCGGAGCTGAAAGTTTCATCCACGGTGGACTCTTCGCCCAACATCCAGACCACCTTGGCATAATTGGTCAGCACCGCAGCCCCCGTCACGAGGGTGTGGTCCATAAAATCAAACGTCTGCCCGGCTGCTGCCAGCGCAAGCCCGTGTTCCTTCACGTAATCGCCGCTGTTGATCATCTTCGGGCGCACCAGAGTCACTTGACCGTTGAGTCCATTGGCAAAATAACGGGTGGGCGCCAAAGAGCTGTCATTGCGGTCAAAGCCCGCCACCACCAGCACGCCCGCCTTGGAACCACCGGCCGTCACGCGCACGCCGGCCACCTGCGAGTTGAGCGACTCGCCGCCCGCATTCGTCGCGCATACACGGAAGAAAATCGTCGCGCCGGCATTCAGGTTGGTGATGGTCTTGCTGGTAGTCGCCCCGCCGGAAACCGTGATTGGGTTGCCGAAGCCGCGACCGTCCGTTGAAGTATAAATGATGAAGCCTTGCGGCACGCCGCCACTGGCCGCCGTGCGGGTGGGCATGGCCCACGACACCGTCACCGCCCCCGCCCCCGAATTAGCCGCCTTCAATTTGATGGGCCGGTCCGGCGCGTTGGTATTGATGATGCCGCTGGCGTAATATCCGCTCAAATGCTTGATGAGCCCGCGCGTGCTTGAGCGCGCCAGCCATTCGCGCCCGGCGGGGGTTTTCAGAACGGTACAGTCGTCGGCGTTGTCATGGAACGCCACCTCGTTGATGGTGGTGTCCATCTTTTTGAACACATATTCATTGAAGGCATTGTACAACTCGCCATAGGTGCTGCCGTAGAGGTAGCTGGTGCGTGAACTCCAACTGGGGATGACGCCATCGGTCACGCCAGCACGCATGTCTTCGTTGCACTGCCGCGCCAAGGCCACGGCCAGATTGGTTTGCGCTTGGTAAAACGACGGATAGTTGGCTTGGATGCGGGTGTCGTAAAGGCCAATGGAGCCGCGTGCGCCGGCTCCACCGCCCGCATTGGAGTGGAAGCCAACATACACCCGCCGCCAGCGTGGGCGGTCATTGGTGCGGCACATCAGGTCCGCCATGCGCGCGGGCTGGCCGATGTTGTCGTTGCGGTCGTCATAACCGGCCATGTCATACAAGGTGCTGGGGATCCCCTGCCCGATGGACTTGATCACCCAGAAGCGGCTGGATTCCAACTCCGATTCAAACCCGGAAACTCCGGCCGATCCACGCGCCGTGGTGCCCATGCCGTTGCCGAAACGAATGGCGTCGGCAATCACGTTGAAGCCCTCTTGTCCCCCCGGCACATAATTGCTGATGTTCACACAACCGTTGGTGCCCTTGGCGAAGTGATAGGTCCCCAGCCAAACCCAGCCGCAACCCACCGCGCTGTGGTCCACCCGCACATCCGTCACCCCGCCGCTGTGATAAATTCGGTAAAGCTGGTTCGTCCGGTTACCGCTTTGCAGCACCCAGGTATAAACCGGATAATCCCCTGCCGCGGGCAGATTCGGGCGGTACGTCGCCCATGCCGTGGTTTCCGAGGAATTGACCGCCGCGTATCGGTACGACACTGCATCGCCGCTCTTGCCGTAATAAACGCTGTTGGTCGAGTTGAACCAAGTGCCGCCAAACGTCACCTGCCCGCGCGCGGTCAGGTTGGTGTCCATGTTGTCGAGCACCACCTCGTTGGTCTGGTAGCCCACCGGGCGGAACGGAACCACCGTGGCGCCCGCCTTCCAAGCGGATTCCGCAAAGTAGTTGAGCTGGTCAATGTTGCCCATGTCCTCATTCACCGCGTTCAGCAGGGGGCGTTCGGGAATCCACGCGGTCAACGCTTCATTCGCGCCGAAACCGTGGCCGGCGCTGGTGAACACCACCACGCCGGAGAGTGGCCCCGTCGGCTGCTTGGCGGCCACTTGCGGCAGGCCGGTCTCATCGGGCGTGGTCACCGGCAAATCGCCACCGCCGGTTTCGCCGCTGCCCCCCTCGTCGCCTGGTTCGCCGCTCTCCTGCCCGGCCATGGTCCCCTTGGTCAGGATGGTGCCATTGAAGCCCACGGACACAAACTGATCCGCCGTGTAGCTCATGCCACGCAGATCGTTGGTAGTCCCCGAGGTTTCCGCGCTCCAAGTCAGGCCGTCAGCGGAGGTCCAAATCACGCCGTTTTTGCCTGCCGCGCGGAACGCGCCGGAGCAGTAGGCCACGCGATACAGGTACACCGAGTTGGTGGTGAACGACCATGTGAGGCCATCCGCGGAGCGTAGCGTGCGCGTGTTGCCCACGGCCACATAGTAGCCATTGCCATACGTCACATCCGACAAATAGACTGTCGTGCCTGAAGTCCGTTTGGTCCACGCCACGCCGTTGGTGGAAGTGAGAATGGTTCCGTTGGCGCCAGAAACCACAAACAGGGGCGAAGGCGCGGTCGGGTTGTTGGTGTCGCCCGTGCTAATAAACTCTGCGCCGTACCCCACCCCTTGCAGCGAATCGCTCACCCCTGAGGTCACGCTGCTCCATGTGATGCCGTTGGTGGAGCGGATAATCGCCCCGCCATCACCACAGGCCACATAGATGCCGTTGCCATACGCCACGCCGCGGAACAGGGCATTGGTGGGCGATGTCCGGCTAACCCAGTTCAGGCCGTTGGTGGAGGTTAGAATGGCACCGCCCTCGCCCACGATGACCCAGAGCGGGCCATCGCCATTCACATTCATCAGCAGGCCGCTCTTACCGCTGGTGCGAGCAGTCCAGTTGATGCCGTTGGTGGAGGTATAAATGGCACCGCCCGCGCCGCTGGCCACGTGCAGTCCGGCACGACTGCCCACGCCATAGAAATTGGCCGTATGCGCCGAGGTGCGGCTGACCCACGGCGCGGAGGCCGACCCGCCCGGATCGCCACTGCCCGGATCATCCGGCGGCCCCGCATCCGCGCCGAATTTGTCGGCAATCAGCGTCCACAATTCAGTTTGGCCGGTGCCCTGCGTCAGATTCCAAATGCCAATCCCCCCCAGCCCCTTGGTGTTGGCTAAATCATACTTCATGCCCAAGCTGAGCGTATCATCATAAAAACATTGATAGGCTGTGCTGTTCGAGGTGTACACGTAATAAGGCACGCTGGCGTTATCGTTCCAACGCCGGCCATACTTGTTGGCCTCCGATTTGGCCGCGCCATAGGTCAACGCCACGGAATAACTGCTGCCCAGACTGGCCGCGCCGAGGTTGGTGCTGGCCGCCGCCCAGCGTCGCCCGTAATACGGCACCCCCAGCATCAATTTGCTGGCCGGGAAACCTTTGCCCAAATAGTTGGTGATGGAATAATTGTCCGAACACCACGAATTGGCGCCAACCCATTGGGCACTGCTGAACAGCGGCGCCACCGGCCCCGGCGTGCTGCTGCCAGAATAATAATAGTCGTAGCCCATGATAATCGCGTAATCCATCCCCGCGGTATTATAGGCTGACACATTAAAATTGGCGCTCCAGTCCACTGCCGGCAGCGCGATGCTCACTTCATAGTTTGGATTCGCGTCATGGAATTTCTTGATCAGGTTGGTCATGAACGACGTCATCGCCGCGCCGGAGCCGCTCCATGACCCGATGGTTTCAAAGTCAATGCACACGCCATCGCCTGCCCCCCCCGCCCGGTTGGTCATGGCCACTAACAGGTTGCGGATCAAATTGGTTGTAGCCGCCGGATTGCTCAAAAACTGCTGATTGTTCGCCGAGCCGAACAGGGTGACCGTCAACACCGCCTTTACCCCGTTGCTATGCGCCCAACTCACCATCGGCGTGGTGTTCCAGCCGTGCATGTCGGTCGCGTTACCATTGGCGGGATTGACCTCGTAGGAAAAGAACGCCAGATGGGTCAGATTGGAAAATTGGTAATTTGCCAAATCGCTGGATGTCGCCCAGTACGGATGCCATCCCAGAACCCGTTTGCCGGCGGCAATCTGCGGCGCGCCCAAAATGCCACGCGCAGTGGGCCGGCGGGATGGCAGGGGCGCCTCTTCGCCACTGGTATCCCCCGGTGGCTCGCCGGCGTGGGCCTCCAACGCCAACTGGTGTTCGCTCTTGCGTTCATCCAAGTCGTCCGGAATGAGCCAAGCCGCCTGTTCTACTTCGTCAGGACTGGCGCCCGTCACCCGCGCCTGCGACCGTGCCAAACGCCGCGCTTCGGCCACCAGCGGCGTTTCATCCTGCGCCTCCGGCAACACGAAATCGGTCACGATGTCCGGCCCGGTTTCATCCCAGGCGTTTTGGCCGGCAACCGCATTTTCTTCCTGCGGTGTTGCCAGACGTTTGGCGCGCCGAGCCGGCTCCGGCTCTGGATCCGCCCATGCCAATCCGGCCGCCAGCAACAATGCCATGCCGCCCATGCCCCAGACCAATGAGAACAAGTGTTTATTGTTCATGATTTGCCAACTCTGCTAAAGCCTCTTTCCCCCGTCAAGGCTTTCTCCAGGAAAAATTGCGATTGTTAAGATTTGATTAATAATAATCTGGGGCCATTTTTTTATTATTTTTTTGTTGCATAGGATTTGACCCGACCACTACTATATCTTCCGAAAGGCCAGCGTGAAGATTGACGCATCATTCGCCAACGCCCGCCGGTCTTCGCCAAGGAGGTAGACATGAGCACGTTGTGGACTCGCAGGATTCTGGCTCTGGTTGTAATCATGGGGATTTGTTCAGCCGCTACCACTTTCGCGGCAAAGACCAAACCCAAAAAGGAAGCGCCTCCTCCGGAGGTTAGCGAAACTGAGGCGCCAGCCTTCCCGCCGGCCGAGTTGACCGTGGGCTTCCAAGCGCGCGACTCCGAAACCGAGGGCATCGGTGACCTGCTGGTCCCGGTGTGGAATCCCGGCGGCGCGGGGCTGCTGTTCCTCAACCCACGCACGGCCATCACCGACCACGATGGCGAAGAAGCCAATATCGGCGTGGGCTACCGTCAGCTTCTCCCCAAGTGGAATGTCATTCTTGGCGCCAATGCTTTCTATGACTACCGCGACACCGGCGCCTACAACTATCACCAATGGGGTTTCGGGTTGGAACTGTTGAGCCAATGGCTGGATGCCCGGTTCAACTATTACGATCCGGAAGACAAGACGTATGTGGCCGCCACCACCACCGAAACCTCCACGCGCCAGAGCGTGCGCGCCACAACCCGGTGGGAAGATCCCTACGCCACCGGCCATGAAGTGCGCCAGAACCTGTTGACCATCCGCCAACTCACCACCACCACCACCACCCGCACCTTCGAGTTGTTTGAACAGCCTTACGGCGGCCACGATTGGGAAATCGGCCTGCGCCTGCCCATCAACTGCAACGGCTTTGAGGCGCGCCTCTTCGGTGGCTATTATGATTTCGACCGCGATTTCGGCGCCGCCGCCCGCGGCTGGAAAACTCGCGCGGAAATCCGCCTGCGCTCCAGCCTCTTCCTCGATGCCGGCCTCTACGAAAACGACAAACTTACCGGCAGTGACTGGTATCTCGGCGCTCGCTTGACCACGCCGCTTGACTTGGCTCAACTGGCGAGCGGTCGCAATCCCTTTGCCACTGCCAAAGCCCGCTGGAGTGGCGAACCCGCCGATTTGGCTTCCCGCCTGACCGAGATGGTCATGCGCGACCCGCAAATCCGCTTGGAGCACTCCAAGTTCATCGAGAACCCCCAACTCAGGACAGAAACCGCCACCACCACAAAAACTGCCACGCGCAAGCGCCATGTCCTGCTGCCCGATGTGCAGTTCGTTAATGGCGATGCTCCCGCCGGCGGCGATGGCACCGGCGAGCGGCCGTTCAACCAGATTCAACAGGGCGCGGACTCGGTTTTCGGTGACCGCAATGTGTACGTCTATAATGCCAGCGGCCCTTACATGGAAAACGTGGTGTTGCAAGCCGGTACCACCCTCTGCGGCAGCGGTGTCCAGATTCCCGGCTATGGCGGCAAAACCTTCGGCAGTGGCATCGCGCCGGTGGTAGATGGCAACAACCTTGGCCCGTCCATCACCGTGGCCAACCAAACCACAGTCAAGGGATTCAGCATCCGCAATACCGATCGCGGCCTGCCGCCCATCATTTTTGACACGCCCGCCTTTTACAATGTCAATCCCGCCCGCATGGGCATCTTTGGCAATGGGGCGACAGACGTGACCATCACGCGCAACCTGCTGGCCAATAATGAGACTGCCGCCCACTTCAGCCGCATTGGCTCGTTCCGGCTGAACTTCTCCGATAACACTGTCGAAGATAACAGCCTTGTCGGCTTGGAAATTTGCACGGCGGGCGCCGGTTTGCCTTCCAGCGATACCTGCGAGGCCACCGTAGCGCGGAATTCCATCCAGAATAATGGCAGCATCGGCCTCTATTCAACCATGTGGAATTACCAGAGCTCGCTCCTGGACATTGCCGATAGCGACATCAGCCGGAATACCGTTGGCGTGTCAAGTTCCCAAGCGGAATCGGGGGACGCGATATTGATCGTCCGCAACCTCCATGCGGATCACAACGCCATCGATGGACTTCTCGCGGAGCAAATCCTAAACATCAATAACTTAATCGCGGTTGCCGGCAGCTCGTTCGATCACAACACTGGCTATGGCGTGAATTCCGATCAGAGGGCTGAGGAAAATTCTTTGGCCTTTTTCGGCATGCCAGAGGGACTTGATCAACTCGTGAACGCCGTCGGTGCTTTTGGCGGACCGGTGCCTGCTTTCCTGGCGCCGCTGCTGGCCTCGGCGGGCGGAGTCAGCGCCAGCCATAATGGTCGTGGTGGCATTGGCTGCGGCATTTATGCCCAAAACGACGCGGCCTTGGGCGCATTCTTTGACGTCACGGCCAACGGGAACGAATTTAGCGGCCTCGTCGCCGAGATTGTCAGCGATGGCAATCTGGCCGTCGGTTTGGCGGGCGGAAGCGGCACATTGAATAACTTACTCAACCTGGGCAGCGATGCGGTGGCCGGAATGCTGGGCATTGATCTGCCGGTTCTGGCACTGGGCAACGGCGAAATGCAGGTCAATGACAATTCGAGCTTCGGCATGTTAATGGCAGTGCGTGGCGATACCGCGCTAGCCGCCGTGGCTGGGGTCACGGCGAATGGCAACGAAAGAGAAGGAATCAGCTTGCATGTGCAGGGTCTGGACGACGCGACGGCGACCATCGTGGATTCGCACGCCAACCACAACCTTGGACACGGCTTCGATCTCGCCGCCGTTTCCGCTGATGGGGACGCCTACGCTGGCGTGCTCTCCAGCGAAGCCATATTCGACATGCTGGCCAGCATGGACTTACTCCCCCCCAATCCAACCTATGTGCCCGCCGGCCCTTGCACTGCGTCGGACAATGGGCGCTTGGGGCTGAACCTTTTGAGCTCGAACAACACTGGCGAGGCCTCGGCCATGGTTGATGGCATTACTGTGGAGCGCAACGGAACTGGCGGCATCCGCATGAACCTCATCAGCAGCGCGGGCAATGTGTTTGCCGAGCTTGCGGATGCCCGCATGCGCAACAATGTCGGCATTGGCGCCCGACTAGACCTGAACGCCAACCAAAACGCCATCGCGGTCATCTCGGATACCCTGTCTACGGGGAACCAAGACCGAGGCTACCAATTGAAAATGAATTCGGACGAAGGCGAAGCCCACGCCCTGCTTGGAGGTGTTACCGCCAGCCATAATACGCGTGCGGGGATTTGGGCCGAGCTTTCTGCAACGGACGTCGATGGGGTCGCCGTGGTCGCCATGACCGCTGTCAACAGTATCAGCAACACCGCGCGTGGCGCCCATTTTGATATTACCGGCGGCGACAGCGCTCACCTGTTGATCGGAAGCGATGCCCTGGCAAGCTATGAGGACCACTTCAGCTCATTTAACTTCTTGGATTGGTTTGGCGACATGATCCCGCAAGGCCCCAGCGTGTTCTCCGACAATGGCGCGGGCGGCCTACAGGCAACTTTGACCGGAGGAGAATTCGCCTGGCTCGACCTGCGGGATGTCACCGCCAACAATAATGCGAATAACGGAATGAACATGACCTTGACTGCCTCCAGCATTTCTGCCGAGGTCAGCAACGTCACCGCTCGCAGTAATTCACATGGGCTCAGACTGGAATTCGCTGGTACCTCTGCGAACCCGGGCGAACGCCTGATCACCACCATCCAGCGCAGCCAGTTCAGCGACAACAGCCTGAATGGTATCACTGTGGAGTCCGGCTATAACGGCCCGCACGACTACCGCGTTCGACACAACGTGTCCGCCAACAATACTGGCAACGGGCTGCGCTTGAACTTTACTGGCGCCGGCCCGTACAACATTGACTGCGGTGGCAGCCCCTTATTCCACGGGGTCGGTCAAAATTCATTCTACGGCAACGGAAACCGCGATCTTCGCGTCAACAACGGAATTAATGTCAGCGCGCAAAACAACTGGTGGGGTCAGGTACCGCCCGTCGCTGGACAATTCGCCGGCGATGGTGTGGATTGGAGCAACTGGCTCCTCACCGACCCCAACGCGCCCTGATCAACACGCGATAAATTCCCACACGCGATCGGCCCAGCCAGATGCTGGACCGGTTGTGTGGGGTAACGGTCTTGAGTTCCGCGGACCACAGAAGGGCTTGAATGGGGCAGACCTTCTAGCTATCAGCGGGGCGCTGGGTGGCGCAGGTTTTTTATTCGACGGCGGTGCCGATTTTGGAGCCAAGGGCGGCTTCGGCAATGCTGCGGCCGTCGCGCAAGCGCGGGGTCACCCGTGGCACCCACAGCATCCGGCGCTTGGCGCGTAGCACGATGTGGTGATCGGGCAAAAAGAAAAAGAGCGCATCGAGAAATGTTGCCAGCCAGAATAGCGGGGTAAACGCGGTAAAGACGGCGGCCGCGCGCTTCAGCCGGCGCTCATTCAAGGCCGCCACTTCGCAACTGGCCGGGATTACTCCCGCGAACAGCTCCGCCAGCAGGTGAACAAACTCGGTAAAAAATCGGCCGCACCCAGTGGTTTCTTGAACGTCAAAGCCGTCTTTGAGCGCGTCAAACAACTCGGTGGGAGTGAAGCCGGCATGTTTCATGGGACGGGATGGATCTTGCAAGCCCGCCAGCCGGCGGAACAAACCCACCAGCGTTTTGCGTTTGCGCCGCACGTGCAGAATGAGCCGCGTTTTGGAGCGCATGATCCGGTGGACTTCCGCCATAAAATCCGCCGGCTTTTCGACATATTCCAGCACATCGCTCACCATCAGGGCATCGAATGTGCTGTCTTCAAACGGCAATTCGGGAAATGCTGCCAAATGGATCGGTTCCACCCCAGCCTCGGCCAGTAAGGCGGCCTGGGTTTCCGATACCGCCACGCAACTCCATTGGGCGCCACCCCCACCGCCCGCGTTTTGCATGGCCACACCCATGGCATCGTCGCCGGACATTTCCAGTACCTGCTGGCCATTCACTTTGTCCAGCAGGCGCATGATCCGTTCCAGGAGTTTGCGCCGCAGCGGCGAACGCAAAAAGATTTTCATTCGCAACTGGACGATTGCGGCCAGATTCAATGGAGGAGTTTCTGCGCTCATTACGGGCCAAACTATGCCACCCCCGCCCGCCTCCTGTCCAGTCCAGACCCCAACGGACGCGGAGCTTTTTCCGCTTCAAAAGCGGGCGGAGGTTCCGTCCGGTCTTGCATTTCACCGGCTACGTCTGCATAGTCCCATTCCTGCATGAGGCCTGTCCTGCGCATTTGTTTTCTTCTGGCCACGGCGACCCTTTGGGGCGTCGGCTGCGCTTCCCCGCCCCCGTTGCGCCAAACGCCGCTCACGCAAGACCAGGTGGATCAATTTTTAACCGGCGGGCGTGACCCGCGGATGTACGGCATCACGGTCTATCCGGATGCCGCCGGTCCGCGCTTTGAGTTTGCCAACCGCCCCCACCCCGGCCAGAGTGTGCGCCGCGATTTTGTCACGCCCCGCGGCCTTCCCTTTCCTGTCATTCAGGCCCAAAGCGCCATCACGGATCCTTTCCCGATGCTACTCGACACCTCCGCACGCCAGACGTGGGCCGTGATGAGCGCACTGAAGGGGTTGGAATACCGGCTGGTGGCCCCGCCCACCGGTGAATATGCCGATCATGTGCGAACGGAGATCCCCGGTTATGCCGGCGTGGGCAATAAACTCATCATGGGCAAACTCCACATGGAATACCCCATTTTTTATGTGGCGCCGGCCGCCGGCATGCTCGGTGCGTTGAACCGGATTGCCCCGGGGGAGCCCACCAGTGCCAAGCCAACTGCGCGCGAAAAATTGGCGCGCAAGATTTCGGTGGTGATGGGCGCGGCGGCCATGCGTAATTTTGCGTTTGTGCGTTTTGACTTTCCGGCGCGCGCGGTTTCTTTTTCGGTCACGCGCGTTTATCAACCGTCCGCCCCAAACGTGGTGGCCGGGTTGCCGCTGCGCGATTGGCGCGGTCGTCCGGCCGTTGCGGCCACGCTGGATGGCCAGCCTCTTACGCTGGTGTTGGACACGGCCGGTGATTTCGACCTTGCCCTCCCCGGTGAACACGCCGCCGCCGGCACGCTGCGCTTTGGCGATTGGGCGGTTGACGTTGAACCGCGTACCCATCACGAATTGGGACTGCCCGAACGCTTCCCCGCTCGTCTCGGCCTTGGCGTATTGAGCCAACTTGCCGTTACTTTGGATTTTAAAAACAACCGGATCTGGTTTGAAGATCCAAACCGGGATCTGGTCGCCGATGCTGCGCCGGATGCTGCTGAATCCGCCAACCCACAACCGATCCACTACCGAGGAGTCAGGCCATGACCACTGCCCCAGCCAAAGCCCAATGGAAAGACGCACACATGCACCCGCCCGGATTTCGGGCACGGCGCGGCCTCAACTGGTTCACCGTGGGCCTGTTGTATGCCACGTTTTACATGTGCCGTTACAACTTCCGCTTTGCCGGCCCCGGCATGCGCGAAGAGTTCGGTTTCGAGGCCCAGCAAATCGCGGATTTGGCCGGCTGGTTTTCGCTGGCCTACGGCACCGGCCAGTTGGTCAACGGCCTGATTTGCGACCGGATTGGAGGCCGCGCTTCGATGTTGCTGGGCGCCATCGGCACCATTCTGTTGAACATTGCCATTGGTTTTTCGCCGTTCATCTCCAACTTCTCCGCATTCGCGGTGTTGTGGATGCTCAACGGCTATCTGCAAGCCGCCGGCACTCCGGGAATGGTTAAAATCAACGCCGCCTGGTTCAACCGCGCCGAGCGTGGCGTGTTTGCGGGGATCTTCGGCTTCATGATCCAGTCCGGACAAACCATGATCAGCCTGCTCGCGCCGGTCATCCTGAACGGCTTCACGTTCCTGGCCTTTGCGGTGGGCCCGGGTAACTGGCGCATGTTGTTCTGCATCCCGCCGATTTTCGTCGGACTGGTGGCCATCTGGTTCTATTTCATTTCTGCGCCATCGCCCGACGAAGCCGGCTATGCGGGCACCATCCACGACGATGTGGACAATTCCGCCGGCACTACCGTGCGCGTGTGGGAGTCGTTCAAGTTTGTCTTTTCCAACCCGCTGGTCTGGTTTTATGCCGTGGCCTACGGTTGCACGGGCGCCGTGCGCCATGCTTCTGACCAGCTTGCCCCGCTGTACTTTGAAGACGTGCTGGGCTTTAACATGAAGACCAACCTGCCGGAAATCGCGGTGGCCACGCTTGCGTTGATTCCCATGGTGGCCGTCGCCGGCTCGGTGCTGTCGGGCTGGGTGTCGGACCGCTTTTTCCGCGGCCACCGCTACCCCGTCGCCATGGTGCTTTATTTCACCGAGGCCGTGGTGATTGCCACCGCGGCCATCGTCATGGGCCTGAAGCTGATTGGCCCCACCCCCGCCGGGATTCTGCTGGGCTGCCTGTTCCTGGTCTTGATTGCGGTAACCGCCAACAGCACGCACTCCATCGTGGGCGCCGCCGCGCCAATGGATATTGGCGGCAAGAAAATGGCCGGCTTTGCATCTGGTGTAATTGATTCCTTCCAATATTACGGCGCGGCCATTGGCCTCTTCCTGACGGGCCGTCTGCTCAAGGTATCCGACGGCAACTACACCTTTTGGTTCGGACTGATGACCTGCTTCGCCTTCTTTGGCGGCTGCGCGATGCTCTCGTTGCTGCTGCGCCAAAAGGGCCGGCAAGCCGCCAGCCGCAGCGTAATTGTGTTCATGATCCTGCTGGTGCTGGGCGGGTTGGTGTTTGGAATGCCCAAATATCGCGCACAAAAAGAAGTACACCGGGCGCGCGTGGCCGAAGAAGCCGCCGCGCTGGCGGCGGCACAAGCCCAAGCCGCCGAAGCCATGGCGCTGGCCGACGCCCAAGCGGCGGAGGCCAAACCCAAGGTCCGCAAGGTGAAGCGCGCCCCGGAAGTGGCCGACGATCACCGCTGGATCGCACCGGCCATGGATGATGACACCTTCCAAAAGAAGGCCACGCCCAAGCCCAAGAAGAAAAAGCCCAAAAAGGCTGCCATCAATGCGCCGGCAGCCCCCGCGGCCGATGCCCCCACCCCCGCCAACCCCTAACGGAGCAATCCCATGAGTGCACAACACCCCGTGACTGTCACGCCCTTCCAACTCAAGCTCAAGCAACTCTGCATTGCGGTGGAAACTCTCTTTGAGTGCCGCCGCGGCCGCGTGGCCTTTCTACTGAACATGATCGGCACAGCGGCCTTGTACTGGGCCATCATGGTTGTGCAGGCGCGCTGGCTGGCGGCGCGGCCATGGCCGCTATTGGCCATCTCCCATCTCGGCCAAGGGCTCCTGATTTTCTGGGCCATCATTCAGGTGGTCCGCCGCCTGCACGACTTGGGCCGCACTGGCAAGCTGTTTTGGGCCATTGTGATTCCGCCATGGGTTGCCTGGCGCGTAGCCGATTTGTTCCATTTGACGGAACGACCCTCGCTGTGGGAGCTCTGGATCGTGCTGGGCCTGATGTGCCTCTGGACTGTGTGGCTTATCTTGCAACTCATCTTCCGGCCCGGCTCGGAAGGCCCCAACGGCTATGACGGCCGCGACTTCTATAAGAAAAACCAGGCTGAATAAGCTGGTTCCCCCGTGCGGCATGTGCGGGCCGCACTGAACCCCCGACCGGCGGAGGACTCGCGGAGGTAAAATGATCGGCGCGATTACGGGAGATATTGTCGGCTCTATCTACGAATGGGCCAACATCAAGCATAAGGTGTTTCCTTTCTTTTCGCCGCGCTGTTTTTTCACGGATGACTCTGTGCTGACCATTGCCTTGGCGGACACCATCTTGACCGGCACTCCATACGTCCAAAATCTCAAAACATTTTATGCGCAGTATCCCGGTCGGGGATACGGCGGTGGTTTTGACCGTTGGGCGCGCAGCCGAGACTCCGCGCCATACAATAGTTGGGGCAATGGCGCGGCCATGCGCATCAGCCCTGTGGGGTTCGCGTATGACAACTTGGCCACCGTGCTGGCCAAGGCCGAAGAGTATACCGCCGTCACTCACAACCACCCGGAAGGCATCAAGGGCGGTCAATCCGTCGCCGCCGCGATCTACTTGGCGCGCACCGGCCAAAGCAAAACCGACATCAAGCAATACGTCGAAACGCAATTTGGCTACGACTTGAGCCGCCATGTGGATGAAATCCGCCCGACATACCAATTCAACGAATCTTCACAAGAAACCGTGCCACAAGCCATCCGTGCGTTTTTGGATTCAACCGATTTTGAAGACGCCATCCGCACCGCCATATCACTGGGGGGTGATTCTGACACCTTGGCTTGCATCACTGGCGGGATCGCGCAGGCTTTTTATGGCGGCGTACCGGATGATATCCAACAGAAGGTCTATTCCATTCTCGACGACAAACTCGGGCAGATCACCCGAGAATTCACGAAAATTTTTTGCACTCCGCGCTGAAATCGCGTCGTCATACGCGACGGGTCCCACATAAGATCGGCGATCATTCCATACCCTATAATCCAACCCGGATGTTTTTGTAGGGCGAGAACGGTTGAGGGACGAAACCTTCCCGCCGAGAACGGCTGGAAGATCTGCGACCGTTCCAGCCCTTCTATGGGGGCCGTCAAGTCATGGCGATGGATTTATTGTCTTACTGTCCTTTCTA
>MWEZ01000032.1 GCA_002071335.1 Verrucomicrobia bacterium ADurb.Bin018
GTCTTGTGATTCCTTTCTTGTGGTTGATCCACATCACCATGATGCATGAACGAAACCCCATAGCATCTACAATCCAATCCGGAGACGGTCATGGTTGTTCGTGAAAGGATTTTGTAGGGCGGGAATGGTTGAGGAACGAAACCTTCCCGCCGAGAACGGCTGGAAGGTCTTTATCCGTTCCAACCCGACAATCCAACCGATTTCGGTTTTCCTTGCTCACCGCGGGACTTGCACAACCACCGCGGATGGCGTAGTGTGCTCAATTGCGGGGGCGACCGGTTTCGACGTGCCAGTTGAAGCACCGGTTGCGCGCCGAGGACCCCGGTTGGCCTCGTAAAACATCCGGGAAAAAACACAAAAGCCAACGACGAATTGGCCCTCGCGGCTTAGTACCGCGACGTTCGACCGTTCACGCCTGCGGGGCGGCTCGGGCGTCATGAGCAGGCTGGCGACTCTGGCCGGGCAACCGGGCCGGAGAGCGAGAACCAACAGGTTGATTGCGGTGCCGCTGGCCTGTCCGTGGGCAGGTGGCATGGCGAAACCTAAATGCGGAATACGCGCGTAGATGCCGATGCGACGCTTGTGCGGACGCGGGTTCGACTCCCGCCGCCTCCACCAGTTTCGCAAGCCCCGTGGGTTCAGGACAACCTGAGCCCTTTTTTTATCCCCCACCCCCTATGTCCCCTGCATCCTCTTGGTCCCCAACGTGCTCTTCCCCCCTCCCCCCAAAAAAAGAAAATTGAACGCAAAATTCCTTTCTTACATTTTTGTATTTTCATGCTTGCCAATATTACATATTTGTAATACTTATTCATTCAAAGATCAGAAATATGATTTTCAATAGTCAATTCCATGCCCTGATAAGCGAGGCAACTCATGAGTAATGCAAGGCTGAATGCGATTGCGGCGGTGACGAATTATCGGGCCACGGCCCCCGCGCTGGATTTTTCCAAAACATCGGCGGGCGAAATTTTCGGCTCCAACGTGTTCAACGACCGCGTGATGAAAGCCCGCCTCTCCCCGGCGGTCTATGAGGCGTTGCGCCGCACCATCGAGCGTGGCGAAAAATTGGATGTGACCGTTGCCGACGAAGTGGCCGCCGCCATGCGCGATTGGGCCATCGAAAAAGGCGCCACCCACTACGCCCATGTGTTTTATCCACTGACGGGCCTGACTGCCGAAAAGCACGATAGTTTTCTGGAGCCGGACGGCAAAGGCGGCGCCATTGCGGCGTTTTCCGCCAAGCAATTGATCCGCGGCGAGCCGGATGCCTCCAGCTTCCCGTCCGGCGGCATTCGCGCCACGTTTGAGGCGCGCGGCTACACCGCCTGGGACGTGACCAGCCCCGCCTACATCCTCGAAAACCCCAACGGCACCGCGCTGTGCATTCCCACCGCCTTCTGTTCGTGGACGGGCGAGGCGCTTGACAACAAAACTCCGCTGCTGCGCTCCATGCAAGCGCTGAGCGCGCAAGCCCAACGGTTGCTGCGCATCTTTGGCGAAGAAAATCCCGAGCTGGTCTATGCCACCGCGGGCTGCGAACAGGAATATTTTTTGGTGGACCGCAACTTCTTTTTTGCGCGGCCGGACCTGATTAGCGCCGGACGCACGCTGTTCGGCGCGCAACCGCCCAAAGGTCAGGAGATGGAAGATCAATACTTCGGCGCCATTCCCGAGCGCGTGCTGGCGTTCATGCTGGAAGTCGAGCGCGAGCTCTACAAACTCGGCGTACCCGTCAAAACCCGCCACAATGAGGTGGCGCCCGGTCAATACGAGCTGGCCCCCGTGTTTGAGCAAGCGAACGTGGCGGCGGATCATCAGCACCTGACGATGACCGTGCTGCAACGCGTGGCGCAAAAGTACGGCATGTCCTGCCTGCTGCACGAAAAGCCGTTCGCGCGCGTCAGCGGCTCGGGCAAACATTTGAATTGGTCACTGGGCACCCGTCACAGCAACCTGCTGGAACCGGGCGACACGCCGGAACGCAATATGCGCTTCCTGGCGTTTTGCGCGGCGATGATCCGTGCCGTGGATAAGCACTCCACGCTCCTGCGCGCCTCCGTGGCGCACGCGGGCAACGATCTCCGCCTCGGCGCCAACGAAGCGCCGCCGCCTACCCTCTCGATCTTCCTTGGCGATCAACTGACGGATGTGTTCGAGGGCATCGCGCGCGGCGGCAGTGGCCGGGCGCGCAAGAGCGGCGTGCTGACCATCGGCGTGGATACGCTGCCGCCACTACCCAAGGACGCGGGCGACCGCAACCGTACCAGCCCCTTCGCGTTCACGGGCAACAAGTTTGAGTTCCGCACCGTGGGCTCCAGCCAGTCGGTGGCGGGGCCGTTGATCGTGCTCAACACCATCATGGCCGATTCGCTCGACTACATCGCCACCAAGCTGGAAGCTGCCGGCGCAAAAACGCCGGAAGAAATCGGCGCGGCGCTGCAAGGCGTGATCCGCAAGATCATGAAGGACCACGGGCGCGTCATTTTTAATGGCGACAACTATTCCCCCGCGTGGCACGAAGAAGCCGCCGCGCGCGGCCTGCCCTATGCGCCGTACGCAGCCGCCGCCATACCCGCCGCCCAGACTCTCGCCAACAGCGAGGTATTGGCGCGGTTCAATGTGCTCTCGCCCCGCGAGTTCGCCAGCCGTAACGAAATCTATCTGGAGAAATACATCAAGGAAGTCATGATTGAGGCGCGCCTCACGTTCGAGATCGCCAAAACCATGATTTTCCCTGCCACCGTCACCTACCAGAAGTTGCTGGCGGAAACCTCCCTGATGCTCAAGCAAATGGGCAAGGAACATTGCACCACGGTCCTGGACGAAGTCTGCGAGCTGGCCGCCCAACTCCAAACGCGGATTGCCACGCTACGCACAGCCATCGCCCACGAAGCCAAGGGTGACATCCCCGCTCATGCCCGCTTCTGCCGCGAGCACATCGTGCCCGCGATGGATGCCGTGCGCGCCGTTGCCGACCAACTCGAAAATATCGTGGCCGACGAACATTGGCCCCTGCCGACCTATCAGGAGATGCTGTTCATCAAGTAAGGCGGCCCGCGTCGCCGGTAAGCCATGAGTGCGAATCTGCAAACCCTCGCGAATCTGGTTGGCACCTCCCGCGAAATGCAGGAGGTGCGCGACCAAATTGTCTGCCATGCAGCCGAATCCACGCCGCTGCTGGTGGTAGGCGAGCCAGGCACGGGCCGGGTTGCCGTAGCGCAGGCGGTGCATGGCGCCAGCCAGCGACAGGACCGACCCTTTCAGCAGGTATATTGCGCCGCACTGCCGGCGGCGGCGTTGGCGCGCCAGTTGTTCGCGCACGCCAACGATGGTCCCGCCGACAAGCCCGGCCTGCTCCAGTTGGCGGCGGGCGGCTCGCTGCTGCTGGCCGGCGCGGATGATTTGCCAACGACCCTCCAACTCCAGTTGCTCACGGCCTTGCGCGGTGAGCCACCCGCCGACGTGCGCCTGCTGCTCACCACCGAGCACGATGCGCCTCAACTGGCGGCCGAAGGGCGCTTCCATCCGGATTGGGCCGCGTGGCTCGCGCCGAACACGATCTATTTGCCGCCGCTGCGCAAACGCAAAACCGATATCGTGCTGCTGGCCGATCACTTTTTGCCGCACTACGCCCAAGCGCTCGGCAAAGATGTGCGCCGCCTCGCCAGCGCCACCATTGACATGCTGATGAGCTATCATTGGCCCGGCAACGTCCGCGAACTGGAAAACAGCATGGCCCGCGCTGTGCAACAGGCCGAAGGCAGTGTGATTTATCCCTACCACCTGCCGCCCACGCTGCAAACCGCCGAAGCCGGCGCCATGCCGGTGGCCGGCGATCTTAAATCGCTCGTGAGCGCGTTCGAGCGCGACTTGATCCGCGATGCGCTGAAATCCACGCGCGGCAATGTGGCTGCTGCCGCACGCGCGTTGGGCACCACGCCGCGCATCCTCGGCTATAAAATCCGCACCTACCAAATCCCGCCCCGGCCCTACGACTGACCCGCCGGCCGAACAGCCGAGCAGCCTTTTAACGCAAGCGACGCCAAAGGAAGCAAAGGGAAGAGGCAAAAAAACCGCCAAGCATGACAACCCCGGCCTGCAAATCTTGTCCGCTGTGCGCAGCACGTGCATGTGGAGGATTTCTTGCGGATTTTGGCGGGGCTGCTGCGCCAAAATAAGCGGCGGATTTTCCGATGATGACGCGGTGCGGACGACCCGAGCTGGACTCGTGTCCGCGAGCGGTCGGTCGCGGCGCGCCAGCGCGGAAAAGATGCCGGTTGGTTTTGGCGCCGCCAAAATCTGCAAGAAATCCTCCCAACCAAGCCTCCGCCGAGCGCGCACGAAACGGCGGCGTAAAAAAAGCGCCGCACACATGGTGCAGCGCTCGGCGCGACGGATCGTTTACTTCCGTTCCGTCTCGTATTGCCCCTTGATGTTCTTAACGTAAAACGCGCCCTTGGAATCGGCGGCAAGGAAGTCGTCATACACCGCCTGCGGCACCCCTTTGTAAACATAGATATCGGAGCTGTTGTGCATTTGCACGACCAATTCCTTGGCGTCGGCAGAGTAGCCCACCTTGGCTATCAGCGAGGATTCCACCGCCTGCATTTCAATATCCAGCGCCCACGCAGCAGCAGAAAGAACAAACAAAGCGGCAAGAAATACGGCTAGTTTCTTCATGGCAAAACACTCCTTGTTATGCGCCCCAATTTACTTCAGGCGACCGGTGAAATCAAGCTGCCTTTCCCGTCCGTTTGATGCCCCAAAAAGGGTATTTAGTGCCCCCTGGGGGGCGAAGTTGTCCCGTGCCCCTGCTCCGCCAACGCGTTTTCCAGCCTTGCAGTATCAGGTGGGCTGGGGTATTCGTAAACGCCTGATTCTTGGACAGGCCGCCGCGCCGGGGAACAACACCCCGCCGGCCGGGCCGATGGGCCGGCCCGTTGCCGGCTAACCAGAGCGACAAAATGCCAATAACAAGGGTTTTTTCATGAAAATCGGACTTGGTGCAGACCACGGCGGCTTCGAAATGAAGCAAAAAATAAAGGACTTGCTGGCCAAACGGCCGGAGGTGGAGGTGACCGACTTCGGCACCTATAGCCCCGAATCCGTGGATTATCCCGATTTTGCCATCGAAGTGGCCCGCCGCGTCTCCGAAGGCACCCTCGAACAGGGCATCCTGATTTGCACCACCGGCGTGGGCATGAGCATGACGGCCAACAAATTCCCCCGCGTGCGTGCAGCCCAGGTGTTCAACGCCAAAATGGCCCGCATGACCCGCGAACACAACAACGCCAACATCATGGCGTTGGGCGCGGCGATCACACCCATGGAAGAAATCCCCGCCATCCTCGATGCCTGGTTCAGCGCCTCTTTTGAACCCGGCTCGCGCCATGACCGCCGCGTCCAGAAAATCAACGCCTGCGCCATGCGCGTCACGGAACCCGAAGCCATCTACGAGCACGACACCGAAATCTATGCGGCGGTTCAGGGCGAAACCAAGCGCCAGCGGCAAAACATCGAGTTGATTGCCTCCGAAAATTACGTCAGCCGCGCCGTCCGCGAGGCGCAAGGCTCGGTGCTGACCAACAAATATGCCGAAGGCTATCCCGGCAAGCGCTACTACAACGGCTGCGAGTTTGTGGATGAGGCCGAGCGGCTGGCCATCGAACGCGCCAAGCAGTTATTCGGCGCGGAGCACGTGAACGTGCAGCCGCACAGCGGCAGCGGCGCCAACATGGCCGTCTATTTTGCCATGATGCAGCCGGGCGATACCATGCTCGCCATGGGCTTGGCCCACGGCGGCCACCTGACCCACGGCCACAAGGTCAACTTCTCTGGACGCTTTTTCAATGTGGTGTCCTACGGCGTGGACCCCAAGACCGAGCGCATTGATTACGAGCAGGTCGAGGCGCTCGCTCGCGAGCACAAGCCGCGCATGATTTGCGCCGGCGCCAGCGCCTATTCCCGCATTATTGACTTCAAGCGCCTGCGGGCCATCGCCAACGATGTCGGCGCACTGCTGATGGTGGACATGGCGCACATTGCCGGCTTGGTGGCCACCGGCTTCCATCCCAGCCCCATCCCCTACGCGGACTTTGTCACCACCACCACCCACAAGACCCTGCGCGGGCCGCGCGGCGGCATGGTGTTGTGCAAGGAGGCTTACGCTGCCGACATTGACAAGCAAGTGTTCCCCGGCATCCAGGGCGGGCCGCTCATGCACGTCATTGCCGCCAAAGCCGTTTGCTTCCTCGAAGCCCTCCAGCCGGCCTACAAGGAATATGTGCGCCAAGTCGTCATCAACGCCCAGACCCTCGCCGCCGAACTGGAAAAAGCCGGGCTGCGCATCGTCTCCGGTGGCACCGACAACCACCTGATGCTGGCGGACCTCACCCCCCTTGGCGTCACCGGCAAGGACGCCGCCACTGCGCTCGACCACGCGCTGATCACCGTCAATAAAAACGCGATCCCGTTTGACAAGCAAAAGCCGTTTGTCACTTCCGGCATCCGCCTCGGCACCCCCGCCGTGACCTCCCGCGGCATGAAGGAGGCCGACATGGCCCAAATCGCCGCTTGGATTGGCGCCATTGTCGCCAAGCCCGGCGACGAAAAACTCCAGCAGCGGATCCGTGGCGAAGTGGCTGCTTTCTCCGAAAAGTTCCTCGTGCCTTGAGCCGCGCCCACCACGAACCCCGAAATATCCCGCCATGAATTTTTTTGAGCGCGTCAAAGCCGTTTTTGGCGGTGCCAAGACCCGGCATCCTGCCAACGTGCCCGCCAACGTACCCCGCCCCGCCAAACCCCATGGCGAGAAAAAAGCCGCCCCGGGCACACGCTTCGAAGAAGCCCCGCGATCCGCAAAAACCGCCGAGCCCGAAGTCTGGCGCGCCGGCTCCCGCAAAAAACGCGACAAGCCCCCCCACCACCACCCGCGCAAATCCGGCCGCGGCGGCGCGGAGCCCGCCAGCGCCACGCCATGGGACCGGCGCGAATATCAGGTGGCCCCCGCCGAAGACAAAACCCGCTTCTTGGATTTGGATTTGCCCGACGTGCTGCTGCGCGCCCTCGCCGATCTGGACTTCCGCTATTGCACCCCCATTCAGGCCAAGGCCCTGCCCGTGGCCCTCAATGGCCAGGATGTCTGCGGGCGGGCACAAACCGGCACCGGCAAAACCGCCGCTTTTTTGCTGACCATCTTCAAGTATTTGCTGGATCACCCTGCGCCGCCGCAACGCCGCAAGGGCTTTCCCCGGGCGCTCATCATGGCCCCCACGCGCGAACTATGCCTGCAAATCGCCAAAGATGGTGAGGCACTGGGCAAATATACTGGCTTGCGCCTGCTGGCTGTCTATGGCGGCATGGACCTGCAAGCCCAACGCGCCGTCCTGCGCGATAAACACGTGGATATCGTCGTGGCCACCCCCGGCCGCCTGCTCGATTTTCGCCAGCGGCAGGATGTGGATTTTTCCAAGGTTGAAATCCTCGTGATTGACGAGGCTGACCGGATGCTCGACATGGGCTTCATCCCCGACATGCGCCGCATCGTGTATGGCTGCCCGCCCAAGGACGAGCGCCAAACCCTGCTCTTCAGCGCCACCCTTACCCCGGATGTCACCCGGCTGGCCGCTCAATGGATGCGCAATGCCGTCACCGTGGATATCGCCCCCGAGCAGGTCGCCGCGGAGACCATTGACCAGCGCGTGTACATCGTCACGGAAGACCAAAAATTCACCATCGTGTACAACATCCTCAAGGATCTTGCGCCCGAGCGCGTCATTATTTTCGGCAACCGCCGCGACTCCACGGAGCTGCTGTGCGCCAACCTGCGCCATCAGGGCGTGGATGTCGCGCTGCTCTCCGGCGCGGTGGAACAACGCAAGCGCCTCGCCGTGCTGGAAAACTTCCGTAGCGGCCGTGTTCCGGTTTTGGTCGCCACCGATGTCGCCGGTCGCGGCCTGCACATTGATGGCATTGATCTGATCATCAACTACAACATCCCCGAACAAGCTGAAGACTACGTTCACCGCATTGGCCGCACCGGCCGTGTCGGCGAAAAAGGCACCTCCATCACCTTCGCCGACGAGATTGACAGCTACTACATTCCCGCCGTCGAAGAATACATGAAGCGGCCCCTCAAGTGCATTCCGCCGCCCGATGAATGGCTGGCGCCGCTGCCCAAACCGCTCATCGAAAAAAAACGGCGCTCCCGCCCTGCCGATGCCCGCGGCAACCGCCCGCGCGGACCGCGCCGGCCCCCGCGCCGCCGCTAGAAAAAACCCTTGCGCCAGATGCTGTTGGCTGGTAGGTTGCGCGCTCGACGATTGCCAAGGATATGCGCCACTCGGGGCAGTAGCTCAGTTGGTAGAGCATTACGTTCGCAACGTAGGGGTCGAGGGTTCGAATCCCTTCTGCTCCACCAAGTGCGCGCATAACCTGAATCCCCGGTGGGGTAGCGAAGTGGCCAACCGCAGCAGACTGTAAATCTGCCCTCTATGAGTTCGATGGTTCGAATCCATCCCCCACCACCATCTCCCAATCAGCCATGCAAGAGTTGAGTCAGATTCTCAACCAAATTCCCACAGACCCTGGAGTGCACGTCCTCTTGGGGCAAAACGGATTGCGTTACACCGGTGCCGCACGGAACTTGCAGGCGCGATTACGGGACCATCATGCCGGTCGTGGCAAGCGAACCCACAATCAGCGGCCCCTGAAACTGCTGCACATCGAAACCTCTGGTGACTTCTCGGCTGCCCTCAAACGGGAGGCCTATCTGAAATCCGGCAAGGGCCGGGAGTGGTTGAACCAGCAGACTGTCTCGCCATAGGCGAGCTCGCCGCCGGCGAGAAATCTGCCCTCTATGAGTTCGGTGGTTCGAATCCACCCACCACCACCATTTTCATCGGGAAAAGAAGTCAGAGTTCGGGGTTCAGGGTTCAGGTTAAATAGCCGAAGGCAGGCTCGTCGCCGGTGTTGCGAAAGTACTCCCAACCCCAAGCGCCAAACTACCTCCGCTGAGCAAGCTGATGGCCCTTCGCACGACGCAAAAAGGCCCGAATGCACGGTCACGCACCCGCTGGACCACGAGGCGTAAATTTCCCGCGCGTGACAGGCACGGCGCCCGTGGCTTTATTTTGTGTCCATCGCGCCGATGGCGCGGGCGAGCGCGGCGCGGCTGATGAAGTAGTTCCAGCGCGCTTCCACTTGGAGGCCTTCGGCGCGGGCTTGGGCGGCTTCGGCGTCGAGCAGGTCGGTGATGGTGTTGGTGCCGGCTTCGAACCGCTGGCGGGACAAGCGCTGGCTTTCACGGGCGCTGGCGACCAGGGTTCCGGCGGCATCCAAGGCTTCCATGGCCTCCTGAACGCGTGAGTGCGCGTCCCACACTTCCTGCCGGATGGTCAGGGCGAGTTGCCGCACCAGCGCTTCTTCTTTGGAGAGTTCGTGCCGGGCGCGTTGCAACTGGTGAGTGCGGGAAAAGCCGGTGAACAGGGGCAATTCGATGCCGACGCCGATCAGCCAGTCTTTGTCTTCCGGCGTAAATTCGGTATCGCGCCAGCCATAGCGGGCGTCGGCTTTGACCACGGGACCGAACTCGCTCTTGGCCGCGGAAACTCCGCTGCGGGCGCTGGCGACCCGGTTCAATGCCGCGCGCAGTTCCGGGCGCTGCTCCATGGCGGTGGCCAAGTCATCGGCCAATGGGGCGGGTTCCACCGGCGCGCCGGGCGCGGCGGAGTCAATTTCCACCGGCATTTCGGCGGGCAGTCCCATGGCCAAATTGAGGTTGCCGCGGGCTACGCGCACCCCATGCTCCGCGCGGACAATGGCCAGGTGGCGGTCCGCCACTTCGACTTGTGCGCGCAGGACATCGGCCTGTACGGCCATTCCCGCTGATTTGCGGTCCTGGGTCAGCCGAAAATGATCTTCCGCCCGCGCGCTGTTTTCCTGGGCCACCCGCAGCGATTCCTGGGCGGCCAGCAGGCTGTAGAATGCCTGATGGACATTCAGGGCGATGTCTTGCTCCACGGCGGCCTGTTCGGCTTGCTGCGCCCCCCACTGGGCTTTCGCGGCGAGGAGCTGGGCGCGGCGCCGGCCGCTATCGAAGAGATAGAAACTCGCCACGCCGCCCGCGCTCCAGTCGTCGGTGGGGCCCACCGTGGCGGGGGTGCTGGCCATGGCGCCGCTCAAGCTGTCAGGCAGAAACGCGTGGGATTCCCAGCGGCGATAGCTGCCGGTGAGCCCCACTTGCGGATAGAAGCGCGAGCGCGCGATACCGATATTTTCCCGGGCGGCGGCCACGCCTTCGCGGGCGGCCTGGCCCACCGGATTATCCGCCAGCGCGATGCGCACGCAAGCGGCCAGTTCCAGCGGCGCCCCGGCCACGGCGACATCTCCGTCAGCCGTGGGTGCTTCCGGGCTCGGTGACGCAGCCAAATAATCGGCGATGTCCGGCACGGCGGGAGTGAGCAGAGGGTTGGCGCAACCGCCGGCCATGAGCAGAGCAGTCGCGGCGGCCAGCACCCAGAGCGGTTTGATTCGATTTTTTTTCATGTGTGTCTCCGTAAGGTTACGCCATGGTTTTGTTGAAGCGGCGGGAAGCCAGCCACAAGGTGCAAACGCCCATCACGCCCAGCGCCAGCATCTGCGGCCAGAGAATGCCCGGGCCGACGCCTTTGAGGAAAATGCCGCGAATCACCACGAGATAATACCGCAGCGGATTGAGGTAGGTGAGCCATTGGATGACGGTGGGCATGTTGGCAATGGGGAACATGAAGCCGCTGAGCAGGACGGCGGGGAAATAAAAGAAGAAGGTGCTCATCATCGCCTGTTGCTGGGTTTGGCTGACCGTGGAAATGAGCAGGCCGATCCCCAGCGTGGTCATCAGGTACAACGCGGTGGCGCCGAACAGAAGGGGCAGGCTCCCGCGGATGGGCACTCCAAACCAAAAGACGCCCACCACGGCAACGAGCACCACATCGGCAAACCCGATGAGGGCAAAGGGCACCGTTTTGCCCAGGATGAATTCCGTGGGCGTGATGGGGGTGACCATGATTTGTTCCATCGTGCCGATCTCCTTTTCCCGCACGACCGCCATGCTGGTGAGCATCAGTGTAATGAGCATCACGATGATGGCAATGACTCCCGGAACATAGAAGTTGCGGCTTTCGAGATTATCGTTGAACCAGGCGCGGGTTTGCAGGGCAACGGTTCCGGGCGCGGGCGCCGCACCCGCCAGGCGTTCGGTTTGATGCCGGATGATTTGGGTCGAATAGAGACCGGTGATCTTGGCGCTATAATCCAGCACAATGCCGGCCGTGGTGGAATCGGTGCCGTCCACGATGATTTGCAGCGGCGCGGTTTTGCCCGCCTGCACGTCGGCGCCAAAGCCGTGGTTGATTTGCAACACCGCCTGGACTTGGCCGCGGTCCATCAGTTCCCGTATTTCCTGTTCCGTCTCGACCCGTGCGGTGATGGTGAAATAGCCGGAATGCACAAACCGAGCCACCAGTTCCCGGCTCGCCACGGAGTTGTCGAGGTCGCAGACCGCGGTCCGCACGTGTTTGACGTCGGTGGTGACGGCATAGCCAAACACCAGCAACTGGATGACGGGCATCAAAAAGATGATGCGGGTCATTTTGGGATCCCGGAAGATTTGCCGGAACTCTTTGTGCAACATGTGGACAATTCGCTCGAACATGAACCTTACCCCAGCTTTTTCCGGAATTTACGGACGGCCAACAGCACAATGAGAACAGCAAAGATGGTCAACAGGCCGGCTTCCAGCAGGAGAATGCGCAAGCCCACGCCCTTGAGATAGATGCCTTTGAGCAACGCCACAAAGTAGCGCGCCGGGATGGTGTAGGTGACGAGTTGGATTGGCCGGGGCATATTGCTGATGGCGTACATAAACCCGGAGAGCAGGAAGGAAGGCAGGAACGTCAGCACCATGGCGAGTTGGCTCGCCAGCAACTGGCTTTTGGTGACAATGCTGATGACCAGGCCCAGCGCCAGCGCGCCGGCCAGGAAGACGGCCGCCAGCGTGAAGAGGAGCGCCACGCTGCCCCGCAGGGGGACTTGAAACAGAAACTCGCCCATGAGGACGGCCAACGCCACATCGAGCAGGCCAATCAGGAAGTAGGGCAGAAGTTTGCCGGTGACCAGCTCCCAGCCCTTGATGGGAGTGGAAATCAACTGCTCCATGGTGCCGCGCTCCCATTCGCGCGCCACGGTCAGGGAGGTCAGGAGCGCGGCAATCACCATCATGATCACGGCAATCAAGCCGGGGATGATGTAGTTCTTGGACTCCATGTCTGCGTTGAACCAAACCCGCGGCCGCAGATCGAGGGGCACGCGCCGCGCGACGCCGCCCGTTCGTTGCGCCTGCCGCAGCACAATATCCTGCGAGTAGGCGCGCACCACGGTATCGGCATAGCCCATGGCCAGGGTGGCGGTGGTCGAATCGCTGCCATCCACCAGCAACTGCACGGGGGTTTCGCGGCCGGCGGCAATGCCGCCGGCAAAGCCGCGAGGAATCACCAGCCCCGCCAGCGACTTGCCCGTATCCACCGCCCGCTCCACCTGGCGGTAATCGCGGGCGTATTCGCCGAGCGAAAAGTAGTGCGAGCCGAGAAAGCGGCTGACCAGCTCGCGGCTGGCGGGGGTTTCATCCTGATCCCAGACCACCAGCGGCACGTTGTCCACATCCAGCGTCAATGCGTAGCCAAAGAGCACCAGCAGCAGCATGGGGATGGCAATGGCCATGCCGAGGCTGCGCGGGTCGCGGACCACGTGCAGCATTTCCTTGCGGGCCACAGCATATATGCGTTTAAACACCAACCACTTGCCCGGGATCATCGCCGAACCTCCCGTGAATCGGCATCCGCCCGGTCGCGCGCTTCGATCAGGGAAACAAACACGTCTTCGAGGGAAGGCGTGATGGCCTCCAGCCGTTGGATGGCAAAGCCGGCCGGGGGCAATGCCGTTTTCAGCTCGGCCAGGGCAGTTTCGCTGTGCGTGGCCACCACATGCAGCCCCTTGCCGAAAAGCGCCACTTCCTTGACTCCCGGAAGGGTTTCAATGAGCGCCATGGCGTCCTGCGGCCGATCGCACTGGAGGTCCAGCACGTCTTCCTGCATCCATTCGTTTTTAAGCTGTTCCGGCGTGCCCTCCGCAATCAACTCCCCGCGATAGATCAAGCCGATGCGGTCGCAGTATTCCGCTTCATCCATGTAGTGCGTCGTCACGAAGATGGTCACGCCCTGCCCGGCCAGCTCGTAGATCAGATTCCAGAACTGCCGGCGGCTGGCGGGGTCCACGCCGCTGGTCGGTTCATCGAGAAATAGAATCGGTGGCTCGTGCAGCACCGCGCAGCCCAATGCCAAGCGCTGCTTCCAGCCGCCGGACAACACGGCGGCCAGCGAGTGCCGGTGCTCCGTCAGCCCCGCCATTTGCAGGGCCCACTGTTTGCGCGCGGATTTCTTGGCGGCGGGGATGCGATAAATACCGCTGTAAAAATCAATGTTTTCTTCGACCGTCAAATCGTCGTAGAGCGAAAACTTCTGGCTCATGTAGCCGATTTGGGTTTTGATTTTTTCGGTTTCCCGGCGGATGTCGAAACCGGCGACAGTGCCGCTGCCGCCGGAGGGCGCCAAAATGCCGGTCAACATGCGGATGGTGGTGCTTTTGCCGGCGCCATTAGGTCCCAAAAACCCGTAAATTTCACCTTGATTCACGGTGAAGCTGACCTTGTTGACCGCCACAAAGCGGCCAAAACGGCGCTCCAGCTCATGCACGACAACCGCGGGTTTGGGGGCGGAAAGGGTCATGATGCGGTGTCCTCATCGCGCGCGGCCAGAACGGAAACAAATACATCCTCCAACGACGGGTCCACCGGCCGGATGCCGGTTGCCGTCAGGCCGGCCTGTTGCAGGGTGTGCCGAATCTGTTGGGGCATGTCGGCGGGGTTGCGGGTGACGACGTGCACCCGGTCGCCAAACAGCCCGACGGCCGCGGTGCCCAGCTCGGCGCGCAGCACTTCGCAGGCGCGGCGCGGGTTTGCGGCGCGCACCTCCAAAATGGCGCCGCGCATCAGCCGCTTGATTTCGTCGGGGGTGCCCAAGCCAATCATGCGGCCGTGGTCCAACAGTGCGAGGCGGTTGCAGCGCTCGGCTTCATCCAAATAGGCCGTGGACACAAAAATGGTCACTTGGTCGCGCAAGAGCTGATAGAGGATGCGCCAAAAGTCGCGGCGGCTCACCGGGTCCACCCCGTTGGTGGGCTCGTCGAGAAACAGCACCTGCGGGGTATGAATCAGGGCGCACACCAGCCCCAGCTTTTGTTTCATGCCACCGGAGAGATTGCCCGCCAGACGCTTTTTGAACGGGGTTAAATTGCTGAACGCCAGCAGGCGCTCCATTTTCTCGGCACGTCCGCGGCGGGACACGCCATAAATCTCCGCATAAAAATGGATGTTTTCTTCGACGCTCAAATCCGGATAGAGGCCAAACCGCTGGCTCATGTAGCCGATCTTTTCCTTGATGCGCTCCGCTTCGTCCACAATGTGGTGCCCCGCCACCCAGGCCGCGCCGGCGGTGGGCTCCATGATGGAAGTCAGCAGGCGCATGGTGGTGGTTTTGCCGGCGCCATCCGGCCCGACCAAGCCAAAGATTTCTCCCGGGGCAACCGCGAAGGACAAATCCCGGACGGCGTGGAGGTCGCCAAAGGATTTGGCCAAATGCTCTACGCGAATCGCATCCATGCGACACCCAGCCTATTCGCCGCCGTTCAACAGGATATCCGCATCCGCTGGCATTCCCGGCTTGAGCTCCAGCTCCGGATTGTCCACCGTGATTTTGACGCGGTACACCAATTTGACGCGCTCTTGGGAGGTTTGCACATTCTTGGGCGTGAACTCAGCGGCCGAGGCGATGAACGTGATCCGCCCGGGATACGCCTTGCCCGGATAGGTGTCGGTGAACACGCGTACGGGCTGCCCCACCTTGACTCGCCCCAGATCGGGCTCATTAATATAGGCACGCAACCAGATGCGGGAAAGGTCGGCAACGGTCACGATGGGCGTGCCGGCGGTCACAAATTCGCCAGCTTCGATATTCTCTGCGAGCACCAGCCCGCTGACGGGGGACTGGAGCGTGGCATACGCCAGCCGCGTTTGGGCGATCGCCAGTGTTTGTTCGGCCTGCTCCATTCGGGCGCGGGCTTGCGCGATGGTTTCCTGCCGGGGCCCCTTTTGCACCAGAGCCAAACGCTCCTGCGCCTGCGCCAAACCGGCGCGCGCTTGTTCGATTTGCTCCACACGGGGGCCCTCCTCTACCAAACGGAGTTGTTCCTGCGCCTCCTGCAGCCGGGCGGCAGCCATGGCGGAGGCCGTCTGGGCAGAATCGAGTTCCTGATCGGTCACCGAACCGCTTTGATGCAACTGGGTCAGGCGGTTCAGGTCGCCCTGCCGATTGGCGGCATCCGCTTGGGCGCGCGCCACCGCCGCCTGCGCGGCGGCAATTTCCTGCGGACGCGAACCGGCTTCGAGTTCCGCCAGCCGGGCTTGGGCTTGCGCGGCCAGCGCCTGGGCCTCCGCGATTTCTTCCGGCCGCGAACCCGCTTCCAGTTCCGCAAGGAAAGCCTGCGCCGCCGCCACTTCGTGCTTCCGAAGTTCGACTTCGTGCGTCAGCTCGGTGGCATCCAGCCGCGCGACCTCATCACCGGCGTTGACGGCCATGCCCTCATCCACGACGCGCGCCGCCACCCAACCGGGAATCCGGAAGCTCAGTTCCACTTCCGACACCTCCATATTGCCCGAGACCCGGATGCGATCCGTGTGCCGGTTGCGCTGGCTGGTCAGCCGCCACGCCACCCCGGCACCCACCAACACCACCAGGACAATCAAAATAAGGCGAACTTTCTTTTTCATGCTGTTGCTCTCCAATTCGGCCGGCGCGGGGAGTCCACGCCCGCCTGATGTGAATATACGTTCACATTATGCTGCGGCCCTTTGCTTGTCAAGAGGGCACGGTGAAGTTTTTCGTGCGGCGCTGAAGAGGCCGCGGATGGGTCAACCGGTTGTGAGGATTTGGACGAACAGGGGCCAGGCTTTTTCCGCATGGCGGGCCACATTGAATTTGCCGGAGCTCAAATTCCAGAGCACGGCGGAAGGCTGCACCAAGCCCAGGAAGAGCACGGCGGCCGTTTCGGCATCCAGACCGGGCCGGATAGTTCCGGTGGCCTGCCCTTCCCGAATCATATCCGCCACCGCCGCCAAATATTGACGGATGCCGTCACAAACGCGAGCGCGCCGTTGGGGACGGTCCACATAAAAGTCCGGCGAGAAGATCACCTGCGGGATGCCCCGGCTTTTTTTGATCAATTGCACATGTTGTTGCAGCAAATCGTGGAGACGCTCAATGGCGTGGGTCTGGCGCGCGCAAACCGCCCGCACATTATCCAGCAGTTTGCTCTGAATGACCTCCACCGCGGCATCCAGCATATGATCCTTGTTGCGAAAATGCCGGTACAGCGCGGAGGGCACCAGCCCCACGCGGCGGGCCACTGCGGCCACATTGCACGCCGCCAAACCATGTTCAGCCACAAGCGCCAAGGTGGCTTGGGCAATTTGCTCTTGGCGACGCTTCGTATTTTGCTTGGCGGTGGCCACGGTAATACCTCGTGGTCAATCCTAGCAACCGGCCGCCGTCACGCACAAGCCGCGCTTTTGCGGAACAGGCGGGCGTTGACTAGATGGCCTTGAAGCAGAGGGTGGCGTTGTGGCCGCCGAAGCCGAGCGAGTTGTTGAGGCACGCGCGGATTTTGCCGGGGCGGGCCTCGTTGGGAACGTAGTCGAGGTCGCAGGCAGGATCGGGCGTGGTGTAGTTGATGGTGGGGGGCAGCACGCTGTCGCGGATGGCCAGGCAGCAGGCCACGGATTCCACGCCGCCAGCCGCGCCAAGCAGGTGGCCGGTCATGCTCTTGGTGGAGCTGATGGCCGTGCGGCGGGCATCGGCCTCGCCCAGCGCAATCTTGATGGCCTTGGTTTCGCCGGCATCGTTCAGTTCGGTGCTGGTGCCGTGGGCGTTGATGTAGTCAATTTCGGCGGTGGTGACGCCGGCATCCTGCATGGCGAGCATCATGCCACGGGAAGGGCCGGAGGCGCTTTCATCGGGGGCGGTGATATGGAAAGCATCGCCGGTGCAGCCGAAGCCGGCCAGTTCGCAATAAATCCTGGCGCCGCGGGCCTTGGCGTGCTCGTATTCCTCAATCACCAGCATCCCGGCGCCCTCGCCCATCACGAAGCCGTCGCGATCCTTATCGAACGGACGGCTGGCGGTGGTGGGGCTGTCGTTGCGGGTGCTGAGCGCGCGCATGGCGTTGAAGCCGCCCACGCCGAGTTCACAGATGGCGCCTTCCGCACCGCCGGCCACAAACGCATCGGCCGCGCCGCAGCGGATCAAATTGAGCGCCTCGCCAATGCAATGAGTGCCGGACGCACACGCGGTGACGACCGCAAAGTTGGGCCCCTTGAGGCCGTGATTGATGGAAATGAGGCCGGGGAGGATGTTGGTGATCATTTGCGGGATCATGAACGGCGAAAAACGCCCCGGACCGCGGGAGCGCAGAATATCCATCTGCGCCTGTAAAATCTGGAGACCGCCGACACCGGACGCAGCGATGACGCCGATGCGGGTGGGGTCTTCCTTGGCCATGTCTAGGCCGGAGTCGGCCATGGCCATTTTGGCGGCGGAAACGCCGTAATGGCAGAAGGGGTCCATCCGACGCTGTTCT
>MWEZ01000033.1 GCA_002071335.1 Verrucomicrobia bacterium ADurb.Bin018
GCCAGAACGCGTCTGTTTTCCAGCCCTAAACAGTTGACTCAACCGCTTTACAAGCCAATTTGAATTAGTTGCAGCCAACTCAAAATCAGGAACATACAACTCTTGCCGCCCATAACCCCCAAACTGCGCCGTTACTTTGTCAATTGACCGGCTTTTTTGAGCATGGTCGCCGGAGGTACCGCCCGGTCTAAACGGGCATCCGGCTTTTGCCCGCGCCCGTGCCCGCCGTGGCATAGGCGGCAGGAATATCGCGTGCCTGCCGCACGTCTGAAATCGTGTAAAAAGCATCGGGATCAAACGCATGCACGATGGCGCGGAGATCATTGACCCGGCGGCGGGAGGCCAGAATGGAAAGCACCTGCACCGGGCCGCGGGTGCCCTGCGCATCCTGCCGAGTGACGCCATAGCCAGCCGCCGACAGTTGCTGCATCAATGGTTCGGCCGGGCGGGTGGTGATGACCTGTACCAGCACCAGGCCCACGGCCAAATGTTCCTCGATGAACATGCCCACCAGCGTGCCGCAGGCATAGCCGGTGGCATACGCCACATAAATGGCCAAGTGCCGCTCGCCGGAAAGCACCTGCGAAACCACGCAAATCCAGATGAACACCTCGATGAACCCGCAACAGGCGGCGAACACCTTGCGGCCGCGGGCAATAAACGCCACGCGCATGGTGCCCATGCTGACATCAAAGATGCGCGCCACCACCACCATCAGGAATGGAAACAGCAGATGCATGAAACGAATCGCGCGAGGTCGGCTAGAAAGGCCGCAGGGTGAAGCGCCGCTTCCGGAATGCGGCATAATGCGTGTAGCCGGCGGCCCGGGCGAGGGCGACGGCTGGTTCAAAGTGCTGGCCGACATCGTCCGGATTGTGGGCATCGGAGCCAAAGACGATGGGTATGTCGCGCTCCTTCATCCAGCCAAGGATGGTGAGGGAAGGATAAGCTTCACCCGCGCGATGGCGGAAGCCGCTCGTATTGATTTCAATGGCCATTCCGGTGGCGGCCACGGCGTCGAGGGCGGGGGGTACAATTTCGGCCAGCAAAGCTGTTGGCGCATGGATGCCGGCGCGCTTCACGAGATCAAAATGCGCGCAAATATCATACAGACCGGTTTGCGCCATTTCCTTCATGCGTTGGTAATAGGTGCGGTTCATCTGGGCCACGAATTCCGGCGTGGCGTTGGGGTCATTTGGCCCCAAGTCCCAAAATGGGCCCGTGTGAATGGAGCCGAGCACCAGATCAAAATCAGCGGCAGCCAATAGGCGCGGGATGTGCTCGCCAATCAAATCGCGCTGATAATCGGCTTCAATTCCCAGCAGCACTTCGCAGAGTCCGGCTTGCTGCGCCTCACGCACCAATTCCAGATAGCGGGGAAATTCGTCTGCGGTCATGCGGATCGCCGGTGCGGGATCGTTGGGAAATGGTATGTGTTCCGTACAGGCGATTTCTTTGATGCCGCGGGCTGCCGCCGCGCGGGCGTAGTCGAGGGGTACGCCGCCGGCATGACGGCACAGCGCGGTGTGCGTATGGGTGTCGGCTGGCAGGGTGGCGGTCATGGAAGGCGGAACGATACCGCGCGTGGGGGGCAACGTCAACGCGCCACCGGCCGCACGGGCGAAACAGGTGCGCCGGGCGCCGCCGGATATGTGATGGCGGCCGGGGTTTCTGGTTCGTGCGGCACGAACGTGTTCCACAGGTAGCGCGCGTAAAAACCAAAGCCCACCAACGCGGCCAAACCGATCACATAAAAAATGACTCGCTTGATTCGGGAAGGTTCAAACCGGGTGCGCCGATAGGCGATGGGCGTGATGGCAATCAAAACGCCGGCCCCGAGGGCAAGGCCAATGCGGATCAGCATTTCGTGCAGTTGGTAGGCGGGCATCACGGGGGAGCACTCTAGCGCGCCGGCACGCGCGTTGACAAGTTAGTATTCGAACGCGGAGCCGCCCACAAATTCACGGATGATGGAGGTGGGTGGCGGAACATCGGCCGCCAGTGGCAGGAAGTGCGAGAGAAACTCCAGCATTCGCCGCGCCTCCGCATAAATCGGCTGATTCGGCTTGATTTCCGAAAGCAGGGGTCGCGCCAACACGGAAAGGATGGCCAGTTCGTAATCCAGCGCCGAGTTAAAAACGGCATCGGCCTCTTCCTGAAAAGGGAAAATCCAGGTGCGTTCGCCACGGCCTACGTTGGGCCACATTTCCAATGTGCGCGTGGCGGAATGACCGCGGTAGCGGTGGTCGCGAACCAAGCGCCGCAGCAGGCGGTTGTCTGTGGTAGGGATGCGGTTGTTGTTGTCGAGATTGAGCTGCGTGAGCGCAGAAATATAAATGTGGAACTTGCGCCCTTCCGGGATGGCCGGAGTCAGCGCCGGGTTCAAGGAGTGGATGCCCTCAAGCACCACAACCTGGTCTTCTGCCAGCCGCATGGTGCGCCCTTTGTAGGTGCGCGCACCGGATTGGAAATCGAATGTCGGCAACTTGATTTCGCGCCCGGCATCCAAGTCTGCCAAGTCGCGGTTCAATGTTTCCACATCCACGGCTTGGAGGTGTTCAAAATCATATTCGCCGGTCGGGGTGCGCGGGGTATGTTCGCGGTCCACGAAATAGTCATCCGTGCCAAGGGTCACCGGGCGCAACCCATTCACCCGCAATTGGATGGCAAGGCGTTTAGCAAACGTGGTTTTGCCGGAGGACGACGGCCCCGCAATGAGAATCCACTTCACCGTCGGAGTCGCCGCGATTTGGTCGGCGATCGCCGCGATTTTCTTCTCGTGCAAGGCCTCGGCCACCTTGACGAAGTCGTGGATTTCATCGGCGGCAATAATCTCGTTGAGCCGACCCACGGTGTTGACATTGAGAATGCGGCCCCAGCGGTTGTATTCCTTAAAAGTTTCCGCCAGGACGGTCACCGGCTTGAACTCCGGCACATTGGGGGCGGTATCCACTGTGGGCATTTGCAGGACAAAGCCGGTTTGGTACGGAATGATTTTGAAATAGCGCAGTGGGCCGCAAGAGCGCGCCATGGGGCCCGTGGACATATCCGAGAAGTTTTCGCAAACGTAGGTGACAATCTTTGGCGTATTGGTGAAACGCAGCAGGGAAACCTTGTCCATCTGCCCGTTGCGGGTGAATTGTTCGATGGCCGCCGCATAGGAAATGCGTTGGCGCAGAATTGGGCGGTTGGTGGTCACCAGATCGCGGATGTGCGCTTCCAGCGCTTCGGCTTGCGCGGGGGTCATGCCACGTTGGCCATTGACCTCAAACTCGCAATACAGCCCCGGCCCCAAGGCATGCTCCACCGAGAATTGCGCTTCCGGGTGCAGATCCTTCACCGCTTTCGCCAGGACAAAGGACAGCGACCGGATATAAATCTGCATCCCGCCCGGCGTGGCCATGGTCACGAAACGCACCGTGGCGTCAATATCCAGTGTATAAGCAAACGTCACCAATTCGTTGTTCACCAGCGCCCCCAAGTAGGGCAGGCCGGAGACGGGGTCGTTCGGCTCGTGCAGGAGTTCGCCCACCAGCGTTTGGGAGGGACAGGTGATTTTTTGGCCGGACTCGAGGGTGATGGTGATGTTCTTTTTCATGTCACCCGGATGCTGCCATGACCCCCTTGCGATGGAAAGCCCAAAGAGGCGCGCGGAACCGTGCGAAATCGGCCGGCACGGCCCATTGCCCTCATGCCGCCGCCTATTCGGCGGGCGACAGCAAGTCGTGCACCTGAATTTTGCGCGAGAGGGGGATCAGCCAATCAGCATAGAACTGGGTGATGGCGTCAATGGTGCCGGGCGTCGCCTCGGCTTTGCGGGCATGGGCCGCCACGCGGGCGAGAACATCCGCCTCCACCGCGGCGTTGGTGATGGCCTGCTCCACGACATCAGGATTGCGGGTGGCAACGGCCTGTTGAAGCGTTTGGGGCAATGCCTGCCGCTTGCGGGTGGCCACATGGACCGAGAGCGCCAACCGCCGCGCCATGGCATTCAGGCAGGCAATATCGGCAGCCAAACAGGCTTCGCGTTCCAGCGGCGCATCGCCGGGTACGCAGAGCCGAGGAACGATCACACTCAGATACGGCGCGCGCAAAAGCTGCACCCGCCCGGCCAGCGTACGCGACTTCGCATAGCTGGTGGCCAGCGCATCCAAGCCGGCGGGCGGCGTCTGGTTAACGGCATAGATGGCATCATTCCGCAGCAATCGGGCGCGCGCTGCCAAGGCGGCCACCAGCGGGCCGTCCAGCGAGGCGATCATGTCGCGCAAATGAAACAACGCATCCATGCGGCTATTTGGCGGGATAGGTGCCGATTTTACGGCCGGATTCCGAAAGCGCCCGCACGAGCTGCCAAGCCGCCTGCGCGGAATCGGACGACCAATCCGTGGCGGCTTCGATGAAAAAGCCATATTCCCATGGTCGTCCCGGCAGGGGGCGGCTCTGGATGAAGGTCAGGTTGATTTCTGCCGCATCGAACGGTGCGAGCACATGCAGCAATGCGCCAGGGCGATTGCCGATTACCAGATAAATTAACGACCGTAACCGCGTACTTTTGCCAGCCGCTTGCGGAACTTTGCCGGTGGTGAGGGTGAAAAAGCGCGTGGTATTTTCCGGGCTGTCTTGCAGATTCTTTTGCAGGATGGTCAGCCGCTGGATACGCGCGGCAGCGGCGGAGGCCAAGGCCGCGGTGCCGGGCTCCTGCGCGGCACGCCCAGCGGCAACGGCTGTGCTGGATTCCGGTACCAACTCGGCGCGTGGCAGCAGGCGGGCCAGATTTTCCCGGCACTGACCCAACACCTGCGGATGGCTGCATACCCGGCGGATATCCGCCAACGCGGTGCCGCGCCGCGCCATCAAATGCTGCGGTACCGGCAGCGAAAAACTGTCCATGATCCCGACGGTGGGATGGTTGGCCAATTGATCCAGCGTTTGCGTGACGGGACCCTCGCTGGAGTTTTCCACGGGTACCACTGCTTGTGGACGGTTTGCGCCGCGCGCGGTGACCAGCCGCGAAAAAATTTCATGGTGCGAAAGACATGGCAATAACTTGGCCTTTTGTCCGAAACGCCTGATGGCTGCCTCGTGGGAGTGCGTGCCTTCCGGGCCAAGATACAGGATAGGAGTATTCATGCGGTTCCTCGCTCTCATCAGGACGGGGTGGGGCGGGTGCGCTGCTGCCGCGCCAATTCCAGCCATGGCGCCAAGTCATCCATGAATTTTTGGAAATTGGCGGTCTCCAACTGTTGGGGAGCATCGCTGAAGGCGCTCAACGGATTGGGATGAGCCTCCACGATCAGGCCATCGGCGCCCACGGCCAAGCCCGCGCGGGCCAAAGCCGGCACCAGGCGGCGCGCGCCGGCGGCATGGCTCGGGTCAACAATCACCGGCAGGTGGGAGAGTTGCTTCGCCACGGCCACCGCGCCCAAATCCAGCAGGTTCCGGGTGCTGGAATCGAATGAGCGCAGCCCGCGTTCGCAGAGCGCGACCTCGGTGCAGTTGTTCACAATCAGATATTCCGCCGCAGTGAGCCATTCCTCCACCGTGCTGGCCAGCCCACGCTTCAGCAAGACTGGGCGCCCGGCTTGGGCAATATGCTCCAGCAGGTCATAATTCTGGGCGTTGCGCGCGCCAATCTGGAACATATCGGCCACCTCGAGCAGCGGCTCGATTTTGTCCGGGCCGGGCACTTCGGAGATCATGGCCACATCGAACTCTTGTTTGACTTCGCGCATGATTTCCAGCCCGTCTTGTTTGAGCCCTTGGAAGTCATAGGGCGAGGTGCGCGGCTTGAAGGGCATGGCGCGAATAATCCGAATGCCGCAGGCAGTCAAATCCTTCACGGCCGTGCGGAACTGGTCATAGGACTCAATGGCACACGGCCCTGCGATGACCTCAATGTTGCCGCCGCCGAGCGCCACGCCCTTGACAGTCACCACGGAATCGCCGGGGTGATACTCCCGCGAAACCAGCTTGAATTTCTTTTGTACGGGAAAAACGGATTCCACCGCCGGCAGATTGCGGAGGACTTCCAGGGACTGGTGGCTCAACTCATCGCCGATGCACGCCACCACGGTTTGTTCCACGCCGCGAATAATCCGTGGCTGGTAGCGCAGGGTACAAACCATGTCGCTGACGGTGGCAATGTCGGTTTCGCTGCAATTTCTTTTTAAAACAATAATCATGATTTCAATTCCGAAGTTAGGCTGGGGGTGGCTGGTTCAGCGGTTGGGCGCCAAAACGCAAAAACCGCGCATCCGTGGCGCCGGACACGCGGTTGCGGAAGGGGTCCCGGCAGGGGTCACCGGGTCGCTCCGGACCGTGCGTCCGGCGACCTAAAGATGAAGCCGAGATAACCCAAGCGCGTTTTCATACTCGCGCAAACTGAACCATGACCCCCACCGGTTGTCAAGCATTTGGCCTGGCAAAAAAGTGATCTTGGCCGCGGGGGGCGGCCGTTGTGCTTTCTGTTTCTGAGTCGTTTACCCTCAGCGAAAACCGCTTGCCGCCGGGCGGCGGGCAGCATAGTCTGCCCTCCTGATTTACAACCAAGACCCGATTGGAATCCTGCCCCATGACGACAGCCACAGACCTGCTTGCCAAAATTAAATCACGCCGGGCGCGCCTGGCCGTCATCGGCTTGGGGTATGTGGGCCTGCCGTTGGCGGCAGAGTTTGGCAAGCATTACGACGTGGTGGGGTTTGATATCAACCCCCAGCGCCTGCAAGAATTGCGCGCCGGAAACGACCGCACGCTGGAAGTCTCCACTGCCGACCTCCGACTGGCCACGCGCCTGACCTATTCCGACAAGATTGAAGATTTACGCGGCACGGATGTGTTCATCGTGACCGTTCCCACGCCGATTGACCGCCACCGCCGCCCCGATCTGACGCCGCTGGTCAAGGCCAGCGAGACCGTCGGCCGCGCATTGCAGCCCGGCGGCGTCGTGGTCTATGAAAGCACGGTCTATCCCGGTTGCACCGAGGAAGATTGCGTGCCCATTCTCGAAAAATTCAGCAGCTTGAAGTTCAACGTGGACTTTTTCTGCGGCTACAGCCCGGAACGGATCAACCCCGGCGACAAAGTCCACACCGTCACCAAGATCAAAAAAATCACTGCCGGCTCCACTCCGGAGATTGGCCGCGCCGTGAATGCGCTCTATGCCTCCATCATCACCGCGGGCACACATCTCGCGCCCAGTATCCGCGTGGCGGAGGCCGCCAAGGTGATCGAAAACTCCCAGCGCGACATCAACATTGCCTTCGTCAACGAACTGGCGCTGATTTTTGCGCGGATGGGATTGGACACCCATGACGTGTTGACCGCCGCCAGCACCAAGTGGAACTTTTTGCCTTTCCGCCCCGGGTTGGTGGGCGGGCACTGCATTGGCGTGGACCCGTATTACCTGACCCACAAGGCGGAGTCGCTCGGCTATCACCCCGAAATCATTTTGGCGGGCCGGCGGCTCAACGACAACATGGGCGCGCACGTGGCCAACCGCGTGGTCAAACTGCTCATTCAAAAAGGCCGGCGGGTGCACGGGGCGAATGTGCTGGTGCTGGGCGTGACCTTCAAGGAAAACTGCCCCGACATCCGCAACTCGCACGTGGTGGACGTGGTTCGCGAGTTGCAAGACTTTGGCTGCCGCGTGGTGGTGCACGACCCATGGGCCGATGCCGAAGAAGTCCGCCATGAATACGGCTTTGAGCTGCTGCCGGCGCTGGCCAAACCCGCGTTTTATGAGGGCTTTGACGCCGTTATTTTGGCGGTGGCCCACGAGGCGTTTCGTGATTTGACATTCCCGCCCGCTGACCAGCGCAAGCTGGTGGTGTTTGACATCAAGTCTTTCCTCGCACGCGACCGGGTGGACGGTCGGCTGTAGAGCGGGTGGGGTGGGGCGGCGCCCAGAAGATTTCTCGGGCTTGGGCTTGTTTTTCGCCCGAAGCGGGGTATTCTGTCGCACTTCATAACTTGTTTATAGCGCGTGGAGCGTTCTCATGCCGAAAATGAAAGAAATTGGAGTGGCCGTACTGGGCTTTGGCACAGTCGGGGCTGGTGTGGTCGAAACTTTGCAGAAAAACGGCCATCTGCTGGCAGACCGGCTGGGCATTCGCCTTGTCCTGCGCGGCGTGGCCGATTTGGACCTGACCACTGACCGTGGCGTGAAGGTGGACCCGGCGCTGCTCACCACCGATGGCGCCGCCTTGATCGCCCGCCCGGATGTGCAGATTGTCGTCGAACTCATTGGCGGTACCGGCGTGGCAAAGCAGTTCATTTTGCAGGCGCTGCAACTGGGCAAGACCGTGGTGACCGCCAACAAAAAACTGTTGGCCGAACACGGCGAGGAAATCCAGCGCGTGGCCGATGAACATCAAGCGGAAATCCTCTTCGAGGCCTCCGTGGGCGGTGGAATCCCGATCATCAAGGCCCTGCGCGAGGGGCTGTGCGCCAATCGCATCGAGCGGATTTACGGCATTCTCAATGGCACCTGCAACTACATCCTCACCCGCATGGAGGAGGAAAAGCTGCCTTTTGCCGAGGTGCTGAAAGCCGCGCAGGCCGCCGGCTACGCCGAAGCAGAACCCAGCTTGGACATTGACGGCCACGACACCGCGCACAAAGCCGCGGTGCTGGCTTCGCTGGCCTATGGCGGCCATGTGCCGCTCGCCAAAATTCGCGTGACTGGCATCCGACATCTGGCGGCCGCCGACATTGCCTACGCCGCCGAAATGGGCTACCGCATCAAGTTGCTGGCCATCATTCAGGGCGATGCCAATGGCATCGAAGTAAGCGTGCAACCAACGCTCGTGGCGCACAGCCACCAGTTGGCCGCCGTGGGCGGGGTATTCAACGCCGTGCTGGTGCAGGGCGATGTCGTCGGCACCACGCTCTACTATGGCCGCGGCGCCGGTCGCGCTGCCACCGCCAGCGCGGTGGTGGCCGATTTGGCCGATGCCGCCCTGAATCTGCAAGCCGGCGGACGGCGGCGCGACTTGAGCGCCGTGCAGTCCCGCGCGCCAGTGGCTTTCCGCGATCCGGGCGAAATCGTGGCCCGCAACTATCTGCGCTTCAGTATGCGCGACAAGCCCGGCACGTTGGCCAGCGTGGCTTCGATCCTCGGCCGCCACCAAATCGGCATTGATTCCGTGATGCAGCACGAAGCGCCGTCGCCCGCGGACTATGTGCCCGTGATCATCGTCACCGGCCCCGCCCCCGAGCGGGAAATGGATGCCGCGCTGGCGGAAATTGCGGCAACTTCCGGCATCGTCAACCAACCTGCGGTACGGTACCGGATTGAAGATTTTGACTAACCCGTTCAGCTAACGAAGGAGAACAAAGGCCATGGCCTTGTATGTACAGAAGTATGGCGGCAGTTCCGTGGCGGATGCCGAGTGCATGCGCCGCGTGGCGCAACGCGTTTTTGACACCCAGAAAGCCGGCAACCAGGTAGTGGTGGTGGTGAGCGCCATGGGCGACACCACCGATGATCTCATCGCGCTGGCCAAGCAGGTCAATCCGGAGCCCGACGAGCGCGAAATGGATAGCCTGATGGCCACCGGCGAAATGGCCTCCAGCGCCATCCTGACCATGGCGCTGCATTCGCTGGGCGCCAAGGCGATTTCCATGACCGGCCAGCAGGCGGGCATCCAGGTGGATGGCACGCACCTCAAGGCCAAGATCGAAAAAATCAATCCCAGCCGTATTCGGCAGCACCTCAAGCAGGGCTATATCGTGGTGGTGGCGGGCTTCCAGGGCATGAATCCGGATGCCGATGTTGCCACGCTGGGCCGCGGCGGCTCGGACACGACCGCCGTCGCGCTTGCGGCGGTGTTGAAGGCGGACCGCTGCCAAATCTTGAAAGACGTGGATGGCGTCTTCACCGCCAACCCGCGCGTGGTGCCCACCGCCCGCAAGCTCGACGAAATCGCCTACGAGGAAATGCTCGAACTCGCCAGTTGCGGGGCCGAAGTGTTGCAGTCGCGCGCGGTGGAATTCGCCAAGAATTACAACGTCGTGCTGGAAGTCATGTCGAGTTTTGAAGTCAAGCCGGGCACCTTGGTGCGAGAGGAGAACAAACAAATGGAACAGATGATCATTCGCGGTATCGCTGCCGATAAAAACCAGGCCAAAGTCACCTTGTTGAGCGTGCCGGACACCCCCGGCGTGGCGGCCAAGATTTTCAAGGCCCTTGGCAACGCCAAGGTCAACGTGGACATGATTGTCCAAAACGTCAGCGCGGCCGGCGTGACGGACATTTCCTTCACCGTGGCCAAGGATGACCTCAACAAGACCAAGCGCGTGGTGGAGCCGCTGGTGCGCGATATCCGCGCCACCGGCGCGAACTTCAGCGATGACCTGGCCAAGGTCAGTTTGGTCGGCGTAGGCATGAAGAGTCACTCGGGCGTGGCGTTCAAGATGTTCGATGTCCTGGCGGCCAACAAGATCAACATCGAGATGATTTCGACTTCCGAGATCAAGTTGTCGGTGGTCATTCTGGCCAAGGATACAGACCGGGCCGTGCGGGCGCTGCACGAGGCCTTCGGGATGGGTGTGCGCGCGCGCCAAGCCAAGGCCGCGCCCAAAAAGAAAACGGCCCGCCGCTAACCGGCGCATGGGGCTCATGGCCCAAGGAGAGACACGATGAAAAAGGTGAGCATCTACGACACCACCCTGCGCGATGGCGCCCAGGGCGAAGGCATCAATTTCTCCCTGCCCGCCAAGGTGCGCATTGCCCGGGCGCTGGATGAGTTCCGCATTGATTACATCGAGGGCGGCTTTGCGGCCTCCAACCCCAAGGACATGGCTTTCTTTGAGGAAATGAAAAAGGTCAAGCTGCGCCACGCCAAACTGGCGGCGTTTGGCAGCACGCGGCGCGCCAGCAAAACCGCGGAGCAGGATCCGGGCCTCGCCGCGCTCTTGCAAGCGGGCACTCCCGTCACCACCATCTTTGGCAAAAGCTGGCTGCTGCATGTGGAAAAGGTGCTCAAGACCACCGCCGCCGAAAACCTGAAGATGATCGCCGATTCCGTGGCTTACCTGAAAAGCCACGGCAAGGAAGTCATCTATGACGCCGAGCATTTTTTCGACGGCTATCTGGACAATGCCGACTATGCGCTGCAAACGCTGCAAGCCGCGGCTGATGCCGGCGCCGATGCCCTTGTGCTGTGCGACACCAACGGCGGTCGGTTGACCTCCGAAGTAGTCAGCATCACCCAAGTGGTGGCCGCGCGCTTCCCAAAGGCGCGCATTGGCATCCATACGCATAACGATGCCGAGTTGGCCGTGGCCAACAGCTTGTCCGCCGTCGAGAGTGGCGCCACGATGGTACAGGGGACCATGAATGGCTATGGCGAACGCACCGGCAACGCCAATCTGTGTTCCATCATTCCCGGCTTGGCCTTGAAGCTGGGCGCCAAGCTTTCCTGCGGGGCGCGCCTGCAAAAACTGCGCAGTATTTCCGTGCTGGTGGATGAAATCGCCAACGTGCGCCCCTTGAAGAGCCGGCCCTATGTCGGCCAGAGCGCCTTCGCCCACAAGGCGGGGATGCACGTGGATGCCGTCAGCAAGGTCTCCCGCAGCTTTGAGCACATTGAACCGGAATCCGTCGGCAATGAGCGGCGGATTTTGATGAGCGAACTTTCCGGCGCGAGCAACGTGCGCCTCAAAACCGGCGAAATGGGCCTGGAGTTCCAAAAGGATGCGCCGGCCATCAAGGACATCCTGCACAAGCTCGAACATCTGGAAAAGAACGGCTACGCCTTCGAGTCGGCGGATGCGTCGTTCAAGCTGCTCGTGCAAAAGGTGTTGAAGAAACACGTGCCGTTTTTCGAGCTGCAGGGCTTCAGCGTCGTGGTGCAAAAGCGCGATGCCGACAGCAAGGCCACCACTACCGCCACCATCAAGATCAGCGTCAAGGGCAAGACCGAGCTGACCGCGGGCGAGGGCGATGGCCCAGTGGATGCGCTCAACAACGCGCTGCGCAAGGTGCTGCACCAGTTCTATCCACAACTGGATTCCGTGGTGCTGCAGGATTACCGCGTGCGGATTCTCAACCCCGAAACCGCCACGCAGGCCACCACGCGCGTCTTGATTGAATCGTCCGACGGCCGCGAACGGTGGGGCACCGTGGGCGTCAGCGAGAACATCATCGAAGCCTCCTGGGAAGCATTGGTGGACAGCATGGAATACAAGCTGTTCCTCGACGAACAGCGGCGGCAAAAACGCCAGCGCAAATAACCCCCAGCCGCATCACCTGCGGCGGCTTGCCGCCGGGCCCAGGCGGAAGAAAATACTTTCCAAAAACGGCGTTTTGGCCGATAGTTCGGGCCATTTTACAAAGGATTTTTCGCAATGTCAGAGTTACCCAAAACCTACGACCCGCAGGCCATCGAGGCCAAATGGTACGACTGGTGGAAGCAGCGCGGCTTCTTCCGGGCCGAGGCCGAGTGGGGGGGGCAGCCGTACACGATTGTGATCCCGCCGCCCAACGTGACCGGCATCCTGCACATGGGCCATGCCCTGAACGAAACCATCCAGGACGTGATGATCCGCCGCAAGCGCATGCAGGGCTTCAACACGTTGTGGGTGCCGGGGACTGACCATGCCGGCATCGCCACGCAAAACGTGGTGGAGCGCCAACTGAAAGAGCAGGGCAAAAGCCGCTGGGACATGTCCCGCGAGGAATTCCTGAAACTGGTTTGGGCCTGGAAGGAGCAGTATGGCGGCACTATCCTGCGCCAACTGGAAAAACTCGGCAATTCCTGCGACTGGTCGCGGACCCGCTTCACCATGGATGAGGGCCTCAGCGAGGCCGTGGCGGAAACCTTCGTGCGGCTCTACGACAAAAAGCTGATCTACCGCGGCGAATACATCATCAACTGGTGCCCGCGCTGCGAGACTGCGCTCTCCGACGAAGAAAGCGAGCACACCGAGCAGGCCGGCCGGTTGTATCACATCCGCTACCCCGTCAAGGGCGGGCGCAAGAGCGAATATGTGGTCGTGGCCACCACCCGCCCGGAAACCATGCTGGGCGATACCGCCGTGGCGGTGAACCCGCGTGACGAACGCTATGCCAAGTTCAAGGGAAAAACACTGGTGCTGCCAATCCTGAATCGCGAAATCCCCGTGATTGAAGACGATTTTGTGGATCCCAAGTTCGGCACCGGCGCGGTGAAAGTGACCCCCGCGCATGATCCCAACGACTTCGACATGGGCCGCCGCCACGCGCTGCCGATGATCAATGTGATGACCCCCCGCGCGCAGATGAACGAAAACGCCGGGCCCTATCAGGGGATGTCGCGCGAAGAATGCCGCAAGAAACTGGTGGCCGACTTGCAGGCGGCGGGCTTGCTGGTCAAGATTGACGAGCACGCGCACGCGGTGGGCCATTGCTACCGCTGCCACACGGCCGTGGAGCCGCGCCTCTCGCCGCAGTGGTTCGTCAAAATGAAGCCGCTGGCACGCCCCGCCATTGATGCCGTCAAGGATGGGCGCATCCGCTTTGTGCCGGAACGCTGGAGCAAGGTATACCTGGAATGGATGGAAAACATCCGCGACTGGTGCATCAGCCGCCAAATCTGGTGGGGGCACCGGATTCCCGTGTTCTATTGTCAGGAGCCCGGCTGCCAGCACGAATGGGCGAGCAAGACCGCGCCAGAAAAATGCCCGAAATGCGGCACCACCAACTTCAAACAGGATGAAGACGTGCTGGACACGTGGTTCAGCTCATGGCTCTGGCCGTTCAGCGTGTTCGGCTGGCCGCAGGACAACCCTGACCTGCGCTACTATTATCCTACCAACGACCTCGTGACCGCCCCGGAAATTATTTTCTTCTGGGTGGCGCGCATGATCATGGCCGGCCTGGAGTTCATGGGCGAAGTGCCCTTCCGCCGGGTCTATCTGCACGGCACCGTGCGCGACAACCAAGGGCGCAAAATGAGCAAGAGCCTGGGCAATTCCATTGACCCGCTCAGCATCATCGGCGACTTCAGCGCCGATGCCCTGCGCTTCAGTTTGGTCGCGCTGACCGCCACCGGGCAGGATGTCTATATCTCCAAGGAAAAGTTCGAGTTGGGCCGCAATTTCGGCACCAAGATTTGGAATGCCGCGCGGTTCTTGCAAATGAACGCCGGCGAGGCCCCCCCCGACGTGAGCGATCCGGACTTCACGCCGGAACTGCTGACCGCCGACGACCAGCATATCCTCGCCCGGCTCCACAAAACCATCGCCGCGTGCGATGAAAACATCGAGCGCTGCCGGTTCAACGATTACGCCAAAGCCATCTATGATTTCTTCTGGCACGAGTATTGCGACTGGTATGTCGAGTATGCCAAGCAGCCGCTCAACGGCACCGATGCCGCCCGCAAGGCCGAGGTCCTCAAGGTCATGCACTATGTGTTCGCCAACGCCCTGCGGCTGTTGCATCCCATCATGCCCTTCCTGACCGAAGAACTCTGGCAGGGGCTGGGCTATACCGTGTTGGCGGAATCCGTCATGATTGCCTCGTGGCCACGCGTGATGGAAGAAGAAGAACTCGCCGCCTGGGGCGTGCAACCCGCGGCCGTGGCCTACGTGGATGCCAAACACGCCGCGATTGGCCTCGCCCGCAACCTGCGCGCGGACTACAGCCTCCCACCCAGCCAAGCCGCTGACTTCGTGCTACGCCCGGCGGATATCGCCATTGGCGAGCGCGTGCGCGCCGATCGCGCGGCTTACCTGCCTTATCTCAAGGCGCAGAAGCTGGAAGTCGAAATGGACTTTACCCCCGCCAAGGCCATGCCCAGCATCATCACTCCGCTGGGCACGCTGTTCATGTCGTTGGCCGGCCATGTGGATGTCACCGCCGAACGCCAGCGCCTCGCCGACCAACTGCAAAAGACCGAGCAGGAACTGGCCGCAGCCAGCAAGCGGCTGGAAAACGAAAACTTTGTCAGCCGCGCCAAGCCCGACGTGGTCGAACATGCCCGCGCCCGCAAGCGGGAGTTGCAGGCCAAACGGGAAAAGCTCGCCAAGTTGATTGAAGCCCTGACCCCCAACTGAACCGCCACCGAGAAAAGGATTCCCCATGGCCAAAGAACTCGCTTTTGTATTGATCAATCCCTACACCGTCGCCAAGTCGCGCACCGGCGGCGTCATCGCGCGCTACATCAGCCGCACCGGCTTGGATTTCGTGGCCGCGCGCATGTTTGCGCCCAGCGCCGAGCTTGCCGACGCCTATGCCGCGCAAATCCGCAACGATGCGGAAATTGATGCGCCCATTCGGCCTTTTCTGGCGGATTACGTCGCGCGCGAATATGGCCCGGACCCGGCCACCGGCCAACGCCGCCGCGTCATGATGCTGCTTTTTGAAGGCGAGAATGCCATTCAGCTCGTCAAGGATGTCACCGGTCCCATTCGCCCCACCAACAGCGGCGAAACCGTGCGCGATACCTACGGCGACTACATTCTGGATGCCGCCGGCGCGATTCACTATCTCGAACCCGCCGTGTTCATCGGCCCTAGCCTCCATGCCGCCGGCGAAACCCTCAAGCTGTGGGCCAAATACAGCGTGGAATGCGGCGGCTTGGTCGAGTCCGCCGGCGATGTCCCGCAAGGCGCCGCCACCGAAGAAGCGCTGGTGATTCTCAAGCCCGACAACTTCCGCTTCGCCAGCGCCCGCCCCGGCCTGATCATTGATATTTTCTCCCGCTCCGGCCTGCGCATCGTCGGCGCCAAGATTCACCGCATGACGGTCGCCGAAGCGGAGGAGTTCTACGGCCCCGTCCGCGATGTCCTGCGCGAAAAGCTGAAAGGCAAGGTGGCCGAGCGCGCCGCCAAAGCCGTGGCCGCCGAACTCGGCATGGAAATCCCCGAGGCCATCAAGGGCCAACTGGGCGAGCTGGTCGGCCCGATGTATGGCGACAACCAGTTCTATCAAATCGTGCAATTCATGACCGGGCGTTGGGGCGAAGGCCTCCTGCCCGAAGAAAAAGAAAAGCCCGGCACGCTGCGTTGCCTGCTGCTGGTCTATGCCGGCGCCAACGCCATTTCGCGCATCCGCGGCATCTTGGGCCCCACCGACCCCAGCAAGGCGCTGCCCGGCTCTGTCCGGCGCGAGTTCGGCCAGGACATCATGGTCAACGCCGCGCACGCTTCCGACTCCGTCGAAAACGCCCGCCGCGAAATGGGCATCACCAAGGTTGCCGAAGAAACCATCCGCCCGTGGGTCGAGGCCTACTATCCATAAGACAAGCGTCCTAAAAAAAATAAATAACCGCCAGAGGATACGCCATGTTTCTCGCTTCCATCGAAGCCGCGCCCGCCGATCCGATTCTCGGCCTGACCGAGGCCTATCGCAAAGACCCACGCCAGAACAAAGTCAATTTGGGGGTGGGGGTGTTCATGGATGAAAACGGCAACACGCCCGTCCTGGAAAGCGTCAAACGCGCTGAACGCCGCCTTTGGGAAAGCGAAAAAACCAAGACCTATCTGCCCATTTCCGGCACCCCAGAATTTGACGCGCAAGTGGCCCAGTTGGTTTTCGGCGCCGACTTCCATGGACTCGCCGGCAACCGCGTGGCGGTTTGCCAATCACCCGGAGGCACCGGCGGCCTGCGCATCGGCGCGGAACTGCTCAGAAACTTCCGTCGCGGTGGCACATTGTGGCTGCCGTCGCCCTCATGGGATAACCACCAGAGTTTGTTCACCGCCGCCGGCCTCACCGTAAAATCCTATGCCTACTACAACCCCGCCACCCGCGGCGTGGATGTGGAGGCCATGTGCGCCGATCTCGCCAAGATTCCCGCCGGCGACACCGTCCTGCTGCACGTCTGTTGCCACAACCCCACCGGCGCGGACATCCCCGCCGCCGGCTGGGAACGCGTGGCCGATATCGCCGCCCAAGCCGGCTGGCTGCCGTTCTTCGACTTCGCCTATCAAGGCTTTGGCGACGGCGTGGCGGAAGACCGCGCCGGCCTGCTGGCCGTCCTGCGCAAAGCGCCCGAAGCCTTGGTGGCCTCCTCCTTCTCAAAAAACATGGGCCTCTACGCGGAGCGCGTCGGTGCGTTTTCCATCGTGGCCGCCAGCGACAAAGCCGCCAACGCCGCGATTTCGCAAATCAAGCGGATTGTGCGCGTCATCTACTCCAACCCGCCCAAACACGGGGGAATGCTCGCCCGGCTGGTGTTGGAAGACCCCGAACTGCGCGACCTCTGGTTGCAGGAACTCAACGCCATGCGCCAACGCATTGCCGGCAACCGCCAGCTTCTGGCCTCCGGCCTCCACCAGCGCAGTGGCCAGGATTTCTCCTTCATTGTCCACCAAAAAGGGATGTTCTCCTACAGCGGCCTCAGCGACGCCCAAGTGGATTACCTGCGCGAGGAAAAAGGCATCTACATGGTCAAGGGCGGCCGCATCAACGTCGCCGGCCTCTTGCCCCGCGCCGTGGATTACGTCTGCGATTCCATCATCGCCAGCCTCGCCGCCCATCCATAGACGGCATTCCGACAGGTTTTCCACAGCGTGGAAATATTTTTATCCCGCATTGGCGGGATTTTCCACAGTGTGGAAAAATTGACCTCTGTTTTTCCACAGTGTGGAAAAACTGGCCCAAAGTTGTTCCATTGTGTGGAAAATCTCACCAAACCTTTTCCATAGCGTGGAAAAATATCCGCTCTGCGACCCTTATTTTTCCACAGATAGGATGAGAAGGCAAAAGAGGATCGGTTTCCTTTGGGCGTTGATTTAAACACCTATCTCAAACG